>DASXPC010000134.1:0-8756 GCA_036493815.1 Fimbriiglobus sp. | reverse complement strand
CACGTCCGACGTCTGGCGGCGGGTACCACCCCACCGCACCCCCAATGTATCGGGTTTCGTTCGCTTTTGCGATGCCATTCGGGAAAAAGCCCGGCCGGGGGCTAGAGCGGCGGCCACTGGTGTTCCAGACCTTCCCGCTCGATCCCGATCACGTCTTCTTCGGAAACCGAAAAGGCCTTGGCCGTTTCGGCGCGCGAAACCGACACGGACATCCCCCCGTCCTGGGACTCGACAAGGGATTTGAAAATGGCCCGACGCTGGTCCACGGTGATGGTGTCGACAGTATTTTCTGGGGTCACCGGGCATTCTCCGAACGGGTGAACGGCATCCTCAACTCCTATCATATAGCGATTTTGGCGAACGATGACTCATCAACCGGTTATTCATTTCGGACCGGGACACCCGGCGACCCAAGCCACACAAAAGATGAAAACCGGGGGAGCGTTAAATCCTTGCGAAAGACGTCGTCATTTCCTCTCAGAACAATCGGAAATCGGCCGGGGATACTTTTCTCCCCGCCGCCTCACCGTCTCATCGCCGGGTGAAATCTCTGACGAAAACATACCATGAACGCGGGGCCGCGAAGCGGTAAAGTATCGGACCGCGAGGGGACTATGATCCGACGCTGGTGGCAGAAATTGATCGGCGAGACGATCGCGAACGTCGAGTGGACGGCCCGGGCCGACACCGCCGATACGCCTGTCGGCATCGACCGCAAATCCGCCGCCGTACTTGTCACCGCGGCCGTCTGTCTCATGGTCCAGAATTTCACCCAGTCACTCAACTCCCTGGCCGATCTTGTCGACCGCATGGTCGGGATGGTGGACGAATCGACCGCCTCAATCTGGCGCGACGATTTACTGAGATTATCCGACTCCCCGACAAACCGCTGGGGTTGGTGGGGGGTCATCACCACACTGACCTATTTCGTCATCCCGGCCGTTGTCGTAAAGGTCGGGTTCCGGGAACGGCTTTCGGACTACGGTCTGAAAATCAAAGGAATCTTCTCCGCCTGGCCGCTCTACGTCGGCATGCTAGCGATCATGGTGCCAATCATCTGGCTCGTCTCCCATTCCCAGCGGTTTCTTCTGACTTATCCGATGTACGGAGCCGACTGGGGCGGCCGGCTCGACCGGTCAAGTTATCTCTTTTTCGAACTCGTTTACGCCCTGCAGTTTTGCACCCTCGAGTTCTTCTTTCGTGGGTTTCTGGTACACGGTACAAAGCACCGGTTCGGCGTCGGGTCCGTCTTTGTGATGATGGTGCCCTACTGCATGATCCATTTTCAAAAGCCGTTCCCCGAATGCTGCGGGTCGATCGTGGCCGGGTTTGCCCTGGGACTTATCAGTCTGAAAACCCGGTCGATCTGGCTCGGAGCAGCCCTTCACATTTCCGTCGCCTGGACGATGGACGGCTTCGCTTTGTATCGGAAGGGTGTCACGATTGGGTAGGAACGTGCCGCACCGTCGGGGTGTCGCTAAACTGTTTTGATGCCTTCCGCCATCCGCTGCCGAAATCTGCTGAAGACCTACCCGGGCAAGCCGCCGGTCGAAGCTGTTTGCGGGCTCGATCTGGACGTGCCAACCGGCGAGTGTTTCGGCCTTTTGGGTCCGAACGGGGCTGGGAAAACAACCACTCTCGAAATCCTTGAAGGGCTTCTGTCCGCCACCGGGGGGGACGTCGAAATCCTCGGCATGACTTGGCGGAACAACGAAACGGCCCTCCGGGAAAAGATCGGCATCTCGCTGCAGGACACCCGTTTGGCCGACAAATTGACCGTCCGCGAAGTGGTGACACTGTTCCGGTCGTTTTACAAAAACGGCATTTCACCCGAAGACGCCATTGCGACGGTTTCGCTGCAGGAAAAGGCCCGGTCGTACGTTTCGAAACTTTCCGGCGGTCAACGGCAACGGCTGGCCGTCGCTTGCGCCCTCGTCGGCGAGCCCGATCTGCTATTCCTGGACGAGCCTACCACTGGACTCGACCCGCAATCCCGCCGGCAACTGTGGGACGTGATTCGGGCGTTCAAGGCTCGCGGCAGGACCGTCGTCGTCACCACCCACTACATGGACGAAGCCGAACGCCTTTGCGACCGCGTGGCGGTGATCGACCACGGCAAGGTCATTGCCCTGGGCACTCCCCGGGAACTCATCGCCAGGATCGGTGGAGAACACGTGATCGAACTGAATCTGGCGGAAGGACAAACGCTGGACCAGCAAGCCGCGGGAAGGTTGCCGACCGTGTCGTCCGTAAGGCCGGAAGACGGTGGATACCTCTTTGCGGTCACGGAACCCCACGTCGCCCTGCCCGCGGTCTTGAACCACGTCCGCGAGAGTGGGTTGACTCTCGCCGGGCTGACGACCCGAAGTACGACACTGGAAGACGTTTTTGTCGCCCTCACCGGCCGGCACCTGCGGGACGAAAAGGAGGCGGCATGACCCCGGATCGGCCGTCGTCGCCCCTGTGGCAATTGACCATCTCGCGATTCAAAGAGTTCCTCCGCGAGCCCGCCGCCCTGTTCTGGGTCTACGGGTTTCCGATTCTTTTGTGCGTGATCCTGGGGTTGGCGTTCCGTAATCGGCCGGTGGAGAAGATGAAAGTCGACGTCCCGGCCGGCATGGCCGGGGCGGAGAAACTCGTCGACGCGCTCAAAAACGACCCCCAAATCGACCTGGCGAAAGACTTTGACGAAGCCACCTCCCGTAACCGGCTGCGGACCGCGACGACGACTCTGGTTATCCTTCCGATCGGCACGGCCCCGGGCTACGAGTACCTGCTCGATCCGACCCGGCCGGATTGCGTCCACGCGAAAAACGCCGCCGAAGCGGCTTTGTTGCGCTACGACCAACCAAACCGGACACAGCCGAAACGGATCACGTTCGAAGAGCCCGGCGGCCGGTATATCGACTTCCTCATCCCCGGCCTTATCGGCATGAACCTGATGGGTGGCGGGCTATTCGGCATCGGATTTCTTTTCGTCGACATGCGGGTGAAAAAACTCCTCAAGCGACTCCTGGCGACCCCGATGCGGAAACGGGACTTGTTCCTGTCCGTCTCGATCGGCCGATTCGTTTTCGTCGCCATCGACATCCTTTTCTTTCTGACTTTTGCTTACATCGCGTTCGACATCAAAGTTCGCGGAAACTGGCTCGCGCTCGTCGTGATGGTCGTGCTCGGAGCGTTCTGTTTTTCCGGAATCGGCTTGCTCATCGGCAGTCGGGCGTCGCGAATGGAAGTCGCAGCCGGGTTGATGAATGCCGTCATGATGCCGAGTTGGCTATTGTGCGGCGTTTTCTTCAGCGCCAAAAATTACCCCGATACCATGCAACCCTTCATCCAGGCGCTACCGCTCACGGCACTCAACAACGGTCTTCGGGCCGTCATCAACGACGGAGCCGGATTCGAGTCGATCTGGCTACCGGTGCTGATACTCCTCGCGTGGACCGTCGCCAGCTTCGCCGTGGGCAAGAAGTTGTTCAAGTGGAATTAGAAGTTTAATTCTTGCAGTTAATGAACGAACCTTCTCTCGCCACACCCACTCCCACCGTCATCCCGTCCAGAATAAAACACTACTGCCCATTTCTCACCACGGAGGAATCTCATGCGCCAATTTGGAGCCGCGTTGATGGTGATTGCAACCGCCGGTGCCGCGGGGGCGGCAATCCAGTCGGAGCCCGTCGAGTACGAATTCCAAGGCACGAAGATGAAGGGCGTCATCTATTACGACGACGCCAAGTCGGACAAGCGGCCGGGGGTGATGGTCGTTCATGAATTCTGGGGCCTGGACGACTACGCCAAAATGCGAGCCGAGATGCTCGCCAAGCTCGGTTACGTCGCGTTGGCCTGCGACATGTACGGCGACGGCAAGCACACCGAGCACGCGGCCGACGCATCGAAGTTCGCCGGCGAAGCGCGGGCGAACAAGACCGTCTGGCTCGGCCGGGCGGATGCCGGGCTGAAGGTGCTGAAAGAAAACAAGTTTGTGGACCCCAAGAAGCTGGCGGTGATTGGTTACTGCTTCGGCGGATCGACGGCGATTCAGGTCGCGCTCGCCGGGACGCCGGATGTATTGGCCGTCGTCAGTTTCCACGGGGCGTTGCCGACTCCGTCCGTGGACGAAGTCAAGCACGTCAAGGCAAAGGTCGTAGTCTGCCACGGGGCGGACGACGGGTTCGTCACGGCGGATGTAGTCAAGAAGTTCCGGGATGCGTTTGACAGGGCCGGGGTGAAGTACACGTTCGTGGCGTATCCCGGTGCGGTGCACAGTTTCACGGTCAAGGGTGCGGAGAATAAAGGATTGAAGGGCATCGCCTACAACAAGAACGCGGACGAAAAGTCTTGGGCACTGATGCGGGAGACGTTCGAAGAAGTTTTCGGGAAGTAACCGCACCTCATCCCGCGCTATTCGCGTGTTTCCGACTTTGTAACGCGGCCGTAACGCCCGCCGGCGCCGCCGGCGGGAATCACGTCTAAACTGGCGAGTGCCCGTTCTCTCCTCCGCCCGGGGCGATAGACATGATTTTTCGACCATCTCGAGCTGCTGCCGCGTTGGTTCTGGCCGCCGGTGCCGCAGCCGCACTTCTGTTTGCCGCCAATTTCGCCGACGATTCCCCCCGGGCCGCGAGGTGGAAGAAAGTGGAAGATGCCGTGAATAAAGGACTTCCCAAAACGGCCATCGAAGAACTGGGTCCGATCATCGAATCGGCGGTGAAGGACAAAGCCTTTCCCGAAGCGATCAAGGCGATTGCCAAAAAGATCTTTCTCGAAGGCCAAATACAGGGCGGGAAACCCGAGGAGCGGGTAACCCGGATGAAGACCGAGATCGCGAAGGCCCCGGCGGAAATGAAACCGCCCATGGAGGCGGTGCTCGCCCACTGGTATTGGCAATACTTCCAGCAAAACCGTTGGCGGTTCATGAACCGCACCGCCACCACGGCACCGCCGGGGGAAGACTTTACGACCTGGGACCTGCCGCGGCTTTTTGCCGAGGTCGACAAGCACTTCACGGCGGCTCTGGCCGACGACACGTCGTTGAAATCCATTAAGATCGGCACGTACGACGCCCTTCTGGAAAAGGGCACGGTGCCGGACGCCTATCGGCCCACCCTGTACGACTTCCTCGCGTTCGAAGCCCTCGCCTTCTACACCTCTGGCGAACAAGGCATTGCGAAGCCGCAGGACGCGTTCGAACTCGACGCCGCCAGCCCGATCCTGGCCGGCGTCGACGAATTTCTGGCCTGGAAGCCGGTGACTACCGACGCCGAGTCGCCGAAGTTCAAGGCGGTGAAACTCTTCCAGGCGGTTTTGACCTATCACAAAGCCGATGCGGACAAGTCGGCGTTCCTCGACGCCGACATCCAGCGGTTGAACTATGCGAAAAACGTCTGCTTCGGTGAAGTGAAATTGGCCCGGTACAAGGCGGCGATGAAGGCCTTGGCCGAGAAATATGCCGACCACCCCCTTTCGGCCCTCGCGCGTCTCGGTTGGGCCTCGGCCGTGCACGAGGAAAACGATTTCGTCGAGGCCCGCGCCATCGCCCTGCAAGGGGCGAACGCGTTCCCGAATTCCCCCGGCGGCAAGCAGTGCCACAATCTGGTCGCCCAAATCGAGGCGAAGGAAATCTCGATCCGGACGGAACGGGTCTGGACCGAACCGTACCCTGTCGCCCGCGTGACGTATCGCAACGTCGTCAAAGCCTATTTTCGTGTTTATCCGGCGGATTGGTCGGCCCGGGTCAAGCAGGGCCGCTGGCGGCCGGAAGGGATCACGGACGAAGACCGCAAAGAGTTTCTCCGGCAACAGCCGGTCGCCGCGTTCGCCGCCGACCTTCCCGCCACCGACGACTTTCACGCCCGCACGCAGAACGTGCCGTTGCCGAAAGACTTAAAGCCGGGTTTCTATTTCCTGTTCGCCAGCACCAAAGAAGACTTCTCCGACTCCGACAACACGATTTCCGCGACCGACTTCTGGGTCAGCGAACTCGCCGTCGTCCTTCGGAACCGGTACGACGGGAATCGGGTCGGAGGATTCGTGCTGACGGCCAAAGGGGGGGATCCAATACCGGGAGCGACCGTCCGGGTTTGGGACCGGAATCAAAGTGGCGGTTTCACCCTGCGCCCCGCTGCGGTGCAAACCGACGCAAACGGCTTGTTCACTGTGGCCACGGCCGCCGACGTCCGCCGGCGGCTGGGGATGCTTCTACTGGTTTCGCACGGGGACCAATCCCTCGCCGTTGCGGAGGACGTGTACGCTTACGGTAACTACCGTGAGCCGACGCCGACCACGGCAACGGTATTGTTCACCGACCGCTCTCTGTACCGCCCGGGGCAAACGGTCCGATACAAGGGCATTTGCCTCGACGTCAACCAGGCGGCCGACAATTACTCGACAATGGCCGGTCGGCCGGTCACGCTCACCTTCTTCGACGTCAACGGCAAGGAAATCGCCAAGCAGCAGTCCAGGACGAACGACTACGGTTCGTTCAACGGCAGCTTCACCGCCCCACGAGACCGGCTATCTGGGCACATGACGGTACGGGTCACCGACGGGCCGAACGGCCAGACCGGATTCAACGTCGAGGAGTACAAGCGGCCGAAGTTCCAAGTGACGATCGATCCGCCGAAAGAGCCGGCCAAGCTCGGCGGTCCGGTCACAGTCGTCGGCAAAGCCCTCGCCTACACCGGCGCCGCGATCAACGGGGCCATTGTCCAGTACCGCGTGACCCGCGAAGTACGGTACCCGATCTGGTGGTACGACTGCTTCTGGTGGCGGGTGCCGCCGAACCGCGGCACGGCCCAGGAAATCGTACACGGTTCGGCCATGACGGCAGCCGACGGAACGTTTACGGTCACGTTTACGGCCAAGCCCGACCCAACCGTGCCCGAAAAGGACGAACCCTCTTTTCGCTTCACCGTCCACGCCGACGTGACCGACCTGACGGGCGAAACGCGGAGCGGGGACAAGGCCGTGACCGTCGGCTACACCGCCCTGCAGGCGAACATCAATCGGGATTCGTGGCTGGTCGCGGAGAAAGAGTTCAAACTGAAAATCACCTCGCAAACGCTGAACGGCGAAGGGCAATCGGCGAAGGGAACGCTCAAGGTTTACAAACTCATTCCGCCCGAAACACTGACCCGCCCCGACATTCTCGGCCAAAACACTCCGGTCCCCCGACCGATCCGCCGGGGCGGTCGCACGGTCGTGGGAATTCCTCCGGGTCAGGAAGCGAAGCCCGACCCGACCGACCCCCGTGTCTGGCCGCTCGGTGAAGTCATCGCCACCAAACCGTTCGAGACGGCGAAAGACGGCACCGCCGAGATCGCCCTGACGCTCGGGAAAGGGTACTTCCGGGCCGTCGTCGAAACCCAGGATAAATTCGGCAAGCCGGTCACCGCCCAGGATACGCTCCGCGTCCTCGACCCGAATGCCACGAAGCTCGGACTCAAAATCCCCAATTTGTTCGACGCCCCGAAGTGGAGCCTCGAACCGGGTCAGGAGTTCACCGCAGTGTGGGGCACAGGATATGACAGGGGTCGGGCGTTCGTCGAAGTCGAGCACCGGCGGAAAATCCTCCAGAGCTTCTGGACCGACCCCGAGAAGACACAAGTTCAATTGAAACAGGCCGTCACGGAAGCGATGCGGGGCGGGTTTACGGTGCGGGTTACGTTCGTGAAGGAGAACCGCGCCTACGCCGAAAACCGGCACGTGGACGTTCCGTGGAGCAACAAAGACCTGACCGTGAAATGGGAACGGTTCGTCTCGCGGCTGGAACCGGGGCAGAAGGAATCGTACACGGCCGTGGTGACCGGACCGAAAGCGATGAAGGTGGCGGCGGAATTTGTGGCCGCACTGTACGACGAATCGCTCGACGCGTATCTGCCCCACGACTGGCTGCATAAATTCAACGTCTTCCGGTACGACTCGTCGAACCTAAACGTCAGTTTCCAGAACGTGTCGCACTACCTCAATCAACTCGCCGGACAGTGGCGGACCGACTACCGCGACGGCACCCGGACCTACCGCCACTTCCCGAACGAGTTCACTCAGGGGTTTTGGTTGCATAGATACTTGACGGCACCTGGGTTCGGAGGCTACGGAGGTCGTGGCATGCCAGCCCCAGCGAGCGCCGCCCCGATGGACGCCGCATCGGCGATGGGCGCAAACCGGATGGCACTCGCGAAAGACGCCTTGGGCGAAATGGCCGACGATAAACCCGGCGGCGGCTCGCAAGGCCCCGACCTCTCTAAAGTTTCCGCTCGAAAAAATCTGAACGAAACCGCGTTCTTCTTCCCGAGTTTGACGACCGGCGCGGACGGCACGGTGCGCATGCAGTTCACCATGCCCGAAGCCCTTACGAAGTGGAAGTTCATGGGCTTCGCCCACGACAAACAAGCCCGCAGTGGGTATCTGCGGGACGACGTCGTGACCGCGAAGGACCTGATGGTGCAGCCGAACCCGCCGCGCTTCCTCCGCGAAGGGGACGTGCTCGCGTTCACCGTGAAGGTGAGCAATCAGTCGCCGCGACCGCAGCAGGGGAAGGTCCGGCTCACGTTCACCGACGCCCGCACCGGGAAGTCGGTCGACGAACGGATCGGCAATCTGACTACCGACGTCGCCTTCGAGATTCCGGCGGGCGAATCCCGGGGGTTCGCGTGGACGATTACCGTGCCGGACGGCTTGGGTCCGGTGATTTACAAAGCCGTCGGGGCGTCGGACAAACTGAGCGACGGCGAAGAGGGAATGTTGCCCGTCCTCTC
>DASXPC010000133.1:0-4117 GCA_036493815.1 Fimbriiglobus sp. | reverse complement strand
GAGTGTCGCAGGTGTCCGCGGCCTTCTTCCCGAGCCGGCCGCCGGACAACGAGGGCGTCATCGAAGCGGTATCGGCAAGCCCGTCCGGCGGGGTCAGCCTCCGACTCCGCGTGGCCCCGGTCCCGCGGGAGGGGTGGCCGGTTCCGAAGGACGAGCAGGAGGAGCGGTTCCGGCAGTCGGTCGGGATCGTGATCATCCATGTCCCCCCCTCTGCCCGGTTGCGGGGTCAGCAGGAGGGCGGGCCGCAGGTCGGGCAGCGGGCGCGGGCGTGGTGCAAGAACTTCGTGATGGACTCGTTCCCCCCGCAGCAGGTCGCCGAGTATGTTGAGTACCAGCCAGCCGGTGGGTGAGCGGGCAGAGGCCGAACCCTTCTCATGGCCCCCGAGTCAAGTGAAAACGACGGACGAGGGGGTGGATTCCTGAACGAATCCCCCGGCGTTTTGGGTTGACCTTCGGGAAGACCTTGCGTCCACCGTAATGCTGCGTCGGGACGATTCGAATCTCGCACTCGCTCATCCGGCCCTCGCGGGCCGCGGCGGTGCCAAACACTTCTCCGGGATCGGCACCCGCAACCCCTCGCGGAGTTCGTAGGGTGGGTCGAGCGAGTCTTCGAGCGACGACCCTCCGAACCGATCCCGCGGCGGAAGAACTCAGCCCATTGCGAATTGTCGATGGCCGCGATACGATTGATTCGACCGAAGTGTAAGGAATACATCGGGTTAGCTGAAAACGAATGGAGAACAGGATTCCGGTTTATCCCAATGCGTGGATTGGGATAATCACCTGTTCGACGGCGGAGGAGAGCTTAATGTTTGGCAAGCGCGTCAACAAGAACAGTCTCGAAGTTCCTCCCCTCGCCGATGAGAATTTGACCGCTGTCGAGGTGCTCCGTGTGTGGGCCGCTCCTGGTGCACCACAGCAGTTGACGTTGCGAACTACGTGGAAGGACCCCGGAGCTTGGGGTCTGCTAATTGTTGATGTCGCTCGTCATGCCGCACAAGCGTACAAGGCGGAGGGACGCGATCCCGCTGAAGTGTTGGCCCGAATTCGCGAACTCTGGAATGCGGAATGGTCGGACCCCACGGACGACGCTCACGCCATCACTGCCGGTTCCTAGAATCGGTGCTGGCCACAGACGCCGAACAAGGTACTGCAGCGGACGGCGGGTCATAGGTTTTTCTGCTGCTCGGCAGGCCACTCCCGCCGCCGCTGAGCTTTTTCGTTCGTCGGCGGAGGGCGCACGGGTGTCGCTCGTGGAAATCGATGGGTGCGTGTACGACGCTGAGCAGCTTGGACGGTCGCGCGGCTACGAGTCGCTTGACCCCATCGGCCGCGAAGCGTTCGTCAACCACCTGCATCTGTCCGGCGATGGGCGTGAGGCCGCGGCGGAGCATGTCATCCGGGCGTGGGCCGCGGAGATGCGGGCTCGGTGGGCCGACCGGAGGTTCCGCATCTACCGCCAGTCGGAGGCGTGCGAGGTGACGATCCGGTTCCACATGGTCCGCCTGGGAGTGCCGGACTGGTGCGAGGGCGGCATCGAGGTTATCGTCGTGGGCAACTCAGACGCCGAATCAGGCGTTGCAGCAGACCCGGCCACGTGACTTGATTTGCATGGCTCGCCGAGGAGTCGCGTGGCATACCGGGGGCTCGGCCGGGCCGGTGAGCTTGGTGTTATCCGCTAAGAGGCGCATCCTTCAATGACTGATGCCCACGCTGAAGCTGATCCTCCGGTCCTGAAGGTTGCTCGCGAAACGATCAACCAAGGCGATCTGGCTGCTTTCAAAGCGTACATCGAAGCGAAACCCGACCGCCTGCACACTGTCACACCGTTTGGCACATGGCTTCACTTAGCGATCATGCGAGGCCAGCCGGAAATCGCCAAATATCTAATCGCCGCTGGGTTGGACGTCAACAAGAACTCAGGGATATCGGATAGCAACGCGCTTGATTTTGCCGCGTCGAACGGCGATTTAGAAATGGTCAAGTACCTCCATGCGAAAGGCGCCATATTGGACACGTCCGAGCCAACTCGGAATCCGCTTTTCAGTGCAATCTACGGCGGACACAAGCATGTTGTCAATTGGTTGCTGGACAACGGCATCGACTACACCGTGAGGTATATCGGCGAGAACATGACCAACATGGATGCGATTGCCTTTGCAATGGAGCGAGGCCAAACAGAAATCGCCAAAATGATTCGCGACTTCGCTTTCTCCGAGGACGGCGGATAACAAGTCGCTGCACCCGACGGCGGCCGCCGGTCGGCTCCGGATTGCCTCATCCTCCCGCGTGCGAGCGGGTGAAGCGGGGGGGCCGTCACCTCCGCATTACATATTCGCCTGAATCACCTTCGACAGGTCGGCGTCGGAGATGGTGCCGACGTGGGCGAAGACCGGCTGGTCGCTGCCTTTGAACATGAGCACCCGGGGGATCGTGGCCACGTCGTACTTCATGGCGAGGTCGGGGTTTTCGTCGACGTTCACTTTGCCGACTTTCACCTGGCCGGCGTATTGATCGGCGATGCGGTCGATGACGGGCGACAGGGCGCGGCACGGCCCGCACCACGGGGCCCAGAAGTCGGCGACCACGAGCGATCCGGCGCCGACGTGGTTCGCGAAGTTATCGGTCGTCAGTTCGAGCACGTTTGCGCTGGCCATGCGTGGTCCTCCGTATGGAATATGGGCATCGGACGCGACCATTGTAGTCGTCCGGGGCGAACTTGCCGGCATTTAGAGGTGTCTACCGGCAGGAAGGGTTCGGCTTACGGGTATTGTGGACCGCGGCCGGCCCGGCCGCTCTTCTATTGCGGCTGTTCGACTGAGGTAGCGGAGGCGGCCGGGCCGGCCGCGGTCTACCAAGCCGAGCCGTTGACGGCCCCCCTGCCGCGCCGTATTTTTTCCTATCCGCCGGCCCGGCCCGGGGGTTATGGCCCTGTCGTCTAGAGGCCTAGGACACAGCCCTTTCAAGGCTGGGACCGGGGTTCGAATCCCCGCAGGGTCATTCCTACCCATAAGCCCACGGTCGTCCGCCGTGGGCTTTTTTCGTAAAGTCCGAATATCGGTTTGGGCACGTTCCTTCCTGCTTCCGATGAGCCGGGAACGCGAAAAACCGGGGCCCGATTTCTTTTTCCGAGGGGGGATTCCCGCAATGACAATCCCGTGGTGGGGCTACGTGATCGGGGCCGGCCTGGCGTGGGGGACGTACGTCCCGCTCGTGTTTTTCGGCGGTTCGGTCCTGTCGCAGGTTAATGCGGCCGGGGCTCCGATCGGAATGGGCGGGAGGTTGGCGTCGATCTTGTGCGTCGGCGTGGCGTATTTCCTATTGGCCGTGGTCGTGCCCGTCGTCCTGATGGCAGTCCGGGACGACGCGACGCCCCAGTGGAAGACGACGGGGTTGGTATTCAGCGCGCTGGCCGGGGTCGCGGGTGCGATCGGCGCGATTTGTGTAATCTTCGCTTCGAAGGCTGCGATGGCGGCCGGTGCCGAGGTCAAGAAACTGAATCCCGATTTCGATGTGTCCAGTTATCGAATTCTCATCGCTCCCATGATTTTCAGCCTGGCCCCGATCATCAATACCCTGGTGAGTTTTGTCTGGCACCCGAAGGCGGGCGAACCGCTTCGCTTCGTGATGCCCGAAATGCCGGGGTGGAAACTCCTCGCGGGGATTCTGCTCGTCGCCGTGGGCACCTTCCTCGTGCTTTACTCGAAGGAAGAAACCGAGGCGTCGAAGCGGGGCGTGAAACCCGCTCCCGCCCCGGCCGTCGAACCCGCGAAAGCGACATGACCCCCGAAGAGGCCGTCGTCCGGCTGAACCAGATCCTCGCGCACGCCTGGATGGTCCGCACGTTTCTGAAGCACGCGGACGAGATTCAGGGGAGCGAGGCGATGCTCGACGTGCCGCGGACGCTGTACGACGGCATTCGGGCAGTGGAGCCGGCCTTGCAGCGGGGCGACCTTCACACGTACCTCCGCCGGTTGAAGGGGAAGCTGCCGAAGTTTCGTAAGGCGGCGGAGTATTATGCCGCCCATTTCCGGGAATTCAGCCCGCACACCAACTTCGAGATGGCGGCAATGAGTTTGAAGGGCGTGGTCCGGTCCATGGAAGAGGTATTCGCAGA
>DASXPC010000132.1:0-4063 GCA_036493815.1 Fimbriiglobus sp. | reverse complement strand
GAATGACACGTCCGGTGTCCGGGACGTCGTCGTGACCCCCATCGTCGCCCGCTTGGCCCCCGCACTGGACCGCCCCAAGCATTTCCCGACGACGGTCTATTCCATCGGATGCAGCGAAGGGGCGAGTCCGACCATTACCTTGGCCAAACTCATCGGAACCCGGATCAAAAAGATCAGCCAGACGGATTTGGCCCGGTTTTGGGAAACCGAAGACCCCCACAAAGCGGGCCGGTCGGGCGGGCCGCTACTGGATAAAGAAGGTCGCGTGATCGGAATTTGTTCCGCCAATACGACCTTGCCCAATTCTCGCCACGGCTATTTCACCCACCTCGATGAGATTGAGGTGTGGATGCAAAAGAACGGGTACGATTGGCTTTTCGACCGGCCGGCCGGCAAATGACATACGCGCCCGATGGTCCGATTATAAGGATTAAAGCAACGAGCCGGGAACTCGTTATATCACGCAGGGTCGGATCCCGGAAAAATTCCCCATTTTTCCTTTTCTTCGAGTCCGCTTTCCATTACACTTCCCCGGTAGAGTTTTTGATTCTGATTCCGGAGTTACCAGCAATGCGTAATGCAACTTGGAAGCGGATCGGCGTTGCCGCCCCGGTGGCCGCCATTTTGGCCGCTTTCGGCGTGTTGGCGGCCCAGGCCGTTGCCGGCGGGTCCGGCAATACGAACCTTCCGGTTCCTTCCGGTATGTCCGTCGCGGTTGCCCGCGGCATCGAACCGATTTCCGCCCCGGCGACCGCCAAGAATGGCACATCCCTTGTGGTGGACCTGAACGGCTGGCAAGAGACGGCCGCGATTCAGGGCGGCGAACGCGGCTCCCGTCGCCGTTTCTAATTTCCGACACAATAGAAGGGAACGAGTTCGCGCATGGCCGGCGAGCCGATACCTTCTTACCCGTCGGGCGAAATCGCCGACGATCGCCTCCCGGCGACCCGAATCCTCCGGGCCGCAGCGGAGGCGTTGCTTTTTTTCACCATCTTCGGCGGCGTATGGGCCTTCGCAGGTGACCTCCCCGAATGGGAGTTTGTCCTCGCCCTCGGCGTCGCCTTACTCACCGGCATTTGGGTCGCTCGATGCGTCCTATATCGCCGACTCAGCCTTCGCCCCGATTTCGTCTCCGCTGGATTGTCGGGCATCATTCTCATTTCGGCCCTTCAGCTCGTTCCGTTGCCGCAATTTTTAGTTTCGATTCTGGCTCCGAGCATCGCGGACGCTAATAAGGAATACCGCCCCGAGGCCGATGAAGTCATTCAGGGCGAGAAGGGGCCGGCGGTAGCGCGACCCACTTTCATTACACTCAGTATCGACCCGTCCCTGACTCGGAAGTTTCTCTCCGAGGTGCTCGCCGTATTGTTCGTATACACAGTCTGCCGGAACTGGCTGTCGTCCCGCGGGGCGTTCCGCCGGTTTGCCTGGGTGGCTACAGTTTCGGGGTTTTTCCTTTCGCTTTTTGCGTTCGCCCAGTACTTCACGTCTGCAAATACGTCGGTGATGTATTGGGACATCGATACCGGCGGGGCGGTCTTTGGGCCTTTCATTTGCAGAAATCACTACCCTTTTTTCCTGACGCCCTGCATCGGCATGGGATGTGGGTTGTTATTCACGGTCGACAAGTCGGCCGTCCAGACAACTTCGAGTTCGTCATCGGATTCCGGGTTCAAGGGTGTTTGGCTCGACTTCACTTCCTGGTTCAGTCAGGCGTCGCAGAGCCCGCGGCAGATCGGCCTTTTGGGCATGCTGGGTGTCATGATCCTCAGCATTCCTTTCAGCCTGTCCCGCGGCGGGCTCCTGTCGATCCTCCTGGCCAGTCTGATTACGGCCGTCGTCTGGTGGAAATGCTCGGAGAAGAAAGCGCGGGCCGACCGGGCCGGGGTCGGGGCGGTCATCGGTCTCGTTCTGGCCGCCTTCGGGTTCGCCATGTTCCTCAGTTGGAATCAGGTTGAAAAACGCGTTTCGACCCTGGGCGATGGGTCCGCCCTGGAGAGCCGAATCCCGCTATGGGTCGATTCCCTGAAACTCATACCCGGGTCCCCACTTTTCGGTTCCGGCAGCGGGACGTTCATCCGGGTCGAACCGATGGTCCGGTCGTCGGGCAATTCGGTGCTGAGGAACGACAACGCCCACAACGAACTCATCGAAGCCCTGGTGGAGGGCGGCGTCCTGAGGTTGATCCTGACGGTATTGCTGACGTACGGTGCGATCATGGCGGCGGTCCGGGGGTATCGGCGGCTTCAGGGCCGGTCGACCGGACATTTGTTGCTCGGCGCCGCGTTCGGATTGACGACAGTGGCTTTGCACAGCATCGGGGATTTCGGGATACACGTGCCCGCCGTCGCCCTGCTCGTCGCCGCGGTGGCGGGGTATGCCGCGGCCGCAGCCGACGACCCCGACTACGCGCCCACGAAACGAACCAAGCACGGATTGTCCGGTGCCACCCATTCTGAAACGGACCTCCCCCGGACCGGCGAACATCGCACCCGCATCCGGGCGGCCGTCGTCCTGACCGGCCCGCCGGCACTAGCCGGTCTGACCGTGGTCGCCTTAATCGCCGTCCTCATGGCTTGGGAATTCCGCTCCTGGGACCGCGCCGAACGCATCCGCTCGGGTGCCGTCATAGCCGCGAAAGAAGACTCGAACGCCTACGATCTGCGGATCCGTTACCAAGAAGCCCGGGCGGAAGTTGTCCCCGACGATCCCAACGCGTTCATTGACCTGGCCCAAGCCAATTTCGATGCGGCGCTGGCCGTTGATAACGGTCGTTTCGAAAGCAATGAGGCCATCAAATATGTTTGCGATGGGTTGAAGGCAACCCGGACCGCCCGGGACCTGTGCCCCGTGATTCCTCAGCCTCACTTCCACCTTGGGCTTTACAAGCAATTGGATGAAAGGGAGCACGGTCATAAGTTTTTCGTGTCTGCCGATTCGGCCGAAGTCTATTTCGACCGCGTCACGAAGTTGATCCCCATCGACCCGGAGGCCTGGTACGCGGCGGGGGTGGAAGCGTACGACCGGGGCGCTCTCGAATCCGCCTGGAAAAAGTGGAAGCGGTCTCTCGAACTCTCCGACCGGCAGTTGGCCCCGATCCTGGAAGCCGCGAGAAAGAAGGGGATAACGGATAAACAATTGCTGGACGAATTGCTCCCTTCGGATGCCGTCATTCTGATGAAGACGGCCGACCAACTCTACCCGAATCCGGACACGGAGAAAGCCTCCCGCGATCCGTTCCTCCAACGTGCGGCCGAGATTCTGAAAACGAAATCGTCGCCATCCGTCGCCGAACTCGAGGTGCTCGCCCGCGTCTGTGAGAATAACAACGACCGGGAAGGGGCCCGGGCCGCGTGGTACCGGGCGGTGAACGCCGACCCGAACAACCTCGGCCTCCGGGACCGGTTTGCGACCTGGCTCGAAGGCGATGAACTGTTCGACGAAGCCATCCCGCAACTGGAGTTTCTGAAGGCGAAGTCCTACGGCGGCGATAACGTCCGCGACCGTGTGCTCGCCGCGAAGCACTCGCGCGACCTCATCCAGGTTCTAAGTGGTCGCGTTCGGTAACAGACGGGCCCGTACGGTCGAAGTAACTTTCAAACTGTAAAAATTGTGGCCGGCCTCATTGAGGCCGGCGATTTATTGACGAATCAGGGGTCAATGACCCCGGCTACAGAGTTTTCAACCGGCTGCTAAAAGCGGAACTCCAACCCAAGCGTCCAGCCCTGCACCCAGTAATCGGTGGTTTGGGCTGTGTACGCCGGGCGGTTCGCGCCGACCGTCAAGTCGATCTGGTCGGCCGCTCGTTGCACCTTGCTCCAATACAGGAACGAATACCCCGAGGTGATTCGGACCCGATCGGTCAGGCAATAACCCAACCGCACATCGGCTTCCGGAACGACGGCGAAGTATTGGTCGGTGTACCGCCCGGCGTTGGTCGGCCCGACCAGCAAATTGTTCGGTATTGTCTGCCCGGCTCCCGTCGTCGCGCCGGACAGTTCCGCCGTGGCCAGGGTCACGCCGAGAGCACACTTCGCTTCGAGTTCCACCGAGATTCCACTGC
>DASXPC010000131.1:0-10524 GCA_036493815.1 Fimbriiglobus sp. | reverse complement strand
AAAGTATTTGCCGTCGTGGCCGAGGGTCGGGGCGAGGAAGAGCGGGCCGAGTTCGCGTTCGAGTTGGGCCTTTGCCGGCGAACCGGGTCCGACCTGCAGGAGCGCGGTGGTGTCCCAGTTCCGGACGGACAGATACCCGGCCTGTGTGGCGGCAACCAAACCACAGCCGGCCAGGAACCAGTAAAGCGGTGCAAGGCGAACCACTTACGACCCCAGAATAACCCGGGCCGCGTTCATCCCGGCCGCGCCCATGACCCCGCCGCCGGGGTGGGCCGCCGCGCCGCATAGGAACAGGCCCTTCACGGGCGTCCGATACTTCGCGTACCCGGCCGCCGGGCGGAAACTGAAAACGTTCGACAGCCCCATCGACCCCTGCATGATATTCCCGCCAGTGATGCCCCAAAGCCGTTCCATGTCCGGCGGGGCGATCACCTGCCTGGCAATAACGCTCGCTTTGAAATTCGGGGCGTACTCGTTCAGCACGTCGAAGCACCGGTCGGCGAATTTGTCCCGCTCGGCGTCCCAGGTCGTGCCCTTCAGGTGATACGGGGCATACTGGATGAACATGCTGAGGATGTGTTTGCCCGGCGGGGCGAGGGTCGGATCGAGAGCGGTGGCCATCGTGCATTCGAGCATCGGATTCGTCGCCGGTCGGCCGTACTTCGCGTCGTCGTAGGCCCGTTCGATGTATTCCATGCCCGGGCAGACGTGCATGGTCCCGTGGTGCTGCGGGCCGACGCCGGAGCCGGGCAGGGCCGTGAACTGCGGCGGATCGCTCACGGCCACGTTGATCTTCACGGTCGCACTCGAGTAATCGATCCGGTTCACCGCCGCGAGAAATTCCCCGGGCAGGTCGTTCGGGTCCATCAGTTTGTTGAAGGTAACGTTGCAGTCCGCACAGGACGCCACGACGGCGGCCGGAAATTCCGTGCCGTCGTTCAGGGCGACACCCGCCGCCCGGCCGTCTTTCACCAGAATCTTTGCCACGTCGGCCCGCGTGCGAATCACGGCCCCGTGAGATTCCGCCGCGGCAGCCAGTGCAGTGGCAATCGTGCCCATGCCGCCCTTCACGTAGCCCCACACGCCGCGAACGCCGTCGCATTCGCCCATGACATGATGGAACAGAACGTAAGCCGTGCCGGGGTGTGACGGCGGGGCGAACGCGCCGATGACGGCGTCGGTGGCGAGCGTCGCCTTGAGTTCGTCCGATTCGAACCAGCGGTCGAGGACGGACGTCGCGGCCCCGGTCAGGATTTCGACCGCTTCGGTGGCCGTGCTGCGCCCCAGTCCGCGAAAACCGCGACCGAGTTTTCCGAGTTGCCAGAGGTCGCCGAGACCGCCGAACGGGTCGGGCGGGGTCTTCCCGAGCATCGGCTCCAAATAATCCGCAACCCGTGTCAGCATTTCCTCGTACTTGGGATACGCTTCCGCATCCTTCCGACTGAACTTGGCTATTTCGCGGTTTGTCATCGCCTTGTCCGGCCCCATCATCAGAAAACGGCCGTCCGGGAATGGCGTGAACGACGACGGGCTCCGCGGTAACATCTCGAACCCGTGCTTTCTCAATTCGAGGTCGCGAATCACTTCGGGACGGAGCAGGCTGTTCACGTACGCCGCCGTGCTGACCTTGTACCCGGGCCAGATTTCCTCGGTATTGCAGCACCCGCCGAGGATTTCCCGCCGTTCCAGGACCAGCACTTTCCGACCGGCCTTCGCGAGATATGCGGCGGCCACCAGACCGTTATGACCGGCCCCGATCACGACAACGTCATAACGAGTTTGCATAGGAACGGATTCCCCTCCGAATCGCGAGGCACGGACGCGACACACAAGGTTCTATGACCTTGTCGCCCGACTGCTCCGTGTGGCGGTACTTCGGAGGTGATGGATCGACTTACTTCGCACCGAGGCGAAACCCCATGAGTGCGAGCGACGTGCCGAGGAGAATGGCGAGGTGGGCTTCGCGGAGAAGTTGAAAAGCGGTCGGGCCGATGGCCGGTCCGACGGCGGCAATGGCGGCGCCGAGCAATACGAACACCCCCATTCGCGTTCCGCGATGGAACAGGGAGATCAGCAGGAGCAGACCGGCCACGCCGACGTTGCGTCCGTCGACTCGCTCGGCGTAACGCGCGTCCACGCCAGGAATCGTAAAGCGGACTTCTGTATGCGATGCGGCAGTAGTCGCGCCGTTGCCACCCGCAGTCCCCTTGACCCAATCGGCCACTTCGGCTTGGAACCCGTTATTCTGGACGATCCACATTCCGCACAGCGTAAGGAGGGCAACGGCCAACAGTCCTCGGACGGCGGGGCCGACGAAAAAGGCGAAAAGTCGTCCAACCGGATCGGGCGGGTCTTCGTCGTTGTAGACAGAATCCGGGTGCTCGGCCGCACCGACGAGTTGCTGAAACATGGACGACGACGTGCCGGCAGGCCGGTCGTACAACCGGAGGCGACTCGCCCGCTTGACCATCGCCGAAGCCGATTGCTTCGCCCGCGCCTCGGCCGTGATCGCCGTCATGCCGCTGGCGACCAGCCGGTCCCGTTCCACGTCGGCGAGCACGGCCCGCTCCCGCATTTCTTTCCGCGCCTGCTCGGCCCGGTCGATAAAAGCAAGAATCGGCTCCCGCCATGCGGCGTACTTGATTCCGACCGGCGCCTGCCGGGCCCGGGACCGTTCGGACCGTGCGGCGAGTTTCGCCTCGAACCCGAATAACGTCTCGAAGAATTCTTCCCACCGTTTCCCGGCAGTCCGCGCGACGAACAGGCGGAGGTCGTCCTCGGCGACGCCGTCCAAGCGCATGCGGCGGAGCAAACCCTGCGTGGCGAAAACGATCGGCCGGCGGGCGTTTTCCATGGCCCGGTCGAGGCCGTACCGCAGGACTCCGGCGAGGGCGACGCCGATCATCCCGAATCCGATCCACTGGTCGAGTAAGCCGAGGCCGTGAAGGAGCAAGGCGAATAAGACCAGCCCGATTCCGATGGCGATCCGGTCGCCCCAAGAGAGGCCGGTGAGGTGCTGTCGGACGCGGGAGAAGAGGTAGTTTTTACGGCCGAAGCCGGCCAGGATGAAGTAAGCCAGGCTGGTCTGGATCAGCAGACCGGCGATGCCGAACGCCCACCCGAGTTTACCGAACGCGGCGAGTCCCGTGGCGGCGAAGATGCAGGCCGTGCCGAACGCCCCGACCGCACGGTTGCGGAGCGCGGCAGCCGGTACGGAACGGTATTGCCGGGCGCACGATTCCAGTTCCGTCGCAAACGCTTCCCGCGGGGCGACGCTCCCCGCCCGCCGCACGCCGAGCCATCCTTCCAACGCCGCGATCACCCCGGCCATTGTCTGATACCGTTCCGAAGGGTCCTTCGCCATCATCGTCAAAATGATTGCCGACAGTTCCCGGGGCACCTGCGGAATCACCTGGTCCGGCGGCACCGGCATTTCGTACGCTTGCTTCTTCATCAATCCGACGGCCGAGACGCCATCGAACGGCGGCCTCCCCGTGACGAGGGCGTACAGTGTGGCCCCGAGGGAATACACGTCGGCCCGGTGGTCCACCGTGGCCGCGTCCCGGCATTGTTCCGGCGGCATGTACGCCGGAGTGCCGAGGGCGATCCGCGTCCCCGTCATGTCCGGCGGGAGTGCGTACAGGCCGCTATCGGTGACGTCCAGCGTGTCCGAAGCGGCCGAAAGGTCCGGCGTCTTCACCAACCCCAGGTCCGCGACCTTGATGATCCCCTGTAAATCCAGGAGCAGATTGTCCGGCTTCACGTCCCGGTGAATCATCCCCCGGTCGTGGGCGTGCAACAAGCCGCGGGCCGCTTGCAACGCATACCCGGCGGCGACCTCGGGTGCCAATCGACCGATCTTCTTCACTTCTTCCGACAGCGTCTTGCCGGCCACGAACTCCATGCTGAAAAACCGCACCAATTCACCGGCCGAGCCGATGTCGAAAATCTGAACGATGTTCGGGTGGTTGAGTTGGGCGGCGGCGAATGCTTCCCGTGTGAACCGGGCGACGAACAGCGGGTCCGCGGCCCATTTCGAACTCATGACCTTCAGCGCGACCGGGCGGTCCAGCGAAAGTTGGCGGGCCTTATAAACGGTGCCCATGCCCCCCGTGCCGAGCACGGCTTCGATGGCGTAGCCGGGAATGGTCGGCCATCCCGGCTGCGTGGCCGGGCGCACTTCCGGACAGGACACCGCGACGAGGGACGAGTTGGCGACGCGCGATCGAATCGGGGCCGGGGTCAGCGGAACGATTCCTCGCGCATTCTGGGGAGAACGGACGACGACCGTGTCCTCCGCCACGCTGCTGACCTTCGCGACGCCGACCAGGTCGGCTTCGACCTCGCTCAGCTCGGCAAAGCAATGGGGGCACCGCGGCCGGTACCGACCGCCTTCCGGAATTTCCGCCGAAATCCGTTCCCCACATTTCGGGCAGTCCGCTACCACAACGCCCCCGGGCGAACCATGAGACCGTGCGGAACTTTAGGTCACATCCGGCAATAAGAGTGGGGAAAATTGCGTTCTCAGCCGACACGGGAAAAGTGAGGTTCCCGTTATTGCGTCATTCCGGAGAGGATTTCGAGCGTCAGCCGATCGCAATCGATTGGCGTCAGGCCCCACCGGTCCATCGCGTTCTGGTCGGTGACGACGGCGGCCACAACCCGCTGCAGCTCCCCTTTCGGCACCGAAGACAAGTCGAATACCCCGGCCGCGGCAAACTTGGACACCAGCGATTCCGTCGCCCGTTGCCGATATTTCGCATTCGGGTCCGCTTTCGGGCTCGGGGTAATCTCGGTAAACTCTGGCGCCCGGACCGGGGCTGGGGGGATCACGCCACTGCCCGGTCGGGGAATTCGGGGGGCCGGGGTCGTCGCAATTTTGCTCAAGCTGCCGCCCGGGCCGGGGGTCACATACGGTGCCGTGCGGAGGAACGCGGCGATGGGGGTCACGTCCATGATTTCGGGCGGAATCACCGCCGTCAGCCGGAACCCGTTCGGCAGTCGCGTTTCGACCGCCGACTCCGCCGCCGGGCCGACCGTCAGCCGTTCGCCCTGATCCGCCATCCGCGCCAGCGTCCGTCGGAGGTGATCCGCGTCGCGGAAAAATACGCTCGTCGGCGTCCAGGCGTCGTCCTTGCGGACGATCACTTTTTTCGGATCCAGCACGAGAATTTCCTTCACCCCGTCGTCGCGGAACAGTTCTTCCAACGGGCCGAAGGCTTCGCCCACAACTTCTTCGATGAGCCGGTCCCGGTCGGCCTTGGGGAAGAGGGGCAGATCCTGATCGAAATAGATTTCGAGTGTCCGGCGGGCGTCCTGCCGTAAGAGCGAAAGCGGTTTAAACCGCGCCCGGGCGGGGTCGATCCGCTCGGCCACCCGGACGTGGGCCCGCTTGCGAACGTCGTCCAACCCGGTCCCACCAGCCCCGGGCAGTTGGCGGGCATACGTGCGCAAAATGGTCGAACTGTCGGGTACCATGAACGCAATCACTCGAGGGGGAAAGTCTCCTTTGCGGAATCCTAGTACGCGTTCCTCAAATGGGGAAATGAGAGTCCAAGCGTCCAAGACTGAAAACCAAACTTACCCGGCCGTACTGGCGCATGCGGCAAGGTTTACTGGTCGGAACTCATGATGAGACCGGCGATTGTGGCATTAATGACCGTCGCCAGGAAGCCCACGAAGAGGGCTTTCATGCCGAGGCGAGCCAAGTCGCTTCGCCGTTCGGGGGCCAAAGCCCCGATCCCGCCGAGTTGGATGCCGATCGAGGAGAAGTTGGCAAAGCCGGTGAGGGCGTACACGGCGAGAAGTTTGGACCGAGGGGCCAATCCGGCGAACTCGGCATGCTTGGTCAGCGACAGGTAGGCGACGTGTTCGTTCGCGGCGAGCTTGATGCCGAGCAAGCTGCCGACGCGGGAGGTGTCGCCGGAATCGACCCCCATGAGGTAGGCCACCGGCGAGAACAGCTGGCCGAAAATTGCTTCCAGAGTCAGATCGTCCTGCCACCAGTTTAAGTCGTCGGCCGGGATGCCCGCCGAGATGAGGAGCGGCTTGATTCCGCCGAGTATGGAATTGAATAGTGCGATAAATGCCAAAAACGCGATCAGCATCGCGGCGACGTTCAGGGCGAGGAACAGGCCGTCTTTCACGCCGGCCGCAGCCGCGTCCATTGCGTTCGCATGAACCTTTGCGACCGAGATCGGAGCCGAACCCAGCGTCTCCGGCGTTTCCAGTTCCGGCAGAACGAGTTTCGTGAGGTAGAGACTGCACGGGCAGGCCATGACGCACGTGCAAAGAATCGCGACCGGATCGGCCCCGTAGCTGATGTATACGGCCATCATGCCGCCCGAAATATGTGCCATGCCGCTGGCCATCAGGGCGAGCAATTCGGATTGGGTCATCTTCGGAACGAACGGCTTAACGATGAGCGGGGCTTCGGTCTGTCCCATGAAAACATTCGCCGCCACGCTAAGCGTTTCGGCACCGCTCGTGCCCATGAGATACATCATGATTCGGGCAAACAGCCGGACGAAGAATTGCAACACGCCGAAGTAGTAGAGGACGCTGAAAAATGACGAGACGAAGATAATCGGCGGCAGAGCCTTGAAGGCGAAGATGAAGGGGGTTTGGAAGGAAAACACGTGCCCGGTGTTTTTTTGCTCGAACAGATATCCGGCCGGGCCGCCGCCGACGGCCGAGACGGCGTCCGTCGGGGCGGACGTCGGACCGAGTAACGGCCCGAAGACGAATTTGGACCCTTCGTCGGTACAGCGAATGAGCACTTCGATTCCACTTCCCACGACTTCGAGAACGTCCCGGACGTAACTGACTTTGATCACAGCCAGAGCGAGAACGATCTGAAAAGCCATGCCCCACAGAATCGTTCGTCGGTTCACGTTACGGAGGTTTGTGGAAGCGAGTGCGGCCAAGCCGAGGAAGACGGGCAGGCCGAAAAGCGCCTGCCCACGGGTACCGATGCTTCCGTGCAGCGTGTAAGCGGCCGAGACGCACAGGGCCATGACCGCGGCGATGCCCAGTTTCCACGACAGGGGTGTGCCGGTCGGCGATTTCGGCGCGGTCATGGTCGGTCCAATAGGAAATGCCGGCGACGGTTCGCGGACGCGTCGCCAAGCGGGGAACACCTTATCGCGAACCGGAGAGAGGTTCCAATCATTTCGTCGGGGAAGGCAACCCGCGGATCAGGTCGTCGTCGTCCTTCGGCAGGGCCCAGTGGGTGATGGTGACGGCCGAACTGCCTTCGCCGAGCCGGAGGAGTACGGACCAGCCGCTGCCCGACTTTTTCATGACGACCCACGTGGCCCCCGAAGGGGCGGAGGCATCGAGGACCGTGGCCTTGCTCCCACTCTGGGAAAGCACGATTCGGGCGGTCGCAGGCATTTCCGCCTCACGCTTCCCGCCGAACACCCGCGGCTCCTTGTCCGATTCCCCGGCGTCCAGCCAGGCGAACCGCCCGGCCGGAACGACGACCCGGAATTTCCGCACGAGTCCCGCCGCCGCCGCGGATTTCACGCCTGCGGGCGTCTCTTCGACGTGAAGCACGGTCCCTTTCCCGTCAACGTGCCGATAAGCAAACGTCGGGTTTCCACCGGCATCGAGGGTGTAGCCTTCGAATTGCATCCGCGGCTCGCCGTGGAACGCCTTCCCCTCGGGCAGGCCCGCACCGAAGGCCGGATCGGTTGCCTGCTTCGCGAAATCGGGCGGACTTTGCGAATCGGTGACGGCCCAGGGATGGCCGTTCGGCCCGGCCCAGATTTTCGGGCCCAGCGGCTTCGCCGGCGCGCCGCCGCGGTTCGTCCAGACCGGCGAGGCGTCGAGAAAGTTGCCGACCCAGGCGTACGCGAGTCGGGCCTGCGTTGCGTCGAACGCGACGTTCATTCCACCGGAGTAGCCGACGGCGATCGCGCGGGTGCCGGCCCCGTCGGGCATGAACGTGCGGAGAATGGCGGGCCGGTCCGTCACCGCAATGACGACGCCCTTCGGCGGTTCGAGCCCGATAGGTAGTGGGAGACCAGGCCCGAGGGCGAAGTACTCCCACATGGCTTCGGAGTGTTTCACCGGGTCGCCCCCGAGCAGCGGAATTTGAGCCTTCCCGCCGAGATAGTACTGCGGCATCTGCGTGCCGGGGGCGAGGCGTTGCGGATTGTCCATCCAACGGTCGAACCAGTCGCGGCGGATGCGGGCGGTGGTGAGGGCGAGGTCCGGCCCGCGAGTGCCTCCGGATGCCACGCCGGAAATGTCGTGGCACGCGATGCAGCCGTGCCCGTTCTTGCCGGCGAGCGTTCGACCCTCGGTCAGCAGCTTCGTTCCGGCCTTTGCCACTATTTCATTCGAATCGGGCAACGTGCCTTCGACGTAAGCCAGCGCCTTGGGCAGAAAGCCGACGTTGTCCTTGCCGTACTGCGGCATGTGCAAACCCATCCAGGGACGGGCCCGGCCGCCGGAAATAAGAACCTGCTCCAACCACGCCGTTCGACCCTTGTGCCCAATGCCCGTCAACCGCGGCGGCTGCACGCTATCGAGGTTCTCGACCCGTCCGAGCTGCTTCATCCGATCCGCCAATTCGGCCGCGATGCCCCCTTCCCCGTCTTTCGTGTGGCAGTTCAGGCACAGGAACCGCTTCATTGCGGCGCGGGGGTCGTGGACGGAGCCTACCGGATCGACGGCGCGAAGGCCGCGTTGTATGAATGTCCGAAGCGCCGACCGTGTTTCAGCGGTGAGCGGAAATGTCGGAACTTTGGCAACGTCGGGTTTGTCCGCGAGGCAGCCGGCGGACGAATTCTTGGACAGGTCTTCCCGTTTCAACTGGAAAGTGACGGCCGTCAGAGATTTCCCATGCTCCGATACCGAATGGCAATTGACGCAGCCTTTCTGAACGATGAGCTTCTTGCCGAGGGCTTTCCACTTTTCTTCGACGGATAATTTTCCGAATGCCCCGTCCGGTTTGCCGAATACGCCGGGCGCGATGTCGTCGGGTTGCAGAGCCGTGCCCTGCGGGTTCTTTCGGTCGACTTTCGCATCGATCGTCCGGCAGAGGAATCGGGCGAGATCCAATACTTCGTTGTTATTCAACCCCATCGCCGGCATCCGGCCGTGCGGATTGGTTTTCAGCGGGTCCCGCAAATAATTCGCCAGAATCGCCGGCTGTGTCTTGCTGCCGAGGGCGCCGAGGTCGTACGTGCCCTGCGGCCCGGCCGAGGAGCCTAAACCATAAAAGGATCCGACGGCATCGAACGGTGCCGGCGGGTCGTCGTCGTCCCGCGGCTTCTTCGTCGGGGCGTTCGGCTTGTTCGCGTGGCAAGCGGCACACCCGGTCGTGACGAATAGCGACTTCCCCCGATTTGAACTCTGCACCTCGTCCCGCACGTTCGGCACCCGCAACGGATCGACGAGCGGGCCGCCGAGGGACGACAGATATTGCACGACGGCGAACCGCTCGGCCCGCCCTTTCGCGTCGTCCGCGAACAGCTTCGGCATCGTCGTCTGCTTGCGGATCGCGGTCGGGTCGGCCAGCCAGGCGTCGAGCCAGCCTGGATAAGCCCGCTTGCCAATCTCGGAGAGGTCCGGCCCGGTGCGGTCTACCAGTCCCGATCCCGCCGGTGCCGCGTGGCAGTTCTTGCAGCCGTTCTCCTCGAACAGGAACTTGCCGAAGGCGAGCCTCTCATGGTTAGCAAGTTCCTTCGGCCGATCCTTTTCCAGATGGCCGAAGAAGAAATACGGGATCGGTTCGCGTTTGAAGTCCGGGCCTTGCCAGAGGAGTTCGACTCGCGAATCTCCTACCTCGCGAGTCAAGAAAGATGCCGCAACCCGATAGACTCCCGGAGCGAGCACGAGTTCGTTCCCGATGGCCGTCACGGCGCGATTCGGCTGGGCCGGTACGTACACCGCGACAAGGTCTTTCGCCCCATCCGGAGGAGAGATATTCAGACGAAATTCCCCTCCCTGAACGGTGGCGGAGAAGGCATAATTTCCGGGAGTTACGATTTGCAGGTAACCCGTCCAGGTCACACTTTTCCGTCCCGGATAGGACCGCTCGTTGGCCGGCATAGTGAACGCGGCCGCCGGTTCGAGCCGGTACCGCGTTGCCGAAGGCTTTGAAGGGTCGTCAGAATAGGCCGCGATCAACCCCGGCTTCAACTCCCGCGGGTCCACCGCAAATAGCGAAGACGTGCAGACGAGTACGATCCAAAGGCTGAGTAGCAGTCGGTTCATGGGACGGGTCAACGGGGTGAGGCGGGCGTGAGGAGTCTGATTATCGGCAAGGAGCGGGGAATCGCAAGTCGATTTCGATTCGCCGGCGAGCCGGGACGGGCGTAAATGTACGGAACACCGAGAGGGCTTTCTCATGTTCGACCTCCCCGCCGTTCAGGCCGCGATCAAGCAATACGGGTTCGACGGCTGGCTGCTCTACGATTTCCGCGGCATTAACGTGCTCGCCCAGCGTGTGGCCGGGGTCAGTTCCAAACTGTCCCGTCGGTGGTTCTATTACGTGCCCGCGACGGGCGAGCC
>DASXPC010000130.1:0-8838 GCA_036493815.1 Fimbriiglobus sp. | reverse complement strand
CGGGATTCGCTTCAATGGGTTGCGGCTTTCCGCTCAAATCGGGCTGCTCAACCGGACGTCTGGGGCCAAGGGAGTAAGAGAGCGACATTGTCTTCGTCCGCGGCATGCCACCATTCCACGTTACCTGGTCGCGACTTTCTTTTCCGCTTTTACGATCGTTGCTACAAATTCCCGGGCCGTGCCCTTCGCCTCGAAGTCCAGCCGATTTGCGATCCGGAACCAGACACTCAACGATTCCGGTCGGGCCGGGTTTCCGCTGAATTTCACGCGTATCCGCTGCGTCCGACCGGTGTTCAAGGTAATCGCGAACTGCCCGAGGAACGGGCCGGTGGGCATTTCGTCGACTTTCCTGGCTCCCTTTAGCAGACCGAGAATTGTGGCGACGTCCTCCCGACGCACGACGAACGGGCCAACCGTATCGGGCGTCGTTTCCCCTTCTGCCGGCGGCGGAACCACAGCCTTGAGATTGAATAGCCGCACTTCGAGTTGCCCGACATTTGCCGGATCGACGTCGTCCACGCTCTGGAATTCGGGTCGGGAAAAGTCGAGGACGAAGGGGAGGATCACCGCGGGAACGGCTGCAATTCCCAGAAGGATCAACGCATACCATTTCCATCGACCCCCCATGTCGCCCCCCGGGTAAGCACAACCATCATAGGTAGCCCCGGCGGGGGAATCGGCACCCGTTCCCCCGGCACACCCGTTGACTTCCCCGATCTCGGCCTGATACCGTGGAGAGAGGCCGGCCCGTGGGGGCCGCACGTCCGGACCGGATTGTAACGACCGCGCCAACCGTACCCTTGTTTGGTCCCGACGCGCCAACGACGGCCGGCGGAACCGCGTTGTTGCGGGTAGACTTCGCGGAACGGACGCCGTAAACTCGTCGAGATTCGACTCCCGATACGGAGCGACCATGGCACTTCCGACCGGATACTGGGGCATCGACATCGGGCAATGCGGGCTGAAAGCCCTGCGGCTCGAAATGATCGACGGGCAACCCACCGCCACCAATTTCGACTACGTCGAGCACCCGAAAATTCTGTCCCAACCCGACGCCGAACCGGACCAACTCACCCGGCAGGCGCTGGAAACGTTCCTCGCCCGGAACACGATCAAGGGCGATTCGATCGCCATATCCGTGGCCGGGCAGAGCGGTCTGGCCCGGTTCGTGAAGTTGCCGCCGGTCGAAGAAAAGAAGGTCGCGGACATCGTCAAGTTCGAGGCCAAGCAACAGATCCCTTTCCCGCTCGAAGAAGTCGTCTGGGACTATCAGAAAATTGCCGGGGGCGAAGTCACCGGCGGGTTCGCGATGGAGACCGAAATCGGCCTGTTCGCGATGAAGCGTGACATGATCAGCCGATACATGGGGCACTTCAACGGGGTCGGGGTCGAAGTCAACATCGTCCAGATGGCCCCGCTCGCTTTGTGCAACTATGCGACGTACGAACTGCTGAAGAAGGGCGGCCCCGGGGCGGCCGACGCGGCGAGCGAACCTGGCGAAGACACGCCGCGGGGCAAGAAGAAGTGCGCGGTGATTCTCGACATCGGCACCGACAGCTCGAACCTAATCATCACCGACGGCGGCAAGATCATCTGGCAGCGGCCGGTGCCCCTCGGCGGCAACAACTTCACCCGCGCCCTGACGAAGGAAATGAAACTCACCTTCGCCAAGGCCGAACACCTCAAACGCAACGCCGCCAAATCCCCGGACCTCGCCGCCATCCTCCGCGCCCTCCGCCCCGTCCTCACCGATTTCGTCGGCGAAGTCCAACGCTCGCTCGGCTACTTCACCAGCACCCACCGCGACGCCCACATCGGCTACATGGTCGGCCTCGGCAACGCGTTCAAACTGCCCGGGCTGCAAAAATACCTCGCGGAAAAGCTGTCGCTCGACGTCCGCAAGCCGACCAAGGTCGAACGACTCGCCGGCGACCAGGTGCTCAACGACCCGGTGTTCGAGGAAAACGTCCTCACCTTCCCCGTGGCCTACGGCTTGGCACTACAAGGCCTCGACTTGGCCCGCATTCGCACCAACCTGCTTCCCCCTGAGATCCGCACCGACCGGGTGATCCGGGCGAAGAAGCCCTGGGCCGCCGCCGCCGCCGCCGCGCTCCTGCTCGGCACCGGCGCCCTCGCCACGGGCTACGCCGTCCAACTCGGCAAAACCGCGGACAAAGACCTCCAGGCCGCCCGGAAGAAGGCGTCGGATGCGGCCAAACTCGCCGACGCCCAGGACGCCGCCATCAGAAACAAGGAGGCCGAACTCGAGAAGGCCAAGAACGACGTCAAAGCCATTGTGAAAGGCCAGGACGAACGACTCAACTGGGTCCGTCTGGATGAAGTGATTACCGAAGCCCTTCCCCGGCCCGGCGACGATGGTAACCTCGAACTTCCCAACCAACGGCCTTTCTGGCAGACCGGCAAGGAATTCGGCGACCGCGCCCTCGAAAAATACCGCCAGCGGGTCCGCGAAGGCGTCCCCGCCGACAGGGCCTGGGAAGACGACATGTCCCAGTACCTGGCCCGGGTTAACATCGAAGTCGTCAACACCCGGTACGTCCCCGATCTGAAATCCTTCCTCGACAACGCCGACAACTACATTCTCAACAAGTACGGCGACAAGATGTTCGACGAGCACTCGGCGAAGACCGACTGCGAACTCGACCCCGAAACCAAGCGGTACAAGCCGAAGGCACCGGAAGGCGGCGGGTGGGTGGTTGAAATCCGCGGGTGGACGTACCACAAGGACGGGACGACTTTTGTGAAGAACACGGTGTTACGAAACTTCCAGCGGGTGGACAAGTTCTCGAAAGAAACCGACCTTACGAAGGGCGACAAACCGAAGGTCGAAAAATACCTCATGGGTGTTCCGGACCCGGTGAAGACGGGGACCATGAGCCACCCGTTCCTATTGTCGGTGCGGAAGGTTGACAATCCACAACCGAACCAGTTCGTCTGGATCAATTCGAGTGAGATGGAAGGGCTGATCACGCCCGCGGCCGGGGGCGGCGGAGCTACTCAAGGCAATCCAATCAGCGGCATGGCCCAACGAGGTGCCCCGGGCGACCCGCGCGGGCAGATGGGTTCCTCGGACGGCGGTCTGCCCGGCGGACCTAGCGGAATGACCGGAGGCCGCGGGACTTGGACGCCGATTTCATCCTCCTCTTCAGCTTCGGGAGGTGCCGGCGGGGCTGCCGGCGGCTTCGGTGGACGGAGCGGATCCATCCCGGGCAGCGTACCGGGAGGTGGCTCTGGTGGTGGTATGCGGGTGACCGTCCGGGGACTGAGCAAACCCGGCGGCGGTAGCATCATCCCCGGCGGTGGAACTGGCTCCTCCGATAGCGCTCGGCCCGGGGGCGCCCCTACTGTTCCCGATGGCGGCATCCCCAGCCCCGGTGGCGGCACTCCCGGACAGGCCCAGTTGGCTACGCCTAAAGAAAAACCCCGCACCGAATTCGTCCTTTGCTTCATCTGGCGGGAACCGACACCGACCGACACCACGCCCGAAGGCGGGGCTTCGACCGGAAACACCGGCGGGTAATGCCGCCGTAGTCGCCTCCCCACCCGTACCCGAACCGGATTTTTCAGGGCAGAAACATGAACAAGGACATGCTGAAGAAGCACCACTTCTGGGTTCTCGCCGGGCTGGTGCCGCTATTCATCCTGCTCGCGGTGCTCCTCACCTGGACCGGAGTGTCCGGGGAAATTGCGGCGAAAACGACCACGATCAACAACGAAGTCACCACCATCAAGGGGAAGAGCCCCAAGGGGAAGGGTTACGAAGAGGAGATGGAGAAGCAGAAGGAACAACTCGAAAAGAAGGTGGGCGAATTGTGGGCGGCGAACTGGCGGGCCCAGCGGGACCTGATCGTCTGGCCGAACGACGGTCGCCGGTTGGAAAACTTCCTTTACGACCCCGCCCTCAAAACCAAAGACGGCCTGCCCGAATACCGCAAGTTCGGCTCGCCCCTGGACAACTCGACCGACGTCTTCGAAGTCTTCAAAAACCAGCAGATTTACACCGCCCCGTTCGAGCAAGCCGCGAAACTCGCCGAGCCGACCCAGCTCCTCAACGGCTGGCAGTCGATCTTCCGCTACATCCAGAACTGGGGCACCAAGACCCCCGTGTCCGACGTGCTCTGGCTGACCCTCGAAGACCTGTGGGTCCAGCGGGGGCTGATGCTCCCGGTCAAGGCCGTCAACGACGCCGCGGCGGCGTTCTACCCGGTCTCCACGAAGCCCGGCCCGGACGGCAAGGTGCCGGAAAACACGTTCACCTTCCGCAGCAGGATCTGGGAAGTCGAATTCCAGATCGCCTCCCGCGGGTCCGAGAAGGCCCTCCTGGCCAGGCTGACCAACATCACCGACCGGTTGCAGTTGCTCGGCGCCCGCAACAGCATGACGCTGGACGTCTGGTTCGATACGTCGCCGAGCCAGGAGAAGGGGGCGCATTTCCCGTACAAGATCGAGGCGGAATACGTGAAGGCGGGGGAGACGATACCGGTGACGTACCTGCCGACGTTCCACCAGCCCGACGGGAACCCGACGAAGGTGACCAAAGTCGTGCAGGAGTTCGACCGGCGGACGGTGCCGATCCGCAGGATCGACCGGCTCGAGATCGGGTATTTGGACAACCGGCATCAGTTTGCTGAGTTGAAGCCGCCGACGTTTATCAAGGTTCCGGAAGCGACTGCCGCGGACGCCTCGGCCGGACCGGCCGCGGGTGATCCGCTCGCGGCCGCAGCCATGGCCGGGGGACGCCGGGGGCGGGGTACTCCCGGCAGCCCCGACGGGGCACCCGGAGGAACCGGGCCGGGCGGCTTTGGCGCCGCCACCGGAGCCGGGTGGGAAGGGTTTCTGGATTCCACAAAAAACCGATACATCGACGTCACGGAGCAGGTCCGCCGCATTCCGATCGCCATGGTCTTCATCGTGGACCAGGATTACGAACGGGACCTGATGATTGCCTTGGCGAATTCCAAGCTCCGCTTCCAAATTACGCAGTTCCACAGCCAGCGGTTCCGGGGGACGATTTCGACCGGAGCCGAAGGGGACGCGACAAGCCCGGACGGTTCGGGTTTCGCCGGCGGCGGGACGGCCAGCGTGCCGAGCGGTTTCCTCGGAAGCGGATTCGGTGGCGCCGAAGGGTCCGTTTCCGGCGGCCGCCTGGCCGGACCCGGACGGTTTGCCGGTCCCGGACGTGGCGGCCCGATCATTCCCGGCGGCGGATTTGGTTTCCCCGGCGCCGGACCGGGCGGCTTCTCCGGCGGATACGGCCAGACGGGGTCTACCGGCGTCGCCGAATCCTCGGCCACCGCCGGACTCATCGAAATCAGCATCTACGGCATCGTAACCCTCTACGAACGATACGAGCCCAAGGCCGACCCGTCGGCGGTTGCCTCCGATCCGGTCTCGCCCGCCCCGGCCAACCCGACTACCCCGACCAATAATCCCACCAACCCGGCGGCTCCCACGAACCCCTCTGGTTCGGCCGCCCCCGCCGAAAAACCCAAAAAATAGCCCGGCCCGATCCGGTTAGGACTTTCGACCCGAAGGAAGGTGCGAACATGGCTGCCAAGAACAAGATCGCGAACGTGCTCCTGGCGAAGGGCGAAAAGATCGCCCTCTTCACCGCCGCAGGGCTGCTCGGCGTCCTGCTCCTCTGGGGCGCCGTCACCGCCATGGGCGGCGACAGTCCGAACAAGACGACGAACGAGCTCGCGTCCAACGCCTCACGGGTCGTCACGATGGAGCAGGCCCGGTCGGGGCAGGAACCGCCGGCCATCCCGGAACGGTTCGTCAAGGGCAACCTTCCCGAAATCGTCCCGCCCCGGGAATTCGCCCACAACAACACCCGTTGGTTCGACCCGACCATCGAACCGAGTAAACTCTGGGAACTTCCCAAGGTGCTGACACCGGAAGGTCTCGCTCAGATCGACTTTATCCAGGGGCCGATGCCGTCCTACGACATCCAAGAAACTCCCCAAGGAGTCCGAATCGCCGTCGTTAAGACGATCACGGTCGACTCGAACAAAATGGCAAACCTCCGGGACATCAAGAAAAACCTCAGGAACAAGCAACTACGATCCAATTCGAATCGAATGAGTCAGCCTGGCGGACCCGGCGGATTCGGCGGACGCGGCCCCGGTGGCGGTATGAGGGGCGGCGGACCCGGCGGATTCGGCGGACGCGGCCCAGGTGGCGGCGGACCCGGTTCCCCGGACGGCGGGGCGGGCTCGCCCGACGGCGGCGGCGGACGGATGGGCATAGGAGGACCGGGCGGAATGGGACAGGGCGGCAACGCGACCCACACCGAAGCCGCCATCAACTACGTGTCCATCAACGAATTCGAACGCGGACAGTACCCCCCGGCCATCGGCGTCTACCCGCTCCGCATGGTCATGATCCAAACGGCCTTCCCGCTTAAAAAACAGTTCGAAGAAATCCGCAAGGCCCTCAAACTCCGCACGCTGACCGAAGCGATCGAGGCGACCGGCTATCAGTCGCAGGGCGGCCCGGCCATCTTCGACGGCATCGCGGTCGAACGGCGGGTCATCGACCCCAACGGGCAGGCCTACGACTGGGCCCCGTTCGACCACGAAGTCGCTTACTACAACTCGATCTACCGCCGAAAGATCGATTCCGCTCCGGAAGACCCCTGGACGGCGTACTTCACTCGCTACGACCAGAAACTCGCCGTGCCATTGCCCCAGATCAACGATACGCTCGTGTCCTACCCCCCGATCCATTTGGAGGCGATTGCCAAAGAGGTCGAGAAATTGAAAAAAGAAAATCGGCAGGGGATCACCCCGTCCGACCAGAGCAAATTCAACGGATTGAAAAGCGGGGGAAACGCGGAAGACATTTTCAACCCGGGGTTCGGCAGTGGTCAAAGCTTGAACGGGATTTCGCCCGGCTCAACCGGAGGCCGGGGTGCGGTTGGGCCCGGAATTGGTGGTCCCATGCGTCCCGGTAGCGGCGGTGGCGGCGAAGGGGGCGGATTCGGCGGTGCTGGACCGGGCGGATTCGGCGGCAGGCAGGGGGCCGGACCGGGCGGATTCGGCGGTGTGCCGGGCGGTACCGGTAGCCCCGATGGTGCGGTCCCTGGCGGCGGACGGCCCGGCGGTTTCCAACCTCCCACAAACCCGAACGAGAAGCCGAAGGTCACGAAGACCATAAACCCCAACGACTTCTACCCGCTCAGCGAAGAATACCTGCTGATCCGCTTCGTCGACCCGACCGTCAAGCCGGGCGAAACGTATCAGTACCGGCTCCGGGTCAAGCTCAAGAACCCGAGCTTCGGGCCGCAGTTCAAGTCGCAAGTGAGCCAAGCCTCTTATGCCACCAAGGAAGTGCTGACGAGTGCGGAATGGGTGATCAACCAATTCGTCCCGATCCCGCCGGAAACTTACGTGTACGCCCTGGACCCGGCCGAGTTCGAAAAGTCTGTGAAGGAGAAATTCCCGAAGGATAATGGAATGCAGGCCCTGATGAAGGTCCAGGACGGGAAGCAGGCGCTCGTGCAGATTCATCGGTGGATGCCCGAAGTCCGGCTGCCCGGTTCGAGTGCGACGGAGCCGGTCGGGGCGTGGGTGATCGGCGAAGTGCAGGCCGCACCGGGCGAGTACATCGGCCGGAGGCAACTCTGCCAGCTCCCGATCTGGTCGGCCGAGAAGGGGTATTACGTGTTGAAGGAACTCCCCGAAGGGTACCGGCTCAAGGGGAACGTCGGGACGACGAAAGTTCCCCGCGGCTGGCTGGTCGATCTGTCGACGAACGACATCCTGGTCGACTTCGACGGTGGCCGGTACCGCGGACAAATCGGCGACAAGACCGTTCAGGACGAGTCGGCCGAAGAACTGCTCATCCTGCGGCCCGACGGCTCGATGTTCGTGCGGAACTCGGAAACGGATAAGGATTTCAAACCGCGGGAACTCCGGGCAAAAGCCTGGGACGAATGGGTGAAAACGGCCGAATCGGTCACGCCCGGGGCGAACCCGAACGGGTTTGACCGGAGCCGCCCCGGTGGGGGTGGAGGGGACGGCGGCGGCCGGGGCGACTGATCGAGCGACCCGGGAAAATCGTACCGCGGGGGGCCGACCGGCCCCCCGCCTCCGTTTCCGAGGACGGACCATGGCCGGCCCCTGGATCGACACGCACGCCCACCTCGACGACGAGCGGTTCGCGACCGACTTGCCCGTGGTATTGGCCCGGGCGGGTGATGCCGGCATCGCCCGCGTCCTCACCATCGGCGTCGACCTCGCCACCAGCCGGGCCGCGGTGCGGCTCGCGGCCACGCACCCCGTGCTCGCCGCGGCGGTCGGAATTCAACCCAACCACGCATCGGAAGCCGGCCCGGCCGACTGGGACGAAATCGTCCGCCTAGCCGAAGCCGGCCCGCCCGCCGTCGCCCTCGGCGAAACCGGCCTCGACCGCTATTGGGACCGCTGCCCCTTCCCCATGCAACTGGACTACTTCGCCCGCCACCTCGAACTCGCCCGACGGCGGTCGCTCCCCGTCGTCATCCACTGCCGGGAAGCCGAGGCCGACGTGGTCGCCATCTTAAAAGACGCTTTCGACCGACACGGCCCGGTCCGCGGCGTGATGCACTCGTTCTCCGGCGACGCGGAAACCGCCAGGGCCTGCGTGGAAATGGGCCTGTACATTTCATTCGCCGGGATGGTGACATACAAGACCGGGGCGACGTTGCGAGCGGTGGCGAAGGAGGTGCCGGAAGACAAGATACTGGTCGAGACGGACAGCCCGTACCTGGCCCCGGTGCCGGTCCGTGGGAAGCGAAACGAGCCGGCGTTCGTGGTCCATACCGGTACGATTATC
>DASXPC010000129.1:0-2138 GCA_036493815.1 Fimbriiglobus sp. | reverse complement strand
AACTCCAAAAGGCTTATCGGGTATTCGGTGAATGTCTTGGCGACGAACACCTCGCACCAAGCCGGCCCCAATCCCTTGCGACGCGCCGGTGACGACGACGACTTTTTGCCCCGTATTCATGACGATTCTCCAGAAGATGGGTGAAAACGACTGGCGCAGTCCGCCCACGCCGGCCGGATATTCCAGTTACTGCTTCGGCACCTCGAACTTGACGACTTCTTTCGCCAGGACGGTGTGATCGGCGTCCGCCAACTCGAGCAATATCTGGTGCGGACCGGGGGGAAGGGGGGCAACGATCACCGGGTCGCGGCTGGTGTGGCCCCAGTGCCAGGGGGTATCGTCGACTGTCACAGCAAATGCCCGATCCTAGGAGTGATGGTCGCCGCGGCCGGCCCGAACACCGGCACGATTTGAAGGTTTTCGGTCCGGAATTGGATGATGGCGACCCCTCGGGCCAAGGGTCCCGGCAGCGGGGCATCGGCGACGAGCTTCGCGGCGGGTTCGGCCTTTCCCGCCGTGGCGACGGGGTACGGGGGGTCGGCAGCCGGCCGTGCGAAGCCGTACCCGGCGGCGAGCAGCCCGAGGCCGGTGACGGCCGCCGAGGCGGCGAGAAACCGACGGCGGCCCTGAGTGGTTGTCGTGAACATGGTCAAACTCCTTGAAAAGGAATGCGGGCGATGGTGGAACAGGAACTGGTCTCAATTCAGGTTGATCGTCACGTCGATGTTGCCGCGGGTGGCCTTCGAGTACGGACAGGTCTGGTGGGCGGCGTCGACTAGTGCTTCATCACAATGAGAAATTAGGATTGCGCTTGGCCCAATGACCGATGACGATGGCAACTCTCACGGAGGGGGTTGCCATGCGGAAGAAGTATATTGTCCGGCTGTCGGAAGAGGAGCGGGCAACATTGCGGGAGGTGATTCGCCGGCAGAAGGGTTCGGCCACGAAAGTCCGCCGGGCTCAGATCCTGCTGAAGGCGGATGCGGACGGCCCGAACTGGACCGATGCCGAGATTGTGGAGGCGTTCGGTTGTCGGCGTCGGACAGTGGAGATGGTACGGGAGCGGCTGGTGACGGAAGGGTTTGAGGACACGCTGAACGGGAAGACGAAGTCGCCGCGGCCGACGAAGCTCGACGGGGCGCAGGAGGCGAAGGTCATCGCGATGCGGTTGGGTCCGCCACCGGCGGGGTATGCGAACTGGACCTTGAAGCTGTTGGCCGATCGGGTGGTGGCGTTGGAGATCGTCGATTCGATCAGTTACGAGACGGTGCGTCGGACGCTGAAAAAAACGGGTTCACGGCGAAGAAGATCGAATACTGGGTGATCCCGCCGGCGGCGGACGCGGAGTTCGTGGCGGGGATGGAGGACGTGCTGGATTTGTATGCGGAACCGGCCGATCCCGCGGTTCCGGTGGTGTGCATGGACGAGCAACCGATGCAGTTGTTGAACGAAACGCGGACGCCGATCCCGGCGACGCGGACGTATCCGAAGCGGATCGATTACGAGTACGAACGGGCCGGAACGGCGAGCGTGTTCGTCTTCTGCGAGCCGAAGTCGGGTTGGCGTCAGGTGACGGCCCGGCCGCGACGTACGAAGGCGGACTGGGCGGATGAGGTGGCGGACCTTCTGCGGACCCGATACGCCGGGGTGAAGAGAGTGACCCTCGTCTGCGATAACCTGAACACGCACACGAAAGGGGCCTTCTATGAGGCGTTCGATCCCGCCACGGCGCGGGCATTGGTCCGACGGATCGAGTTCCGCTACACCCCCAAACACGGCAGTTGGCTGAACATCGCCGAATGCGAACTCAGTGCCCTAACGCGGCAGTGCTTGGCCCACCGCCGCTTCGGCACCCTCGACCACCTCCGGCAGGAAACTGCCGCTTGGTCGAACGCGACAAACGCCAAACAACGCGGTGTCGACTGGCAGTTCCGTACCGCCGACGCCAGGCACAAACTGAAATCGCTCTATCCTAAATTATGCGTGTGATGAAACACTAGTACTCCGTTACGTTCATCCGGCGCCGAAATCGGGTGAGTTATGTTCACAGACGGGGCACCGTCCGGTCCACAAGTTCAGGCGGCGTTGCAGGAGGCGACGGACGACAGGCAGGGTCGGGAGTTCGGCGCCCCCTTTTT
>DASXPC010000128.1:0-3692 GCA_036493815.1 Fimbriiglobus sp. | reverse complement strand
AGGCGATAAGGAGGGGCCGGGCCAGCCCGCCGTCTTCCCCGACCCGGCCGACCCCGCCGCGGTGACGGTGATCGAGGACTTACCCGTCCTGACCCTGGCGGCCTTGATCCAGTCCAAACTTGCTTGCGGACTCGGCAACCTCCGCCGCACACACAAGGACTTCGCGGACGTCGTGGAACTGATCGCGGTGCGGAAGCAGAAGGCGACGTTCGCGAAGAAGCTGCACGAATCGGTGCGGTGGGAGTTTAAGGAACTGGTGAAGCGGGCGAATGGATGACGATGCGCTCGGATGATGAAACTCTTTGACCCTCAGTGAACCGATATTCGGTGGCTCTCGTCTTCGCCCCAACGGGGCGCGAGGTACATAGCCCGGGGTGAAACCCCGGGACCGGGACACTCCATTGTCACTGCGTCGTCGCCCCAACGGGGCGACAGGTCACGCACCGCCGGCCCCGTTGGGGCGGGTCGAATAAAGGGGAGGGACGCCATTCCCGGGGTTGCACCCCGGGCTATTCACCGCCGGCCCCGTTGGGGCCGGTTGAGAAGGCGTTCACAACCTACCCCCGTGGCCCAGCGGCGACGCACCTCCCTTACAAGGAGGCATTAGTGTTGGTTCGAGTCGTGTTGGGGGTTCTGTAGACGCTTGTTATGAACCAAAAGATTCCAAGGTATTTCAGCCATGTCAACATTACCGAAAAAGGGATTCCTCACGATTGGAATCAGCACAGAGATTGCCTGGCCGGGAACTGAACAAACTGTCCTATACCGCGGACATACTTTTCGACTATTCCCGCTTACGGACAATCATTCCCGAATGATTCGTGTGGAAACATCGGAGCAGTTCCCGCAAATCGAAGCCGAAAAAATAGCCTTGGAACTTCTGAGTGCACTCGGATGGGCTGAACAGGGAGGAATATCAACCACGCTCCAAATCTGGGCGACATGCCCTATTAACATCGGTATAGGACCGACGGGTGTGATTGGAGATTGCCATCTGAAAACCTTGCTCAATCCAGCCGAACCGAAAGCGAAGTTGGCACTTGCTTTGTACCGAGAAGGATGGTCTGTGAACCTTGAGCCGTATAAATTACTCGGTTTCTACAAAGTGATTAACATTCTGTTTCATTATGGAAGAGATCAAGAAAAGTGGATCAACGATCATCTTCGTTATGTAAAAGGAAGGCGCGCACTCGAACGAATTGACCATATCAAGAGTGAAAATGGTGACGTCGGACACTATCTCTACGCTTCGGGTCGATGTGCGGTTGCCCATGCATTTGGCGACCCTGTTGTGAATCCAGACGATCCAACGGACCTCAATCGAATCCGTTCGGACATTCCGCTGATGTGTGAATTGGCTCAAGTGGCGATTGAGAGGGAATTTGGAATAGCATTGGTTTGATGAAGACCGAACAGTTGCGGATTACTTATCGATTCAAATACGAACAATGCGAACCTGAACAATTCTTGACTTGTCCTTTCCCCCGCATCGCCGCGGCATCGGCCGGGCGGCGCGGTTGCACCGAACGTCCTTCGTCGTGCCGCCGCGTTCCACATCCGGGTTCGAAACCGGTCGTGTCGATGCTCCCAATGGGTTAGCTCAAGTGGTAAGAGCACCAGGCCCTGAACCTGGCTGTCACCGGTTCGACTCCGGTACCCGCACCGACGCCTAGAAAGCGTCTCCGTAAGTGCCCGACGGTTGCGGTCGGTTCGCTCGGGGGGCTTCGCCCACCGGCCCCGGCACACCCGCCGATTTCGTGCACGCGGCCCGACGGCCCACGACACCTCGACCTCGGCCCCAGTCGCGCCCGCCCAGGCGCAGACGGACCGCCGTGACCGTGTCCTCGTGACGCCCTCGCGCCGCACCCGCGAGTCGTGCCGTGCCGCGGCGGCCCGAGGGGGCCGCCGCAGCCGTCGTGGTTGTTTCAGGAGGAGGTTCGCCATGATTCGCAAGATTACCGTCCGCCCGTTCGAGTACGGGCTGGTTTTCCGGAACGACGCCTTCGCCGGCCTGCTCGAGCCGGGCGTGTACTGGCGGTTCGACCTGCTCGGCCGCGAGCGGATCGAAGACGTGTCCCAGCGGGCACCGTGGCTCGTCCACGACCAGTTGGACCTGATTGCGGCCGCCCTGCGGCACCAGGCGAACGCCGCCAAGATGTTCGTCGAGAACCCGACGCTCTTGAAGTTGCGGGAGATCGAGGCGGTCGAGCGGATTGCTGCGGGCGGGAAGCTGAACGTCGTTCTCGGCGAGAAGGGATTGGCCGATCGCGTCGTGAACCTGCTGTAACGCTTTGTGGAGGTCGTCCCTTTCCGGACGGCCTTCAACGATTTCCGATGCAAAAATTCCCTTCGAGTCGCGTCACTACTTCAATCTGTCACTCCGAAAGCGGCCTTACGAAATCGCCGACTGCGGGCCGGTGAAGGGAATTGCTTCATCGTTGCCGTTCGGGTCGAAGCCCGGGAGGTCAGTGGCGAGGCCGGCGATTTGGCCGGTGGGGGCCGAGACGCCGCCGAACGGTTTGCCGCTGGCCCAGGCGAGCACGCGGCGGGCCGTGTCTGTCGCCAGTTTGCTGTTGGGGGCGATCGGCCCCGCCGGCAGGCCGAAATCGAGCCGCAGGTAGGTTTGCAGAATGCGGGCGATCGTAATCGCCATTTCCCGGTTCGGTTGCCGGCCCAGACCGCGTAGCACGTCCACCCCGTCCGCGTCCCGCGGGTTCGCCGAAAGCAGGGCTTCCACTGCCAGCAGTCGCAACGGTGCCGGCTGGTTCGAATTGGTCAGCCGGTCCAGCATTTCGGGGCCGAGCAGACCGTGACTGCGGAGGAGTGCGGCGAGGTCGACCCGGAGCCACGCGGGAAGGTCGGGGTCGAGCACCTGCTGGGCGAGGTCGATGCCGAGCTCGAATCGGGCGTCGGTTTTGAGCACGTGCGTATAGTGGCTGATCAGGGTGAGGACGGATCGGCCGGCAAGCGGTTCGCCTTCATTCGACCAGGCGGTCAGGTCGATGAGGGCCACGAGCGGCAGAATGCCGGTGGCCCCCGGCAACGGCCCGTCCCCGGTGAGCCGGGGGTCGGAAAGGGCGGCTTTGACGCCGTCGCGGACAACGGGCCAGCGGAGCCCGTCCTCGGCGAGCAAAGCGGCGAGTACGGTGGCCCGGACTTCGACGGCCGGATCGCGGAGGAACCCGGCGACTTCGCCGAGCAGATCCGGGTCGTCGACGGTGGCGACGGCAGCCGCGGCGACGGCACGGACGGCCGGTTCGACCGTGCCGTGGGCCGCCCCGAGAACCAGGTAGGCTTCGTTCGGCCGCCATTGGGGCCGCCCGGCCAGGGCACAAAACGCCGCCGCCCGCACTTCCGGCCGCGGGTCCTGCACGAGCGCCGCGACCGGGCCCAGATCGTCCCGTACCGCATCTTTCAGGGCGATGACCTCGGGCAATTCCGCACACCCGGTCAGCGGGTTCGGCCATTCGGTGCGGGCCGTGATCCGCCGGGCAATGGCGGCCGCCCGCCGCCGGGGCTCGGACCCGGTGCGGAACAGGTCGTTAATAGCCGTGAGGGCCACCGCCCCGAGGAGAAACAACCCCTTGGCTGCGTGAGAGAGTACGTCCGGGGCGTATCGGGTGCCGAACCAGACCCAGCCGAGGGCCATGAGGTAGTGAAGGACGACCTGCCCCGCGGCGGGCGGCCGCCAG
>DASXPC010000127.1:0-7446 GCA_036493815.1 Fimbriiglobus sp. | reverse complement strand
AAAAGCGCGGCGAGGAGGGTCGCGGCGACCAGGAGGGCGGCGGCGACCAGGCCCGTTCGCTGCCGGTCTTCGATCTGTTGTTGTTGTCTGTTGAAAGCATGCAGCCGATAGTCGCAGCGGATGACGGCCCTCCGGTCTCCGGGGCCGAGTGCGCCATATTCGAGGACCCGAACCTGGCCGCCGGTCGGCCGCTTCGGGCGGGGTAGGTGCGAGTCCCACGCGATCGTCCGGCCGTCGAAAAATGCCACCTCGATCCGATACACTTCCGGAAAAAGGGGAAGCTGGTTCAGATAGACCTGGGTCGGTTCCGCCAGTGCCCGGACCTGTTCGTCGATCTCCTCCGCTTTATTCCCGAGTCGCTGCTCCCCTGCCCCTTCGTCCGCCAGGCGGACGTATTCCCGGGCGAGTTCGGGCAGCGTCTTGCGGAAATTGCGGGTTTCGTCCAACCATTCCCGGACCGCCGCTTCGTCGGATTGGTCGGACCAGTTCGCCCGGTCTGCCAGCAGTGAGGCGAGCCAGGTCACCAGGATGGCCCAGACGAGCACGACCGGGGCGAGACCGGCGACGTACATCCACACCACGGGCCGGGGGGTCATTCCTCCGCCCCCTTGCGTTTGGCTCCGGCGGGGAGTTGGAGCCGATCGACGGGGATCCAATCGGACCGATCATTGCGGGTGTAAACGTTCAGGGTGGCCGGGGCGTCATCCTTCTTGGGCCGCAGTTCGACGATGTACTCTCCCGTGCCGCCGATACGGTTTCCGTCGGAATCGAAGAATGACGGGGATCGACTGTAGAGCCGGTCGGCCAGGATGTTGGCCGAGACGGCAGAATCGCCGGCGGCCGGGAATACGCCGTCGGTTACGATCCGCATCATCTCGGCGTAGTGCAGCACGTCGTCCGTTCCGGTGGGATGCTCGGCCGCCTTGCCCGACTCGGCCCATGCGACCGGGTTGTTGTGGGCGAAAACGACGAGCGGAATGGGCAACGCGTCGATCGGCCAGGCGAAGGACCCGTCGCGGTAGATGACGTTGACCGAGAAACCGTCGCCGTTGACCGCGACCAGCCGATGGTCGGCGTCGGGAAGGTCTTCGCAGATCCGCATCAGCACCCGACGGGCCGAGGGGGCCACGGTCGGGAGAACGATCAGACTGCGTTGCGGCATGCGAGTGGTGACGTCTTTCACCACGAATTCGGCGGCGGCCGCCTCGCCGCGGTTCGGGCGGGAAAACCCGCCGATACTGAACGGCAACTGGAAGTTGAACACTTCGGCGCGGGGGGCCCGTCGGGCAACGACCCGCGTCTTGAAACAGGTGCTCAAATCTTCGGAGTACGGGTCGTCCGCCCAGGACAAGTTGTAAACGGTTGGGCGGTCGAGGGCCGCGGTCAGGCCGGACCCGATCGCGGCCAACGGCCAATATTGCGGCTCGGCCGGGCGGAGGTCCGGCCGCGACCAGACGAAATTCAGAACCGCCTTCGCCATCTGCTCGTTGCTGAAGCAAAATCGGAACGTGCGGTTGTCGTAGACGTCGACCAGTTTTTTGAGTGTGTTCCCCTGTGCGTCCGGCTGTTCCAGGGTGACGTAGTCGGACGACGCCGTAGTAAAAAACAACAGCGGGTTGTCGCCGATCCAGGTCGATTGTCCGGCCATGGCCACGGCCAGTTCCCGCGCCCGGTCGCTCGACCCGCCGCCGATGACGGCGAGCGGGGCCGGCGCTCGCTGGGCCAGTGCCCGCACCCAATCCCGCACCGTCACGTCGTTGGTCGTCTTGTACCAGCGAATCCGCAGTTTCCCCGGCCGATCCGGCCGACCGATGACGACTTCGGGGACGTCGTACGTCTGGTCGCCGAACGCCCGGGATTCGTCGACGGTGAGGTCCGGGGTCTTTTGGACGGCCAGATCAACCCCCGCGACGAACCGCTCCCAAGTGGCCCCATTGGTCGTGGTGTGAAACCAAGCCAATTCGTAGTCGCCGGACGGAACCGATACGGGACGGGCCGAAAGAGTCCGGTCCGTACCGGGCAGCTTTACTCCCGAGGCGAGAAGTGCCACCGGCAGACAAATGAGCAATACGAGCAGGGGAAGGCGGAGCGAATTGAGCACACGCATGGACCGACCCCGATCGCGTCAGAACTGAATGTAGATGAAGGATTGCCCCACGCCCGGGCCGAAGCAAACGAGCAGCACTACCAGAGCCGCATATCCGAACCCCCGCGCCGCGGCGCCGGCATCGTCTCCCCACGACTTTCGCAACCTCGGCAGCACCGCCGCCACGTGCCCAGTCATTCCTAGTCCGATCAGGATGGGAACCCAGATGGGAACGCCGGAAAGAATCCCCGCACTCGATCCGTCCGGAACGAAGGACTTCAGAATGAGCAGACCCTGCCCCCAGGACGGCATGCGCACGATTACGAGGCCCGCAAGGTGAATGGTTAGCGTGGCGGCCCAACCGATGAGTTTCCAAGTGAGAGTGGCCCGCACCGCGTCCGCCCAACCGATCCCCGACACGGCCCGGTCGAACGTACGGTGGGCCACCATCGCGAGGCCGTAGAGGAAGCCGTAGGCGATCCAGTTCCATGCGGCGCCGTGCCAGAGGCCGCAGAGGACGAAGACGAGGAGGAGGTTGATGTTGGTCCGCGCCGTGCCGCGCCGGTTGCCGCCGAGGGGGAAATACAGATAATCCCTCAGCCAGGTCGAGAACGAGACGTGCCACCGCCGCCAGAAGTCGGCGATGCTGGTGGCGAGGTAGGGCAGGTTGAAATTGATGGGGAGTTCGAACCCGAACCACTTGGCGAGTCCGCGGGCGATGTCGGAGTAGCCGGAGAAGTCGCAGTAAATCTGCACGGCCCAGGCGACGACGGCCCAACGGCGGGCCGCCGGGTCGAACGCCGCGGGGTCGCCGAAAACAGGTGAAACGATCAACTTGTCGAGCCAGTCGGCAATGAACAGTTTCTTAACCAAACCGGTCATGACGAGGTGGGCGCCGTCGTCGATACGGCCGGCGGTGACGGTGGGCGGAACCGCCATCTGGGGCAGGAACTCCGTCGCCCGCACGATCGGTCCCGCGGCCAGTTGCGGAAAAAAAGCAACGAACAGGGCATAATCCGTAAAGCTCCGCACGGCACGGACCTGCCCCCGATACACGTCTACCGTGTAGGCGATTCCCTGAAACGTGTGGAAGCTGATGCCGAGAGGGAGTAGCAGCGTCCAGACGCGGTTGGGCACGTCGGCCCCTAACAGACGGGCGAGCGCAGCAACATTGTCGTAGGCGAACGGGACGTACTTGAATGCGGCGAGCAGGGCGAGATTCGAGACGACGCTCAACCCGAGCCACCGTTTCTTCTGCCGGGCGTCGGTCGCATCTTCGATCCGTTTCCCCACGGCAAAATCGATTGCGGTCAGCAGCAGGATGACCCACAGATAGCGGGGGCTGCAGAGGGAATAAAACGCCCAACTCGCCCCGAGAAGGAAGCGGTATTTCCAAGCCCTCCCGGCGAGTGCGTGGTACCCGACGAGTACGAGCGGGAGGAAGACGAGAAACGCGGGGGTGGTAAAGATCACGGGCGGCCTCCGCGTTCGGCCAACCGGTCGCGCAGCCAGACCGAAAACTTTGCCGCCCCGGCCCCGTTCAGATGAATGATGTCCGCGAACTGGGCATCGCCCAGGCCGACCGAGTCCCGGCTCGCACGGATCACCGCGACCCCACGGGACTCTTCCCATTCCGCCAGGCGGGCCCGGTATTCTCCCATCACGGCCGGGTATTTCGCCTCCAGGTCGGCCGTCACCGGCATGTCCACGATCACCACCGCCACCCCGCGGTCCGAGGCCCACGAAAGAATCTCGTCCAAATATTTCAGGTGCGAGCCGGTACGGTACTTGTCGAGAAAACCGAACGGCGGACCGGGATCGCCCGCGGCTTTCGCCAGGTCGTATCGCCGGTTCACGAACCACGACGCCGGTGCGTACCCGCACCCGCCGCGAATCGCGTCGTCGTATGCCGCCTGGTTCCGAGCTTCGCGAACCGTTGCGGGACTGCACCCGGGCCACACCGCGTCCGCCTGCACCGCGGCCCAAAGGCGGATGCCGTTGCGGTATCGGTACACCGCACTCGCCCGCGCGAATCGGCCTTCCCAATACTGCTTCGTCATCCACCACGCCGCGTCCGGTCGCAACGCCCGGCATTTCCGTACGTCCGCCCACGTCATCAACGAATAGGCCCCGTGCGGTTCGTTCCGGGCGTCGTTCCAATCGCTGGCCGTGACTCCGCAGACGAGCAACCGGGGCGGCGTGGGGCAGCCGTGGAGCAGGGCGTGATAAAAGTCGGTCGTGGTCCCGCCCGGGAGGCCTAGTGCATAACCCGAGTCGAGCGGGCTTCCGTGCCAGATTAGTCCGGTCATCAAATCCGGGTTGACCCCTTCGGCCACGGGCGATCCGCCGAGAATGACGAAGTTCGGCCGGCGCTGCGCGCAGCCCGCCACTTTCAGGGCGTAGTCGTCCGGTGCATACCGGGCAAACGTACCCCGCGACGCATGAACGATCAGATCAATCAGCACCAATCCTGCGAGGAGAAAGAGTGGAAGACGAACGGTCCGCCAGGTCGCGGCCCGGACGGCCCGGGCCCGCGGCGAAGCGAGCGGGAAAGACGGAAGAAACTTCGGGCGAAAGGCCCCGGGCATGGTCGTCGTCCCGAACGTCTGGGTTTTCGGCCGGGGGGATCATAATGGTTGAGGCCGATTCGGGGAAAGACGAACCGCAGCCGTTCGCGTTCGGCCCTTGTTTCCGGCCCGGGCCACGGTAAAACAACGGTTACCCTTACGCTCCCTGCCCCGGCCCCGGTCGGGCGGCCCTCGGAGGTTATCCCGTGTTGGCGTCCCGAACCGTCCCCGCAATTCTGCTCGTTTTCGGCCTCGCCGCACTGGCGTTCGGTCAGGATCCCAAGTCCGGCGCCAAGAAGGATCCGGCCACGACTCAGAAGAAGGAGCCGCCGAAGACGGATGAAAAGAAAAAGGAGCCGCCGAAGGCGGATGAAAAGAAGAACGTGCCAACACCCGGGGACAAAAAATCCACTCCTGCCGCGTCCACCGGCGTCAAATTCGAGACGAAGTTCGAGCTCAACAAGCCCATCTACATGAAGATGACGACGACCGTTAAGCAGAGCATCAAAGTGCAGGGCAGCGGCAACGAACCCAACCAAAGCCACTCCCAGACCTTCTACTTCAAATGGACTCCGGAAAAGCTCGACGGGGACAAGTGGACCGTAAAGCTCACGATCGAAGGGGCGGCCCTGAATCTGAATATCGGCGGCAATCCGGTGGTGTACGATTCCACCGCACCCGAAACCGCCGCCACCTCGAACCCCGCCCTCGCCGACTACTTCAAAAACCTGATCGGGTCCGAGTTGAAGATCACGTTCGATAAGACGATGGCCGTGGAGAAGGTGGACGGCCGGGACGCGATGTTAAACAAACTCCAGGCATCCAACCCGCAGATGGAAGCCGTACTGAAGCGCATCCTGACCGAGGACGCCCTCAAACAAATGGCCGACCCGGCGTTCGGGCTGAGCGTCGCGGGCGGAAAGAACGTCAATGATACGTGGGAGAAGAAGACGTCGCTGTCCCTCGGGCCCATCGGCTCGTACGACGTGACCAACAAGTTCACCTACAAGGGGAAAAACACGGAGGGAGCCGACGCGGCGGAGAAGGACTTGGATAAGGTGGAGGTCACCTCAACCCTGGTCTACAAGGCCCCGACCGATCAACAGGAAGGTCTGCTCTTCCGGATCAAAGGCGGGACTCTCGAATCCGTGGACCCGAAGCCCGGAACCATTCTCTTCGACGCGAAGGCCGGGCGGATCGCAAAGTCCAGCCTTACGGTCAAATTGAAGGGAACTCTTCAGGTCACCGTCGGCGGGCAGGACACGAGTGTGGACCTGACCCAGGAGCAAACGACCGACGTCCAGACTTCGGACAAGAGCCTCATTGCGGCCAAAAAGTAGGCTCATCGAACCATGTGACCCCGCCCGGCGAACGACCTTCGCCGGGCGGGCTCGTTTTCGGGGGATTGCCATGCGGATCGCCGTCCTCGGTGCCCCGGGGCAGCTTGGCAGGGATCTGGTTCCACTCTTGAACGGTGAAGCGTTACCGCTATCCCGTGCCGACATCGACCTGACCCGACCGGAAACGATTCGGCCGAAACTCGCCGAACTTCGTCCGGCCGTTGTGGTGAACTGTGCCGCCTACAACTTCGTGGATAAGGCCGAAGCCGAGCCCGAGGCGGCGTTCGCAACGAATGCGTTCGGCGTCCGCCACCTCGCCATAATCTGCCGCGAAGTCGGCGCGAAACTCGTTCACGTCTCGACCGATTACGTCTTCGGACTCGACGCCACGCGACGCACGCCCCTGTCCGAATCCGATCCGCCCGGACCGGTCAGCACTTACGGGGCGAGCAAACTAGCCGGCGAGTATTTCGCTCTTTCCGTCGATCCGGCGAACCTCGTCGTCCGCACGTGCGGCCTTTACGGCGTGTGGGGCAGTGGCGGAAAGGGTGGCAACTTCGTCGAGACGATGCTCCGCGTTGCCGATCAGGGCAAGCCGCTGCGGGTCGTGAACGATCAGCGGTGTACGCCCAGTTACACGGCAGACGTGGCCGCGACCGTGGCGGCATTGATACGGGTCGGTGCGGCCGGGTTGGTTCATGCCTCGAACGCCGGAGACTGTACCTGGTACGAATTCGCGGCTGAGATTTTTCGGCAAACCGGGTTGGGGGCGAATCTCACGCCGATCACTTCGGCGGAATTCGGTGCCGCGGCGCGCCGGCCCAGTTACAGCGTACTTTCCCAGTCCCGACTTGCCGAATTCGGCGTACCGATCACCCGGCCCTGGGCCGACGCCCTGGCCGCCTACTTGTCGGCCCGCTCTAAAAAGTCGGGGTTGGCGAAATAAAACACGTTCCGACTACCAAATCGCACCATGGCACTTTTACTTTTGCGTAATGACCACGAAATCCTCCGGAAATTCGGATTCTGACTTGTCGCTTAATGCGTAATCCGCTATGCTCCTATTGAGATTGCGTCTCAGTACCTGTTGCGGACGCCCAGATGTTAATGCCGCTGGATTTATTGGCCGTCGGGGAATACGCCGAAGTGGCCGAGGTTTGCGGCGAGGCCGCGACTGTCGGCCGGCTTGCCGAACTTGGTCTCCGCCAAGGCTGCCGGCTGCAAGTTTTACAACCCGGCGCCCCCTGCCTACTGCAGGTCGATAACTGTCGACTCTGCATTCGTGGATCGGACCTCACGCAAGTTCTCGTCCGGCCCGTTTCCGCCCCCGTTGTCTAATGACCACGCTGGACCAACTCCCGAAGGGTGGAAAAGCCCGGGTCGAATCCTTGTCCGGCCACCCGGGTGTCGTGCAACGGCTCTACGAACTCGGCTTGCTCGAAGGGGACGAGCT
>DASXPC010000126.1:0-30741 GCA_036493815.1 Fimbriiglobus sp. | reverse complement strand
TAAAATGGAACTCGTCATGGGCCCGTTGCCCGGGGCGGAGCGGAAGGTACCGCTCGACGTTAAGATCGCCGAAGAAACCAAGCTCGACGGGTACACGAGGAAAAAACTGACGTTTGCGGCAGAGAAAGGGGACCGTGTTCCGGCCTGGCTGCTCATCCCTGATCCGGCGAAGTTTCCCGGCAAGCGGCCGGCCGTGCTTTGCCTGCACCAGACGATCGCCATCGGCAAGGACGAGCCGGTCGGCCTCGGCGTGCAGGAGTCGAAGCGGGTCGCCCTTCACCTTGTCCGCCGCGGGTACGTCTGCATCGCCCCGGACTACCCTGGCTTTGGCGAGTACAAGTACGATTTCGCCAGGTCGCCGTACGCATCGGGTTGCATGAAGGCGATCTGGAACAACCTCCGGGCGGTCGATCTCCTGCAGTCCCTTCCCGAGGTCGATCCGGACCGGATCGGGGCGATCGGCCATTCGCTCGGCGGGCACACGGCGATGTTCAGTGCCGCGTTCGACGAGCGGATCAAGGTGGTCGTTTCGAGCTGCGGGTTCTGCAGCTTCCGCACTTACTACGACGGCAACCTCACCGGTTGGACCAGTCCGCGGTACATGCCACGGATCGCGTCGGTGTACGGGAAGGACCCGGCGAAGATGCCGTTCGACTTCGCGGACATCGTCTCGTCGTTTGCCCCGAGAGCGTTTTTGGCTGTGGCCCCGGAGAAAGACTCGAACTTCGCCGTGGACGGTGTGCGGGAAGTAATGGCCGCGGCGAAGCCGGCCTACGAAAAGGCTCATGCGGCCGAAAAACTGAAGGCGATTTACCCGCCCGGCGGGCACGACTTCCCGGAGGAGGCCCGGGAGGAAGCGTATGCTTTTCTCGACCGCTGGCTGGGGGAGGCGGGGGCGGACCACCGATAAGCGGAAATCATTTCTTCGCCGGCTGGAACGAATCGAGGAACGCGTCGCCGTGCTTGTTTTCGGGCCGAATTTGTCCGTCGATGCCGATGGAATAAATCCGATTGCCCACTTTCATAATGCGGACGTACAGGTTGTTCATGCCGAACACGCCGGTGTCGATGAACAGGTCGATCGCGGGATTTCCGTCCACGTCGCGCATTTGCCGCCGGTCTTCTTTCCCGCCGGCCACGGTGGCGAGCCATGCGTCGCAGGTGGCGTTCAGCAGTTTCTGGTCGCCCTCTTTAAATTCGGCAGGGGTCAGAGTCGCGTACTGGACGAAGTACCTCTCTTTCGGGAAGTCTCGTCGGCACTCGGCCCCTTCCACTTTCCGGCCAGTCGGGCCGAACCGATTCAGCGGCGTGGGCGTGCCGGGGAACGAAACGGTATAGCTCTTGTCCGGGGCGGTATAGGGCTGGAAGTTGGGGTTGTCGATGTAGTTGACGAGGGCGAAACACCCGCCGCAGCAGCAGAAGCCGCTCAGTAGGGTGACGGCCAGGATGCCCCAAACACAGCCCGACCGGGATCGCTTTCGGGGGCGGTCGGGGAAGCGGTCCGCGGGCGGTCCTGTGCGTTCGCCGGTCGACCCGGCCGGAGCGGTGAAGACGGTGGAGCAGTTCGCGCAGCGGACCGGTCCACCGAACAACTCGGCCGGGATGTCCAGCGACGAGCCGCAACTCGGGCATACGACGGGGGTGGGCATGGGGCTATATTATGGCCGAAACGCACTGCCGCACCGGGCGAACGGATTCTCCTTCGGCGGCCGGCCCGAGAACGACTGCTGAAAGACGGGACGATGCGTTTGACCCGAGAACGTCAGACGACCGGTAGCCCGATCCGGGACGGCCGATGAATTGGTAGCGATTCAACGGTTTCCGACACGCCGACGAATTCGTCCGTCTCGACCCGGCCGTAGAGGGTGAACGAACTGGCGTCGTCCACCCGCACCGACACCGTCCGACCGATGAGGCGGGGCGGGGCGTCGAAAACGGCAATGTGATCGGTCATGGTCCGGCCGGTGAGTTGCGAGCGGTGGCCGGCACTTTTCTTGCTCGGGCCTTCGACCAGAACGCTCACGGTTTTGCCGATCCAGGTGCGATGGTCCGCCAGGCTGTTCGCGTTCTGCACCGTCAGCAGGTCGTTGTTACGTTGCTTCTTCACCGCTTCGGGTATGTCGTCCGGGTATTTGCCCGCGGCCTTGGTGCCGGGTCGTTCGCTGTATTTGAAGATGAAGCTGTTTTTGAACTTCGCCTCGTGCACGAGGTCCATTGATTTGGCGAAACTCTCCTCGGTTTCGCCACAGAACCCGACGATGAAGTCCGAACTGACGGCGACGCCGGGGACGAGTTCCCGGCAGCGGGCGAGCATTTCGCGGTAGTAGTTGGCCGTGTAGTTCCGCTTCATGCGGATTAGGACGTCGTCGCACCCACTCTGCACCGGCACGTGCAGGTATTTCACCGCCTTGGGCAGGTCGCGCACGGCGTGCAAGAGATCGTCGGACATGTCTTTCGGATAGTTGGTGACGAACTTGATCCGTTCGAGGCCGGGGGTGTCGTGCATGGCAGTTATGACGTCACTCAATCGGGTCCGCCGGCCGTCCCCGTGTTCGTACTCGTAGCTGTTCACGGTCTGCCCGATGAGGGTGATTTCCTTGCACCCTTGGTCCACGAGCTGGCGGGTTTCGGCCAGCAGGTGGTCCGGGTGGCGGGACTGCTCCGGGCCGCGGGTGGTGGGAACGACGCAGTAGGTGCAGAATTTGTCGCAGCCGATCTGGACGCGGACGAAGGCCTGGAACGGCGTGGGCCGCATGGCGGGTTCGCGGACCGGGTCGTAGCTTTCGAAGCTTGCCTCGACTTCGTGCCGGCCGGCCTCGGCCCGGCCGAGGCTCAGGGCGAACTGCGTCTTTCCGGTCCGGCGGGCTGTGTCGATCAGCGTCGGGATCTGGGCGAGTTGCCCGGTGCCGACGACGAGGTCGACGTAAGGCGCCCGCTTGAGGATCAACTCCTGGTCCTTCTGGGCCATGCAGCCGATGACGCCAACGACGACGGACGGGTCCTGCTTCTTTTTCGGCGCGACGCGGCCGAGGGAGGAATAAATCTTCTCCTCCGCGTGCTCGCGGACGGAGCAGGTGTTGAAAAGGATTACGTCGGCCTCGGCAGGCGCGTCGGTGAGCGAGTAGCCCTTCTGCCGCAACGCCCCGATGACCAGCTCGCTGTCGAGCACGTTCATCTGGCAGCCGACGGTTTCGATGTAGACTTTCTGCGGCATGGGCTAGTTATTCTTCTATTCGAGTAAGGCACGGAGGCAGGCGAGTTCGGCTAAGGATTCTTTACGCATGAGCTCGACACTCAGATGCTAATCTATCGGGTGACCGTACTTACTTGAATACCGGGTTCAGGGTGCGAGGATTTGGTCCGATTTCACATACCCGGTGATGATTCGCCGGTCGTCGAAGGTGATCTCGAAAATGGTCGATTTCTCGAACGGCAAACTGGATCGTTCGATGCCCAAAAAAATTCGCCGCTTGGGCTCGTCAATGGAATACTGAAGTTGGAGTTCGATCGTCACGGTGACGAATTCTTCCACGGTGGGCTTGGTGGCCAGGACTTGTTCGAGCCGCTCGACAGAAGCCCGACCCCGATTCGCATCGATGACAATGTACGCAGAAATTCCTCCGACAAAGAGGAATACTGACAGCACGCATCCGAAGTAGAGTTTTTTGCTTTTCACGACAATGGAAGCTCGGCCCCGAACCGCATGCCGTCTTCGGCCGGGTGGCCGTGGAGGAATTCGGCAGCGGTCATCCGCTTCTTGCCGGCGGGTTGGAGTTCCAGGATCTCGATGACGCTCGACCCGTCGTACACGGGGACGACGAGCCGATCCGGGTCGAGTTCGATGACCGTGCCGACGGCCGTGCTGTTGGCGGTCAGCCCTTCGACCGGGCCGAGCTTGCGGACCCGATTGATCAGAACGCGCTCGGGCTCTTTCCCCGGTCGGTGCACGAAGGTGTACGCCGTCGGCCAGGGCTGCATGGCGCGGACGAGGCGGGAGACCTTCTCCGCCGGCTTGCTCCAGTCAATCAGGCCCATGTCCTTGGTCAGTTTCGGGGCCTTGGTGACGAGGGCGGGGTCTTGTTTTTCGCCCGCCACCGGGCCGGCTTTCAACTTTTGAATGACTTCGACCGCGAGCCGGGCGCCGATTGGGGCGAGCCGGGCTTCGAGTTCCCCGGCCGTCTCGTCGTGCAAAATAGCCAGCGACTGCTTCGCCAGCATTTCCCCGGCGTCGAGCCCGGGCGACATGCGGATGACGGTGACGCCGGTTTCCGCTTCGCCGTGGAGAATGGCATGGGCAACCGGGGCGGCCCCGCGATACTTCGGCAGCAGCGACGCATGGACGTTGATGGCCCCGAGCTTCGGCACGGCGAGCACGGCCGGTTTAAGGATTTGCCCGTACGCGGCGACGACTAGAAGATCGGGCGCTAACGCCGTCAAAGCTTCAACCCCTTCGGGCGTATTGATGCTCTCGGGTTGGAGAACGGGCACGCCCGCCGCCTCGGCGATAGCCGCCATGCCTATGCCCGTCTGCCGGGTGCTGGCGCGCTTGTTCCCGGCGTCGCGGTCCGGCTGCGTGACCAGGCCGACGACGGTTTCCTTCGCCGCCAGCAATGCCTCGAAGGTCGGCTCGGCAAACGTGCCGGTGCCCATCATCGCGATTCGCATCATTTCGCCTCCACGCCCGGTTTCGCTTCGCGGCTCTGCGATCCGGCGATCAATCCGGCCAGGAACGTTACCGCGTCCCCCTTGGCTTCGGCTAATTGGATCACCGCCCCGAAGTCGCCCACCCGCCGGGCGAGTTCGGTTGCCGGCGGGCAGCCGAGCTCGCCTTCATTCAATTCGGCGAGGTGTCGGGACGCCAAGGCCAGTGCGTCGCGGTCCCGGCCCAGGCGGACGAACAAATTTACCACGGCCTCGACGGCAAACGGATTCCCCTCGGCCGCCGCCCGGTCCGCCTTGGCGGTGAAGTGTAGCACCGCCTCGTCCAAATCTCGACCGGATAACGCATTTAGATAGACGAGTTGATCGGAATAGGGTTCGTCGAACGGCAAATCCCCCTTGCCGCGGACGCCGGGGCCCAGCCGCCGGCCGTATTCACACAGCTCAACCGCTAAATCCCGTTCCATCCCCCCCGGCAGGCCGAGTGCGAGTTGGACCACCGACATTAGATGCGAGAGATCGATGTGATACCCGTCCTCGTCGAACAATTCTGGTGCCCCGGCGATCAATTCCATCACCGATGCCCCGGCGAGGCTCGGCATCCCGCGGCCGTCTCGGTCTGCAATTAACCGTTCTTTCAGTTGATCCGTCAGTGCCCGCACCAGCTTCCCCACGCAATAATCCCGCACGTCCTGGGCGGTCGAAAGGTCGCTGCCGCTTACGAGCGTGATGGCCGAGCAGATCCCCTGACGGTCGAGGATCAAGTCGAACCCGCGGGTCGGGTGCTGGCCCTGCTGCCAGGCGATGTCGATGACCGGATAGGGGTCGTCTTCCGGCCCAGGGCGGTAGGATTCGAGCGCCTGCTTGACGGGGTCGGTTTCCTGGATGAGCCGGAAATAGGGCCACGCCCGGGCGACGTTTCCTTTGGCGAGCAGCCCGTGGCCGACGTCGCGGGCGGCGATGCGGATCGCGTCTTCGTAGGCGGCATGAACGTCGGCCGGGAGGTCCGCGGACGGGCCGGTGGGGAAGGGGGTCACGCCGAGGGCGACCCGGGATTTCAATAGCAGGGCGTAAAACAATGCCTGGGGGTCGTCGGCTTCGCGGAGCGATTCGATCAGTCGATCGGCGGCATCGACCGGGCCGGCCGAGGCGAGCGAATCGCGGATGCGGTGGAACATCTCGGGCGGCAGTCGCGGCGGAGGGGATTCGGTGTCCATACCGAACATCATACGGCCGGCGTCCCCCGCGCCGACACCGGCGGCACAAACCCGATCAGCGCCTGCGTCTCCGGGCCGACCGGATACGTGCGGTCGTCGATCTGTGTCGCGGGGCAGATTCCCACGTTGCTATTGGTGACGAAGATTTCGGCTGCACCCGCCAGTTGGGCCTGCGACACGGTCTGCTCGCGTATGGGAATGGGGGAATGAGTGAGCAGGTGCTGGCGGACCGTGCCGGGCAATAGGCCGCCGTCGAACGGCGGGGTCGCCCACCCGTCTTCCAGACGAACGAAAACGTTGGCGTGGGCCGCTTCCAGAACGTTCCCCTCGGGGTCCACGAGGAGGGTGGAATCGTACCCCGCCTTCATCGCCTGTTGGGTGACCAGCAGCCGGGTCGCATATTGGAAGGTTTTCCAAAGGAGATAAGGCTGGTTTTTCGGCACCGGGCTCGGCAGCGTCTTCAACCGGATGGACGGAAGCGGGGCAGGTCGGAGAGCGGCACTCATCCAGACGAGTCCCGGCTTGCCCGGCCGCCCGGCGGTGACGTTCAACCGCACGATCACATCCTGGCCGGTAAGTGACCGCACGAACTCATACACCTGCTTGGCGTCCGGCAGTCGCTCCGGCGCCACGGCGATGTCGAGCAGCGGCGCCGACTTCACCAGACGGTCGAGGTGCAACGGCCAAAGCCAGGGCATGCCACCGACAGTCCGGGTCGATTCCCACACGCCCCGGCCGAAGAGCAGGCCGTCGTCGTACGGGTCGATGAAAAACTGCTCGCGCGGAATGACTCGCCCGTTCACCCACAGCAACGACGTGATCTGCACGACTTCACGAACCAATTCCGCCGGCAACCCCGCAGGCAAATTGACGCCCCGGTCCTTCAGCACAGCCAGCGGGTCGGCCGTCAACCGTTGCTTCAAATTCGGGTCCGCCCACCAGAATTCGTCGGGACCGGATGCGGGAATGTTGTTCATATTTGCAGTTCAGTCTTGCGGCCGTATGGGCTTATTGGCTTCCAGTAATCTACCAATGTGTCGTTTCGCTCACAGAGTGTTGTGCAATGTATTGGATGAGGTGATGGTGCCGAACGAGTCTTGCCGGACGGTCGAGGAGGTATGTGGACGATACGATCGGCGGCCCGATTCGTTGCTGGTAATTTTTCTGGGCATTATGGCAAAAGAAAAACCCGCAGGCTGAGCCTGCGGGTTTTGGATCGATAAGAATTCCAATCGCACTATTCGAGCAACAGCGTCGGCTCCCAGCCGACACGCTCGGCGGAAGCGCGGAGTTTTTCGAGGGCTCGGTTCTGGATCTGGCGGACGCGTTCTTTGCTGATACGCAGCAGGTGCCCGATCTGGCGGAGGCTGTGGGTGCCGCTGCCGGTGAGGCCGAAGCGGAGGTCGAGGACTTTCCGCTCGCGGGGGCGAAGGTTTTCCATGAGGAACTTGAGCGCTTCCTGCCGCTCGTTATTCTCGTGGAGGGTCAGTGTTTGCGTGTCCGGCATCGCTTCGGTGAGTTTGAAATCGCTGTCGTCGTCGAGGACGGCGTTCAGACTAACCGGGGTGCGGGTGGCGGTCTGGAGGTGGTTGAGGTGTTCGAGGCTGGATCCGGTTCGCTGGGCGAGTTCCTGGGGGCTGGGCAGGTGTTTGCCGCCGTGGGCCAAGGCTTCGGATTCCTGTTGGAGGAGGCCGAGTTCCTGCAGGTGGTGCGGGCTGAGGCTGACGAGGTGCGACTGGCGGGCGACGGCGATCTGGAGCGTCTGCCGAATCCACCAGGTGGCGTAGGTGGCGAGCCGGGTGCCGTGGGAAACGTCGAACCGATCGATTGCCTGCATCAGGCCACAGACGGCTTCCTGCAGCAGGTCCGAATAGCTGAGGGCGTGGTGACGGAAGCGTTTGGCGACGTGGGCGGCGAGGCGGATGTTGGCACTGGCAAGCCGATGCTTAAAGTGGACGTAGCGGTCGTGCAGCCTGCGGACCGCCATGACGTCGCGGCGGTCTTCGTTGACGTTATCCCGGATGAACTGGGCCATCGGCCAGGGTTCGAGCGGCGGCTTGCTCGCCCGGAGGTCCGGGAAGTGGCGGATCATGACCCGAACGAGTTCGCTCTTACAGTCCCAAAACCCGGTGAGTAACTCGCGTTCTTCTTCCGGCGTCAGCAGGTCCGAGGAAAAGGTGGTGACGGACGGTTCGATCAAGGCATTGGACGACGCACTTCGGTTCCGTTTCACGGCTGTTTTCATTGCGGCTGGCCCCCACGACACGTTAGAGTTTCGGTGCTTCCACGACAGCTAGTAGTGGGGGGCGTCTTGGGTTCTAACGCGGAATGAGGCGGGCCGCTGGTATGGCGGTGGGCGGCGCGGCGGCCATTTGTCCCGAAACTTATGCCGGGACAAAAAAAGGACGGCGCGACCTCACTCAAGCGGATCAGCCGAACGGTAACCTCGGGTAACATCCGGGTTCCAGAAGATCGGTTGGCTCGGAGTGGTCGTGCCGTGCGTCGGCCTGTCTCGCGGTGCATAACCCTCTGTGCCCGGGTTAGGTAGCCCCCCTACCCAAAGCAGCCTGATTGTAATAGGAAGCGGGCGGCTTATCAAGCGTCAAGCCCTGATTTTTGTCAGAATTATCCCTTTTCCTCCTGTTCTCCGACTCTTCGACAAATATGGACCGGAAAACCGGCACCCGTTCCAGCTTTCACAAAGGCATTATTGCCGAGCGTTTACTATTCCACTCCCGCGGGAAACGGCCCGTTTCCGCGTTAGGAAATAACCCGCGCAAACCACAAAATACTCCCCGTCGCCGCCATTGATGGGCTAAAATTGTGCGCCCTGCCACTCGGGCCAACCTTGGCCGACGGTTCGGGGTCTGCATGGAGGTACGGCCGGCTTGAATCCGACCATAACCGAAATCGCCATCGGCAACGGAACGGTCGTGGCGCCCGAAGCCGACGTTCCCGCCGCTCGGCACGCTTGTTCGGTCCTGCTCGTCGACGACGAACCCGCCATTCTGGCCCTGCTCGTCGGCCAGATCGGGCGGGAATTCGATGTCGTTACAGCTTGCTCCGCCGAGCAGGCTCGGTCGGTTTTTGCCCATCGTACGGTCGATATCGTCATCTCGGATCTGCAACTCGGTAACGAAAGCGGGCTGCAATTCCTCGACTGGGTCCGGCGGTCCGCCCCCCGCGCGGTTCGGGTACTGCTGACGGGTACGGCCCGGTTGGAGGACGCGGCCGAGGCGGTGAACTGCTGTCAGGTCCACCGCTTCATGCTCAAGCCGTGGCGGAACGAAGACCTGCTCGACACGCTCCGCTTGGCTGCCCGGGGACTTTTGCTCGAACGGAGCCACGAACAACTCCTTACCGAGTACCGCCGGCTGACGGAAGAGCTCGAACGCCGCGTCCAGGACCGCACGCGGGAACTGGAGCAGACGATGCACCAGCTCCGGATGCAGAACCAGTTTCTGGAGAAGATGGCGCTGACCGATTCGCTCACGGGACTGCCGAACCGGCGTTCGATCGATTTGCTGGCGCGGAAAGAACTCCTCCGGCGGACGCGGGTTCCGGGGCCGTTGGCCCTCGGCCTCATCGACGCGGACCGGTTCAAGGATATCAACTCGGCCTACCTGCTTTCCGGCGGGGACCACGTCCTGACCTGGTTGGGCCAAACGTTGCAAGCCTCGATCCGCGGGTCGGACGCGATCGGCCGCGTGGGCGGGGAGGAATTCATGGTCGTCGCCCCGGGGACGGACGAGACGGGGGCTGTGGTGCTGGCCGAGCGATTGAGGTCGAACGTCGAAGAGGGGCAGGCGATCTATAAGGGTCAGGAGATTCGCGTGACCGTGAGCGTCGGATTTGCAGTGGTCGAGTCGGCCGGGGTGATCGGATACGAGCGGCTCCGCGAGGCTTCGGCCGCCGCACTCGCCGATGCCAAAGCCGCCGGGCGAAATCGCAGCAAAGTCAAGATTGTTTAGCCGGCATCGAGCGTTCAATTCTCTTCGACAATCCTTCTCCTCTCGTCGGGCGACAGGTCGAACGGGGCCGCATTCCGTGCCGACGACCGGGCTGCCCGTTCGGCCGAGGCGACACCGAACCGCCGGTATGCGTCCGATAGATAGAGGTGGACTCGCGGGTCCGTCGGCCGGTCCGCCTGCGCCTCTTTCAGTGCCTTCACGGCTTTGCCCAGCGTCGCCTCCGCCGCCTGCTCGTCCCGCCGAACCGGATCGGCATCCCATTGTTGCACGAGCAAAATCATGGCAATCCCTCGGTGCAGGTGCTCGCCGAACGGGTCGTCCGAAGACTCGGCAATTTGCATGAGTCGGGTATGGCAATGTATCAAACGCTCGCGTAGTTTACCGGTAGCCGGCGGGGCGTCGGTGACGACGCGTTCGAATTCTTCGCGAGCTTCCGGGTAGCGGTTCGTCCGGTACAGTATTTCCGCCAGCATGGCCCGGGTCATGTATTCGTCGGGGTGGTGGTTGACGTAATCGGTGAGGTGGGTGGCGGCGGTTGCGTCGTCCCCCCGGTTGAGACATGCGGCGGCCAGGGCTAACGAATCGGGCGTTTCCCCTTCGGTCGGCTGGTCCGGCCGATCCGGAATCGGCACGGGTGCGAGACACCCGGCGGCGAAGAACAGTGCCACGGCCATCGCCCGCATGCCGCCACCCCGTAAACCGGAGAATGGGGGAACCCTGCGGGAGGTATCGGCGGTGCGGAATTCGCGGGTTCAGGGGAAGCTTTGCAAGTCGGGCAAGGCCGTGGGAAATTGGGTAAAGCCTGCCGGAATTGAGGATCAGCCATGTCGAAGCATTTTTGGCTCGTTGCCGCATTGGGAATTCAATCATCCGCCGGACTGGCGGCGACTCCCGTCCAAGCCGATCCGCCCCTGAAAGGGGCCGTGATCGTGGTCGATCCCGGCCATGGCGGACAGAGATATTCGAAGAGCTATACCGGCGGCACCCGCGGCACGGCATCGAAACTCACCGAAAGCGAACTCAACCTCCGGGTCGCGTTCGAACTCGCCAAATTCCTCAAAGCGAACGGGGCGGAAGTCCATATGACCCGCGAGGCGGATCAACGACTCAGTCGCGAAGGGTCCCGGAACGTCGACGAACTTCATGCCCGCATCGACTTCTTCGAACACTACAACTGTCACTTCTTTCTGTCGGTTCACCACAACGCCGGAGGGGATTCGGCATCGGGCCACACGGCCTTGTGGAAACACAATGCGAAGGACGACACGCTTTACGAATCCCTGGCGAAAGACGTGAATGACGCCTTGGACGGTGCCGTGCCTGGGCCGAAGAACGCTCTCATCGGCAAAAATGGCAACTACCACATCCTTCGTGAGACGGACATTGCCGGCACGATTTCCGAAGCGGGATTCATGACGAACCGGGGATTCGACGATTTGTGCAACCGGCCGGAGTTTCCGAAGAAAGAGGCCGAGGCGATCGGAGCGGGAGCCATCAAGTATTGGACCGACCACAAGGCCGCACTCATCGCCCTGCGCGACAAGCTGGCGAAAGCGCGAGCCGCCAATCCGCGGGACCCGAATACCTATACCGCCATCGCCCTGAATCCGAAGTACCGGGCCGAGATGTCGGCCCTGCTGGCCAAAGTCGCCCCGGGGGGGAAATATTCCGCGGCCAAAGCGGGAGAATACGTCGAAGCGTTCCGAAAGGAAGTCGTCACCGATCCGAAGGCGAAGTTTACCGTGAAAGCGGCCGTTTCGGGCAAGACGATCGCGCTCACCGGCGAAGTGTCCGACCGCAAATATCACGACCGGTTGATCGACATGTTCGTGGCAATGAAACTGTTCGACCTGTCCAACAAAATCAAGGTGCCGACCCCGCCGATGAAAAAAGTAATATCCATTCGGGCATAGTTTTTTTTAGGAAGAGGAGTCGGCCGTCCCGGCTTCCCGTGTACTACTTCTGCACCGGCGGGGCAAGAATATCGTCGATCGCCCTTCTCGCGCTATCGGCCAGCAAATCGCGGTAAAGACGGTACGGATCGCCGAACATGGCGACCGACAGTTTTCCATCCAGACGGAGCGTGCCGAGGAGGTTGACTGCCTTTTCTTCATCCCAGAGCGATTCGGCATACACGACCCGGCGGCCTTCACCCCGGGCTTCGCCCAACACCCGGGAGAAGTATTGGACCGCCGCGTTTTCGGAACGGGGGGTTTGTCCGCCACAAACGATCACCCTCAGACCGGCCCACTCCTCGGCCGTCATGTCCGCTTTCCATGCCATGACTTGTTTGTGCGTGGCCGATAACTGTGCCGTCACGGCATCCGCACCGTTGGCCATGACGTCGGACCGCTCGGATCGGCAAAACATCGCAAGGTCGTTTTCGCTCACTTGGCCGTCCCGCATCACCTTGTCGGCGAACGCGAGAGCCCGGTCGAGAATGCGCATCTGGCGATCCCGCGAGGCGGGTCCGAGACCGCATTTCTCCACGGCCGGCCGGGCCGCCGTCAGCAGCGCCCGATAATCGGCCAACGTCTTGGATCGTTCGGCTCCGATCGGCTTGCCCGGTTCGAACGATAAATGCGTAAACAGGGCAAGAGTGGAATGGGCGACGCACTTGAGCGCGTGATATTCGGCGGGAAGCGTGGTCGCCACCGTTCGCTTGCCGTTTTTGCGCAGCACCAAATCGTCGCCGGATACGATGATGACAACGGGAATGGTGGACAGTTCCCGTGTCCTGGCGTCGGCGTACATTTTCCGGGATGCGACGTTCAGCGTTTCCAGCTCGAGCGGAAGTTTGTTCGCGTCGGCCGATCGTTCGACTTCCTGTTGACCGGATTTCCATCCGAGCGATTTGCCGGGAGAACCAATCGCCGCCAACCCCAGGATCGCGAAACCGATCAAGCCGTGCCGGCGAAACTTGCGGCTTGAGAAAGTGATTGCGGGCGATTGTCGATCCATGATTTGTCCTCCGAAGGTGGCTGAATTGTCCCCCGGGACGACGGACGGAGCAAGCGTCGTTTCGGGCCAGTTAGCCTTGACCTCCCTGTAATAATCCACAAAATAGCGCCGCTTTGCCGACGTTAGTCGACAAGTGAACCACGCAGGTTGCTCGATTGTCGTTATGGTGGTTTGCCCGTCGAACGTTTTTCGTGCAGGTGTCGACGCTATTACCCGGTAGTGTAACGGTAGCACAAGAGATTTTGGTTCTCTTTGTCTAGGTTCGAATCCTAGCCGGGTAATTTGAATTGCGGTTTCGGCTATAGCGGTCCACTTTGCGACAACCTCACCCGAATCACTTCCTTGAATCCAGCATTAAAAAACAAAAAGCAAACGGGGCGAGTCTCGCGAAACGCGCCCCGCGGAGTTTAGTCATCGGGATCACGGCAGGTCGATGGAGAATCCATACCCGAATGCGTCGAAGGTCAAATGGTTGCCGTTCAGCGTGATCGTCGCGGACACGGATCCGAGTTTGTTCCACTGCTGGAATAACGGGTCGTAAACGGACACGCTGCCGGAGAAGTGCAGGGACGCGACATCGTAGGTGATGTGACCCATATTATCGGTCGTCATTTTCAAGTGGCCGGTGAGAGTGCCTTCCGCCTTGATGCCGGGGATGGACGCCTTTGCCGCGCAGTTCAGGTCGAGGTCGAACGTCATCCCGGCGGGGCTGCCTGAAAGAACGAACCCGGCGTCTCCCGAGATGAAATTGCCGCCCCCGCCGATGCCGACGTGAGCCGTGCCGGACCAGACGAACGATCCGTCGAAGTTGATCTGGCCCGTGACGGAAGCGGACGCGATTGGGGTGGTCAGGCTGCCGGTCGCGCTAATGTCGTGGTCGGTGACCGTCAAAGTCAGGTCGGCGTCGGCAACGAACAGGCGGTAATTCGAAGAGGTGGAGACCGAGAACCGGCCGTCGCGGAAAACGTAGCCCTCGATCGAAGCCCCCGGGCCGCTTTGGAAGTTTTCCAGCACGGTCCCGGCCCACGGGTTCAAGGCGGTTCCTTGCGCCCCTTTGAAGAACACGGCCTGTTGCGGGCCGCTGTAGAACACCGACGCCTCACCCACGGGAACGCTCACGGCATACCCGGCCACGGTGTAACCCAGGGTCACGGTGCCGTTCACGCCGACGTTAATGTCGGACACGACATTTTGAAGCGCGCCCAAGTCGCCGTGAAAGAGCTGGCTGGCGTTCCCGGCACCGCCGAGGAATTGCCCGTCCCCGTTCGCGTCCAGGTTGACCGTCACCTCCCCTTGGACGTTCATCGGGAGACCGGTCAGCGGGAAATTCCCGGCGGCGAACACGTGGCCGAAGTAATCGGTCTGGTGCCCGATTTGTATGCCGGTCATCGCGTTCGACGTCGGGCTGACGGTGGTGTTGAACGGGATGCGGCCGTGAGCCGAACCGGCTGCGGCATAATTGCCGTATTGCACGTAGAGAAACGGGTCGGACGGGTCGGCGATCAGGACCAGGCTTGCCTGATCTGTCGAACTCAGACTGACCGATCCGAAGTGCACGTTCAGCTTGCCCGCATTCCCGTAAACCAGGTAGGGCACCCCGTCCAGCACTTGTCCGAGTTGGGGCGATTCGATGCCGTGATAGGCCTGCTTGATCTGCGACCCGGTCTTGATTGTCCAGCCGTCCATGAGGCTTTGCGCGCTCACGTCGAGCCCGAAGGTTTGTTCGATCATTCCGGCGATCGGGGCGAGCGATAATCCGAAACTCCCGTTGACCGAACTCAGTTCGCCGAGCTGGACCCAGTCCGAAGTGGTCGTGTTGACGACGAACGACTTCCCGACTTGCAACGCGATGTCGCCGGTCGATCCGGCCAGGGCCGTGGTGTGCAGGGTCACTTTGCCGGACGCGGAATAGCTGACCGCGGAACCGTTGGAAGTTTCTGACCAATTCCCTTTCAGCGAGAACCCGTACCCGCTCGGGCCGCTGACGTAAAGCGTATCGCCGGCCTGATTCAACCAGGCGTGGTAGGCCCCGACGGTGGCGAGTTGTTGGGCGGGAAGTGCCCCGTCCTGCAGTTCGGCCCGTTCCAGGTCCAGGTTATAGCTCCGCCCGTTGTTGGTAGCGGTATCGGTGCTCGAGACGCGGACAAAGAAGGTGCCGTCGTGCGGGGCGTAGAGGCCGGCGGCCGGGTTTGCCTTGATCGGCATACCTAAGCCGGTCGGATCCTTGGATTGGGCGAGAACGGTCGTGCCGTTGCTGTCGAGAACCGCTAGTTTTCCGTTAAAGGCCGCTCCGGTTGGGATGACGTTGGTGGCGAGGAAATCGCCCTTGTTTAGAACGATCCGGTAGTAGTCCTGGTCGGCTGAGGAAGGCATGTAATCGCCTAGCGTCTGCGGCTGGAAGTCGCCCAGGGAGACGACACGGGCTGTGGCCGGGGTATTGCCGGCATAATCCGGAGCGACTTTTCCTCCAACGAGGACGGTCGGGACTTCCCGGGCTTCGAGTGTTTCCAACTGGAAAGTCGGTCGGCGGCGGCTGGGGAAAACGCCGGCCTTCGGGACGGAACGGAACATGTGAACTCCTTCGGGTTTGAGAGTGTCCGGAATGCCCGGGGTGGCTCTGCACCTCCTACGGGGGGTGTGACACTGGGTGGCTGCAATTGCCGCGGATTGCGTGTATGATTGGCGGGGACTTGGGGGGACATGCCGTGGCCGACCCGGACCCCGACGAGCGATTGAGCCGGATCGAAACGCAGTGGACGGCACTCGTTCGGGCCCACGGACCCGCCGACGAAGCTACGGCCGCCCGGAACAAGCTGGTACTTCGGTATAGCGGTTCGGTGTATCGCTATTTGCTGGGTGCGGTCCGCGACCCCGACGTCGCGGCCGATTTGTGCCAGGAATTCGCCGTCCGTTTCCTTCGGGGCGACTTCCACCGGGCAGCTCCCGACCGCGGCCGGTTTCGGAATTACGTCAAAACCGCCCTTTGCAACCTGATCAACGACCATCACCGCTCCCGACAGGCCGGGCCAATGCCGTTAGCCGCCGAGGCCCCGGCCCCGGATCCCATGACGGAAATTGAATTCGTCGGTGAATGGCGCCAGTCAATTCTCGACCAGACGTGGAAACGGCTGGGAGAGGTCAACCCCGTTTTCCACGCCGTATTGCATCTGCGGATCGAATATCCGGAAATGCCCTCCGGGGAAATGGCGGACCGACTCGCGGTTCAGCTCGCTCGCCCGCTGACGGCGGAGAATGTCCGCAAATCGCTGCAAAGGGCACATGCCAAGTTTGCCGAGTTGTTGCTGGATCAGGTGACGGACTCACTCCAGGAACCCACGACGGACGACATCGAATCCGAACTGCAGACCCTCGATTTGTTGCGGTATTGCCGCGGGGCGTGGGAAAAACGCAAAAGTGGGGCGTGATCGAGCTCGCCCCGTCACACGTCTCGTAGGAGAGGTTGAATCCGGACGATCCGTGAAGAGGAGGACTCGTCATGTGGCGACTATTATCCTTGGGGCTGTTGGCAGCCGTCCCCAACTTGGCCTTCGCCAAACTCGAAATCCGGAACATTCAATCGTCTTACGGCCCGCTCGGACCCGTGCGGAAGTCGTCCGAGTACATCGTCGGGGACGAGGTATATTTCCGATTCACCACCGTCGGAGCTCGTGCCGACGACGACGGTCGATTGCGCGGCGAAATCCGGTTGAAACTGTTCGATGCGAAGGGGAAGTTGGTCCAGAAATCGGAAAGTCCGGTCCAGCAGGTGCCGGCGCTGGGTGGCGAAAGTTTCCCGGCCGGGGCGTCGTGGTCGCTCGATAAAAAGTTTCCCCCCGGCGCGTACGAACTGGAAGTGGAAGTGGCGGACTTGATCGCAGGGGAGGCGGCGTCGTTTCGTCGGAAGTTCACCGTCAAACCACCCGAGTTCGCCCTGTTGCGGGTGCGGTTCTATCACGACGCCGCGGCGAGGGTGCCGGCTCGCGTCGGCGGCACGGTCGGCCAGAACCTGGCGATCAAAATGGAGGCCATCGGATTCGACAAGAGCAAGGGCGAGATCGACGTGGATTTTGAAATCCAAGTGATCGACGCTCAGGGGAAGCCGGTCACTCCGAAACCGATCCGGGTCTCGTACCACAATGAGAAACCGGACGAAGTCAAGGCGATGGACAGCATCACGTTTTCCGGATTGCTGTCGCTCAACCGGGCGGGAGAGTTCGCGGTCCGGATGACGGTCACCGACAAGAGGACGAAGAAAAAGCTCGAATTCGAGACACCGCTCAAAGTAACCCCGCCCTAGCAGAACCGCTTGCACCCGAAGCCGCCATGAATACGAATCTCACATGCCGGAACGGCCATACCTGGAAAGCCGACGCGGGAAAAACCCCGTGTCCGATATGCGGGACAGATTCCGAATCGCTCGACGGCGGCTCCCGTTCGACCGCGATCTCGGATTTCGGCGACGAATTGCCCCCGCTCCCGCTCAATGCCGTTCAATCGCATTTGCCGGCGCCAGGCCAGCGACCACAGGAGATCCCGGGGTACAATTTCGTGCGGGAGCTCGGCCGAGGCGGAATGGGCGTGGTTTACGAGGCCTTTCACGTCGCACTCAATCGCACGGTGGCACTCAAAGTCATCCGGTCGGGTAACTTTGCCGGCCCGGAGGAAATCGCCCGGTTCCGCATCGAAGCCGAAGCGATCGCCCGTTTGCAGCATCCTAACATTATTCAGATATTTGAAGTGGGAGAGCACGGCGGCCTGCCCTACGTCGCGCTGGAGTTCGCCGCCGGGGGCAGCCTCGCGGCGCGATTGGACGACGGCCTCCTTGCTCCGCGGGCCGCTGCGGCGTTCGCGACCGTGCTGGCCCGAGCCGTGCAGCACGCCCATTCGCGTGGCGTCGTGCACCGGGATTTGAAACCGGCCAACATTCTCCTCAGCCGCGAACACGATGGGAGTGACAAGAACGAACCGACCCCCGTTGCGTCATTCGTTCCCAAGATCACCGACTTTGGCTTGGCGAAACTGCTCGACGATCCGGGTCGGACGCGGTCGGGGCACGTCATGGGGACACCGTCATACATGGCACCCGAGCAGGCCGCCGGAAAGGGGGAACTGGTCGGTCCGTCCGCGGACGTTTGGGCCCTGGGTGCCATCCTGTACAAAACCCTCACCCAGAGTCCGCCGTTTCGGGGGGACACCTCGGCCGAGACGGTGCAAAAAGTCCTGACACTCGATCCCGTACCGCCCACGCAACTCGCCTCCGGCATTCCGAGAGACCTGGAAACGATCTGCCTCAAATGCCTCTGCAAAGAACCGGACCGGCGATATCTCACCGCGGGGGAACTCGCCGACGACCTCGACCGGTTCCTGGATGGTCGGCCGATCTTGGCGCGGCGGACGCCGGCCTGGGAGCGGGTTGCCAAGTGGGCGCGGCGACGGCCCGCGGCTGCCGCTCTCCTCGGGGGCGGGATCGCAGCCGGCGCGGCCTTCGCCTGGCTCAGTTACCACTCCTATCGCAACCTCGAAGACTACAACCGCGACCTGGAAAACCGGAACAATACGATCACACAACAGGCCAGTGCACTGGAAACCGAAAAACACTCGACCACCCACGAACGCGACCGGGCCGAGCATAACCTCGTTGCGGCCTTGGCCGTCATCGACAAGATGCTCGTCGAACTCGGCCTCCGGACCGTCGCTCACGTTCCGCACCTCGACCGCACCCGGGCCGCCATGCTCGATGACGCCCTGATCTTGTGCGACCGCCTCGCCGAATCGCAGGGGGAAGACCCCCGGCTGCGGCTGTTTCAGGCTTTCACGCTCGAACGGTCTGGCACGATCCTTCTCCACCTCAACCGGTATAAGGACGCCGAAGACCGGTTCGACCGGGCGGTGGAACTGCTCGCCCGAATCGGGCCGAACGACCCGCCGCAAGTGAATGTCGGAAGTGTCCGCAACCTCCACGCACTACTCCACCTCGAACGGGGGCGCCTTTTCCTCCAGACCGGAAACTTGACCCGTGCCCGCGAGGAATTCACCAAAGTTAGTGGCGGGCTCGACGGGCCGAAAGCCGCCGCACCGCAGGACCCCGAGGTGGACTATCTTCAGGCGGTTGCCGATGCGAACCTGGCCAAGGCCGCAATGGACGAATCCGATAACAAGCAGGCGAAGCTGTATCTGGGAAGGGCACTTCATCATACCGAAGCGATCGTGCGGTCCGACGCTCCGGACACCGCATACCTCGCGGTTCACGCGAATGTCCTGAACACGCTCGGCGTCGCTTATCTGGAAACGGGCGAAATGGACCGGGCGGGCGAGCTTTTCGAGAAGAGCACCACGGCGTACCGACGATTGGTTGCCGACTCGCCGATCAACCCGGATTACCGGGAGGAATTCGCCCGATCGAACGCCAATTTCGCGACGATTCTGCGGAAGAAAGGGTACTTGAAAAGGGCCGGCGAGTTGCTCGCCGAGTCGCAGGCGATTCGCGAGGAACTGGCCCGCGATCACCCCGCCGTGGGAGAATACGAGGTCGATTTGTGCTGGGGCTACTTCCAGACGGGTGGATATTACGCGGCGAAATCGGATTCCAAGGCCGCGGCGGAGTGGTACACGAAAGCGATCGACCGCCTGACGAAAAGTTCCACCGCCCTGTCGGGTGACACGGGCGGTCGGCGACTGCTCGGCGACGTGTACCGCGTTCGCGCGGCGGCCCGAGCTCGGTTGAATTTGTACCGCGGTGCAGTTGACGATCTGGAAGCCGCGTCGAAGTTCGTCCGAGCGGAATTTCTGCCCGTGTTGGATATCGATAAAGGCCGTCTACTGATTGCTCTTGGTGATATGACGAAAGGGTTGGCTGCGGTCGAGGCGGCCCTCGCGTCGCCGGACGTTCAGGCTGAGCAACGTTGGGATGCCGCCCGTATCTTCTCCGGGGTGGCAAAATCAGCTAACGGAACCGATTATGCCAAACGAGCAGTCGAAGTGCTTTCAATCGTGGAAAAAACCAGCTACCTGACTGATCCGAGTCGGATCGAACAACTCGAAACCGACCCCGACTTCGCCCCCATTCGCGCCCGTACGGACATGAAAGAATTGCTCAAACGAATCAAGCAATAATTCCCAAAGTTGCGGCGGTAGGATTTGAACCTACGACCTCCAGGTTATGAGCCTGGCGAGCTAACCGGACTGCTCCACGCCGCGTCGGTGTAAGCTCACTATACGCCGGGAATCGGACGGCGGGAAGGGGGAGACGAAAACCGACCCGGGAATCCGGGGCGATACGACCGGTCGGGACGGACATGTCATACAATTGCCGAACGAATTGTAATCAAATGGGATCCGTCGCTTGGTCGTACCCATCATTCTGGCCGCCTGTTTCGTCGGGGTTTTTTGCCTCGCCCCGCTGGCAGTTTATCTGTTGTGGCTGGCCGGGGTCCACCGCCGCGGCCGACCCGTGCCCCTTTCCGGGACCGGCGATTTCACCGCCCTTCTGGTCGGGCTGGCCGGCTTTCTCCTCGCCGGTGGAGTGGTCCTGCTCACCGTCGTCCAATCCGGCTTCCGGTCCTGGACCCGCGGCAACTTTCTGCAACTCCGGGCGAACTGGGATAAAGAACATACAGTCTGGATCCTGACGTTGGTCGGGTACTTGTTGATCGTGATTGTTGCGGCCGTTTGGAGTTACCGCAGGCGACGGAAATCGCTCGTCGTCTACAATGTGACCCTGCCCGCGGTGGACGACGCTGTAGAGGCGGCCTTGGCCGGTGTGGGGCGGGCGGCGTCGCGGTTCGGCCACCGCTGGTCCGACGCGACCGGGGATGTGGTTGCAGTGCGGCCGTTCCACGCGATGCAACAAGTCACCGTGACGGTGCTGGCCGGCGAACCGCGGTTGGCGGAGGAACTCGACCGGCAGTTGCGGGCTACACTCGCCGTCGCGGTTCCGGCCGGGGGGCAGATCGGGGCCTGGATCGCGTCCGCCGCCTGGTCTTGCGGACTGGCGGCAATTTGCTGCTTCGGCCTGCTGATTTTTTACATCTACCTCGCCGCCGGCTAATAAAGCGGGAAAGGTTTGGCCCGTATTCCGAATTTGCCGGGCGGTTACGCTATTCCAATTCATGTCAGACTCCTTTCACCGGTTCTCCCCGGTCCCGAATTCCGATGCTGCGTGTGATACGCCCCGGTCGGGCCACGGTCGGCCTTGCGGGCGGTACGCACGAGGGCAGGGACATGAAGCGCATTCTCTTCGCGTTGATTCTCGCCGCAGCGGCGTCGGACGCCCGGGCCGACTGGGGCTGTGGCCCGTCGGGGATTCCGCCCCAGGCCGCCCAGGCCAAGTCCGGGGCTTTCGGCGGGTCCGGAGGGTCCGGTGCCTACGGCTGCAACCCGATTCTGAAACGGCTGATGTGGTGGAAGCACGACGGCTGCAGCTCGTGCGGCAAGGGCGGGGCCTGTGGCTCAGGCGGACCGACCGGCACGCTCGTCTACCCCCAGCACCAGTTCGCCCGCAGCCCCCGCGACTGGTTCATGTACGGGAACTAAGACTTCCGGTTCAGCTTGGGAACACCGGGATCGGCTGGCGATTTTCGAGTGCTGAATACTCGGCACTCGATTTCCGTTACGCCGATCCCAACTCGTTCCCGCACGGCCGTTCGAGGTCCCGAATCGCGGTGCGGAGTGCATCGGTCAGTGCCGCCTTTTCACCAGTCCGGTAGTCGAAGTTCACCACGATCACCTGCCCGACCGCCGCGACGGCGGCCGAGCGGTCGGACATGAGTACGTGCTCGATCGTCACGCGATCGTCCCGCATTTCCACCACCCGTCCGCCGACGCGGACGGTATCCGGGTACGTCAGGGCCTTGCGGAACCGGGCCTGCGTGCTGTGGACGATCGGCCCCAGCCCGGCCGTCTCTTTCGAGGCCATCCACCCGACACGCGTCAGGTATTCGATCCGGGCCGCCTCGAAGTAGCGGAAGTAGACCACGTTGTTGACGTGGCCGAACGCGTCCATGTCGCCCCAGGCCACGGGCAGGGGGACGACGACCGGGAATCGGGCGAGCGGGTCAGGGGTCATGGTTCGCGGGTCCTTCGGAAACCATCTGGCCGTCCTGCATGCGAACGGTGCGGTCCGCCGTGCGGGCGGCCAGGTCTTCGTCGTGGGTCACCAGCACCAGGGTCATGCCGCGGGCGGAAACCTGTTCGAGAATGAGGTCGGTCACGGCACGGGCGGTGTGGGTATCGAGGTTTCCGGTCGGTTCGTCGGCGAGCAGGAGGGCGGGTTTGTTGACGAGGGCGCGGGCGACGGCGGCCCTTTGGCGTTCGCCGCCGGAGAGTTGGTTCGGGCGGAAGTCGATGCGGTCGCCGAGGCCGACGGCGTGGAGCACGTCCGCGGCGGCGCGGCGTCGGTCTGACGGCTTCCGCCCCGCCAGCACCAGCGGCACGGCCACGTTCTGCAGCACCGATTTCCACGGGATGAGGTGGTACGACTGGAAAATGAACCCGACGCAGGTCTGGCGGAAGTCGGCGAGTTGCCGCCGGGTCAGCGAAGACAGTTTCCGCCCGGCCACGGCCAGCGACCCACCCGTCGGCACGTCCAGCCCGCCGAAGAGGTTGAGCAACGTCGATTTCCCCGACCCCGATTTGCCCAGAATCGCAACCCGCTGCCCGGCCGGCACCGTCAGCGAAACCCCCCGCACCGCCGCCACCTCGCCGCGGTAGGTCTTCGACACGTTCTCGGCCGCGATGGCAGTCATGAGGTCTTTGTACGGAGGAGGCGCAGTCCGTACCCTTCGGTTGATTTCCCGCCAGTTCTCGCCGCCGACGCGGCAGTGCGTAGGGTGGGTCGAGCGAGTCTTCGAGCGAAGACCCACCGGCAGTTGCAACCGCCTCTGTTATCGCCCGGTGGGTCGGCGCCCGCAAAGCCGGGCTTGACCCACCCTACAAGCTTTATGACGGAGGAGGTGGCGCTGCGCGAGGACCGCCTCGCCCATCGCTTCGGTGACGTGGGTCAACTGGGCGTCGCGGAGGGCCTTCCGCCACCGCGGGCCGTCCGCCCGCATCCAGTCGCGGGTCCGCTCGTCGGCCGATGGGGCGTACGGCTCCCGCAGGTTCCGGTCGACCTCTTTCCAGTTATCGCCGGCGACGCGGCATTGCGCCGCCCGGGTCAGCAGGTCGTCCGGCGGCGGGAGGTGGTAATTCATTCTCACGGCATCGCCTCGCTCGACGCCGGAATACAAAGTGTTCGATTGTATAGTAGTCAAGGGGTGGGGACGTTTTTCCCGGCTCGCCCAGTTTTACTTCAATAAATCGGCCAGTTCCTGCGGGTCGACGGTTCGCACCGAGCCGTCGGCGAAGGCGAATTGAGTTTTACCCAGGGGGCCGCCGAAGCCGTACGGGTGGCCGAGGGGGAGGCGGGGGTCGCGCCAGTTGAGCGGGTCGGCCCAGGCTCGCGGGTTCGAGACGGCTTCGCCGAAGAGGATGGTGTTTTCGGTCCCTTTGTCTACGAAGTCGCTGAACCGTCTCGGCCGGTTGCCGCCGATGGTGAGGACGTTGGCTGAGTAGTGGGAGGCCGGCAGGCCGCTGGAGGTCTCAAAGGGTTCGATGCCGGGATAGAGGAACGTCTTCACCGGAGTGTTGATTGCCCGTCGGTTGTCCGGGTGGTCCCAGGGTTTGCTCAGATAAAACTGGCTGTAGAGATCGTTCTGTTCGAGGTACGGGAGCAGGGCCGTCTGCCAGGAGTGCATCGGCCGGCCGTCGGGGGTGAACGTGGACGTCGGAAGAAAGGTGGTCTTGTCGGTATGATCGTACGCGGCGACGCCCATCTTTTTCATGTTGTCGGCGGAGCCAAATCGGTCATTGATACGCATGGGATTTTCGATCAGCCTTTCCTTTGACGTAGCGAGCCAGAGGGATTGGTGAACGATGCCGACGGCCGCGGTGCCGGCGACGAAGAGGAAGACGACGACCGCCACGACGCGGGCGGTCCACCGCCACCGCCACGGCGGGCTCTCGGGTTGCAAGTTCCCCCACAACCACCGGCCGAACCAGTGACACCCGAGTGTCACGGCCACGAAGCAGACGGCCGCGATGGCGACGGTGCCCGGGTCGGGATGGATTTCCGGAATCACCCGGCCGAGGAAAGGCACCCAGCCGACGACGAGGTAAAACGGGACTTCAAGAATGAACATGCCGCCGGCACAGATGAGGAAGAGAATCACGATGGCGGACGTGATTCCAGCACAACCGTAACCGGCACAGGAAAGTTTCTTCATCACTTCCCGCCCTTCTCGCCGAAGGCGGCTTCGATCTCCGCGGCGGTGACGGCCCGGATCGACCCGTCGCTGAAGAGGCCGTAACGACTGGAGACGAAGAGGTCCGGTTCCGCTGCGACCAGCGTGAGAGGGTCGAATCCGAGCTTCCGGCCCGGGATGTATATGTAGGAAGTCCCCGACGCGTGGGGGACTTTCCAAACGTCCTCCGGAATCTTCGCCGCGGCCCGGCTCGGCGGGAGCACCTTGTCGGGACCGCTTGCCTCTTTCCACAACGCCGCCCGGAGTTCGTCCAGCTTCCGCCGCCGTTCCGCCTCGGTCGGCTCCCGTGATGTTTCCGTCGGCTTCCCGGTCTCGGCCAGCTTATACGTCATCCCGTTCGGCTTCCACGCCCCGGGGGTCATCAGTTCGCGGGCGCCCGCGATCATGGTCAGGACGAGCACGAAGAGTGCCCCCCATACGGCCACGACGCCGAGGGCCCGGCCGTAACTGAAGCGGGGCAGACGGGGGAAGTCGCGGGCGAGTCCGTTCCAGACCCAACGGACGACGCCGGCGGAGAGGAAGAAGGCGAGGAGGAAGAACGAGATGACTTCGAGCCGGAGCCTGGCCAACTCGGTCAAGTTGACCGTCGGCATCCCGGCAAAGAGGGGTGCGGGTGCATGGGCATGCAATCGGAATGCAAAAAGGAGTCTGGGCACAGGATAACCGAATCGTGGTTCGTTCACCAGTTGGGGTTTGGGACAAGGTCTCCGGTCGGTGAGCGTTTCAATTGTTGGTGGATTCCGTGCACCGGGCTATTAGCCCCGGAGGGGCGGCGGACGGTCGCCGGGGGGGGGGAGCGAAGCGGAGCCTCGGGACGAACTCACGCCCTTCGCAAAGACTCAGTACGCGCCACCCATTTCCATTAGAAATGCCCCTCGACCCCATCGCATCAAGTAGGATAGGCTTTTGACCGTCTTCCCCCTGGCCGGCTTGGGAGCGTTCCATGTCCCGGATTCTTCTTGTCGGTATGACCGTGGCGGTGCTGGGTGCGAACGTCCGTGCCGCGCCGCCTGCGGAGAAGATCAAGGCGGCGGTGGATCGGGGGGTGACGTACCTTCGGGGCCAGGGAGGGGGGAAAGACCACGCGAACGGCCGGGCCGCGCTGATCGGGCTCGCGTTGCTCGTCGGCGGGTGCCCGGCGAACGATCCGGACGTGGCCCGGATCGCCGAGTTCATCCGCGGGAATTGCATTGCGGACGATGCGACTTACGACGTTGCCCTGAGCATATTTTTCCTGGATAAGCTGGGCGACCCGACCGATGCCGGGTTGATTCAGCTTCTCGGCGTCAAGTTGCTGATCGGTCAGAACGCGGCGGGCGGGTGGGGGTATCAGTCGGGCGGGGGAGTGTTTACCGCCAATGCCAGCGCGTGGCGGGAAAGGCTGCGGGGCAATCTCACGCCGGGCCGGCTGCACCCGGAAATCGTCAAGGTGCTGCGGAACCTCCCGACCGGCACGGGGGGCGGCGGACCGGGCAACGACGATAATTCGAACACGCAGTTCGCTTGCCTCGCCCTCTGGGTGTCGGGGAAGCACGCGTTGCCGATCCGCGACGCGGCGGCCCGGATCGAAGCCCGGTTTCTGCGGACGCAGAGCCCGAGCGACCACGGGTGGAGCTACGGCACGGGCGGATCGTCGAGTCCGAGCATGACGTGTGCCGGGCTGCTGGGTTTGGCGGTGGCGACGGGGGTGAAGCTGCAGGCGGAGAAGCCGCGGGCGGCCGACCCGGACCAGGATAAGGACAAGGACGACCCGTTCCTCCATCCCGGCAAGGGCGAGCCGGACAAGAACGGCGAGAAGAAGCCGGCGCCGGACACGCGCAAGGACATTCGGACGCGGGCGATCGAGCGGGGCCTCGCGGCGGTCGGGCGGATTCTTGCCGGCCAGCCCGCGGCCATCGGCGGCGGGGGGGGCGGCGGGTACGGCTCCGCCAACGACCTCTACTTCTTCTGGTCCCTCGAACGCGTCGGCGTCACCTACGGCATCGATAAAGTCGGCGCCGTCAACTGGTACGACTGGGGAGCCGGCTCCATCCTCTCCGCCCAACAGCAGGACGGCAGTTGGACCGGGTCCTACGGCAACGACGTCGGAACCGCCTTCGCCATTCTGTTCCTCATGCGGGCCAATTTCGCCTCCGACCTGTCCGCGAAGATCAAGGGCAAGGCGATTTCGGGCGAACTCCGCGGCGGGGGCGGGGCGAGTGCGAAGATCGTGTTCAAAGAGAACGAGGAGTCGAAGCCGAAGGGGCCGAACGCTCCGGCACTGGCCCCGCTGCGGACGGCGACGGAGGCCGACCTGATCGCCATCGCCTTAGTCGAGGCCCGGCCGGCGGACTGGGACAAGCGGCTGAAGGCGGCCCGGGACGATAAAGGCGTGCAATACACCGCGGCCCTCGTCCTGGCCGCCAACCGGCTCGAACGGAACAAGAAAAAGCAGGTCCGCGACGCCCTGGTCGAGCGGCTGTATCGGATGACGCCCGAAACGCTCCGGGCGATGATGGGGGGGAACGAGCCCGAGCTCCGCCGGGCGGCCTGCCTGGCCGGGGCCATGCGGGACGACAAGTCGCACATCCCCGACCTGATCGCCCGCATCACCGACGTGGACGACGGCGTGGTCCGGGCGGCCCGGGCCGGGCTGAAAGCCCTCACCGGCGAAGATTACGGCCCGGATTCCGGGGCGACCGACGAGGCCAAGCAGCAGGCCTCGATCCGGTGGCGGTTCTGGTACGCCTCCGAAGGGCAGCGGAAGAAGTAAAGCACGTCAAGTTTTTTCCTCCTCAGGCAGCAAGTTCGCGGTTCCGCGCGCGTCTCGCTGATGCCGGGGGAAGTTCCGACCGAAAAGATATTAACCGACCGGTCTCGCGTTCGGTTCTTTCGCCGCGAGTCGGCAGGCTGCGGGACATGGAAATGCACGCGGACGAAGGGCAGGAAGCCGGTTCCGCGTCCGGTGCGGCCCGGGAATTGGCCCGCCTTGCCCGTTCGCGGCGAGGCCGGTATAGTCCCCGCCTCTCACCGACCCCGACCGCCGCGACCCGTGAAAATGCGAAAAGGAGTTCGCCCGTGCAAGCCCGTCGCCCCGACCGAACCGACGAATACGAACTCCCGCACCCGGACGACACGCTTTTGGCGGCGGAATCGCTCCGGCCGAAAGCGAACGCCACAAGCCGAAAGGGGAACGACGAAGAACGGATGTCGTTGTTCTGGCGGGTGTTCGGCGGGACGATCCTCAGCATTTGCGCGCTCGTCGCCATTACCCTGTTTAACAATTTCAGCAACACGCTGACGGAAATACGTGCCGACATCGCCAAACTGAACGAGGCCCGGGCGGATTCGATCCGGAAGGACGAATTCAACGCCCGGACGACCAATACGTGGGACCGGGTGCAGGTTGTTCAGGGCCAGGTGTCGACGCAGGCGGCGACGGTGTCGAATCTGCAAAGTGAGATCGCGGGGTTGAAGGAGCGGCTGACCAAGCAGGGCCTCGACCTGGACGCGGTGCGGAAGGATTCGACGACGACGGCCGACGCGCTCAAGAAGGACCTGGCCGCTTACGACGTGCTCAAGGAGCGGATTCTCGCACTCGAATCGCTGAAGAAGGACTTTACCGCGATCGACGTGGCGAAGGAAAAGATCGCGGCGTTGTCGGCCGAGTCCAAGACCGTGCAGGACGACCTGAAGAAGGTGCGGGCGGACGTGGACCGGAACGTCGCGGCCGACGAGGAGCGTAAGAAGCGACGGGATTCGATTCAGTTGCAAGTCGACGCGGCGATCAAGGATTTGACGAAGGGCCTGCAGGACTGCCGGGAAAAGCTGGCCTGGCTGGAAGGGGCGTTGCCGCCGGGCGGGAAGAAAGACGACAAGAGTAAGGCGTCGGACGGGAAGAAGCCGCCGGCGGACAAAAAGTCGGGCGATTGAGCCGGTCCGTACAATGCCGGGATGGAGCGCATTAATAAGTATCTGGCCCACGCCGGGGCCGCGTCCCGGCGGAAGTGCGATGCACTGATCGTGGCCGGGCGGGTGAAGATCAACGACGTGGTGGTGCGGGACCTCGCCACCCGCGTCGACCCGGACCATCACAAGGTGTTCGTGGACGACGTTCGGGTGAACGTCGAACGGCCCGTCTACTGGGTAGTCAACAAGCCGGTCGGTCATCTCTGCACCAATTACGATCCGGCCGGCCGGCCGCTCGCCGGGCACCTCCTGCCGCACGTCGAACAACGCGTCTACACCGTCGGCCGACTCGACGAGGCCAGCGAAGGCCTCCTCCTCATGACCAACGACGGCGAACTCGCCCACCAACTGATGCACCCGCGGTTCCAGGTCGAAAAGACCTACCTCGTCCTCGTCGCCGGCAGCCCAACCCCCGCCGACCTCGACCGCATCCTCGAAGGCGTCTGGCTCGCCGAGGGCAAGGTCAAGGCGAAGCGGGTCCACCGCGTTCGGTCGCAGGGCAGCAGCACGTGGCTCCGCGTCGTTCTGTGCGAGGGCAAGAACCGGGAAATCCGCCGCATGCTCGCCCATCTGGGTCACAAGGTTCTGCAATTGAAGCGGATCGCCATCGGGCCGGTCGAATTGGACCGGCTGCCGAAGGGGAAGTGCCGCAAGCTGAGTCTGGAGGAGCTGAAGGAGTTGCGAAAACTGGTGGCCGAGGGGCAGAAAAAGTTGGGGCAGTTGCGGGAGCGGGTGAAGGTGCCGGCGCCGCGGGGTCGAACGCCGTAGTCTGCGGACTTGATCTCTTCTCCATTCTTTCTCCAAATTCCGGCCGGGCGTGCCGGAATTCCCGTTCAAGTTTCCCACCGCGCTCGGTCGATCTTCGATACGGGGGATGTTCCGCCCGCGGCGGTCGGGGGGCCGCCGCGGGATGGGACGGGGGACAGGGGTCATGACGGAAACCCGCGGATTACTCCAGCGCATCGCCGCGTTCCGCGAGCGGTTGGAGAACACGCCGCTGCTCAAAGCCGCGGGCGAGCCCACGACCGTGGCCGAGAACGCCGACCGGTTTGCTCTGTCGCTGCGAACGCTGACGGAACCGGAATCCACCTCGCCCGTCGCCCAGCCGAAATTGACGCACAAGGCGGTTTCGCTGCTGCAGGACGCCCGGGAACTGGTGGCGAAGGAGCGGGCGTTTGCCGGCGAGCCCACGCTCGCCGACGCCGACGACCCGCTGACGAGGTTTCACCGGAAAACGGTCGCCCTGACGGAGGCGGCGCTGCGGCAGGCCCAGGCATTTCCGGGCGCGGCCGACGACCAGATCCGTGTCTGCGACGGCATTGACGCGATGCTGTGCGTGGTCCGCGACCGGCTCGCGGTGCTCGACCGCACGCTGGCGGCGCGGAAAGCCGACGCCGCCCGCATCGAGCGGCTGACGAAACTGTATACAGATCTGACCGCGGGCCGGGTCGTGTCCGTGGCATCGTTCGCGGAGATCGCGGACACGGTTCTGGAGGATTCGCGGCGGGCGGTGCCGGTGCGATTTCTGGCGGAGCCGGGCCCCATTGATGCGGCCGGCGCCGCCCGGTTCGCCGCGGCGCACGCCGTCACCGCCGCCCAGATCGCGGCGCGAATTGTGGGGCAGGATTTCGAGTGGGGGAGCCGGCCGCTGGTGCCGGTGGTCGCGTGTTTGCTGACGGAACTCGGGCTTGCGAAAGTGCCGGCCGAGGTTCTGGCAACCGCCGGCCCGCTCGACGCCGAAGCCAGACGGCTGGTCGAACGCCACCCGCGGGACGGCGCCGAGCTGATCCGCACCTACCTGCCCGACGCAGGCCCGCTCGCCGAAGCCGTGCTCGCCCACCACGAACGACCCGACGGCACCGGCTACCCGAACGGCACCCAGGGCGACGCGATCCCGGCCCTGGCCCGGTTCCTGACCGTGTGCGACGTCTATACCGGCATGGCCTGCGACCGCCCGCACCGCCCCGCCCACGACCCGCGCACCGCCCTGACCGACACGCTCCTCGACGCCGACCGCGGCCGGCTCGACCGCGACTTCGCCGAATACCTCCTCGCCCTCTCCTTTCACCCCGTCGGCACGGTGGTCGAACTCACCGACGGCCGGGTGGGCGTCGTCGTGGCGAATCACACCGGCAAGCAAAGCCTGCGGGCGACGACCCGGCCAGTTGTCGCCGTCCTCGCCGACGAAAAAGGCACCGTGCTGCCCCGCCCCGATCACGTCGACCTCGCCGCCGCCGACCGCGGCGGCGTCGTGCGAATCCTCCCCGCTGCCGACCGCCGCAAACTCTTCGCCGACTGGTATCCCGAAGTTTGCGGGTAAACTGATTTGTTGTGTTCGTAGTTTGTAGGGTGGGTCCAGCCCGGCTTTGCGGGCGCCGACCCACCGGTATTACAACTACGCTCCCTAGAGGCGGTATTGATTTGACAGAAGGCTCCCCTTCAACCCCTTCGCCCACTCCGGTGGGTCTTCGCTCGAAGACTCGCTCGACCCACCCTACGAAATCTCCACATTTGTTGGGTGGTTCCCCGGCCGGCTTTGCGGGCGGTGACCCACCGGGGCGCATCGTTTGCAAATACAAATCCGTGGGTCGGCACGTCCCAAGCGACGCGGGACCCACCCTACGAACTCAACCGTGAAGGTGCGGACAATGGCCCAGCCCGAGAACGGGGAGAAGATCGTCTGGC
>DASXPC010000125.1:0-1533 GCA_036493815.1 Fimbriiglobus sp. | reverse complement strand
GACTTTGACGCCGGCTTCGGGGAGGACGGCAAACGTCCCGTTCGTAAAACGTCCGGTGTTGGAAGCCACGGCCAAAAGTCCACCCGGCGCGGCCGCAACGAGGTTTCCGCCATAAAGTACGTTCGACTGTCCGCCGATATCGACCCGCTCGTTGTTCTGCCCCAGCGCCACTTTGCCGACCACCTCGACGAATGCCGACCCGGATCGAAGGTCGGCCTTGAACCCGACCTGGGCCCCGTGGAACTGATTGCCGGCATCGAACTGGTCCGCGGCCGCGAGAACGGTCCCGTCGGGTCGCACCGACGCCGATTCGACGCGAAGGCCGTCTTTGAGGCGAAAGTACCGATACCCGGCCAGGAGAATCAGGCCCGCGTTCGGCCCGTCGTACAGCGTTCCGACGCCGTTGACCTCCCAGGACGACACGCGGGTTGAGGTGGCGACGTCTACGTAGCCGGCCGGCCCCGCAGGGTTGGCGACGACGAAGGCGTCTTCCCTCCCCGCCGTGGTGTTGAAGAACGGCCGGGCGAGGACCAGCCCGCGGTTGGCCAGGTCGACCGAATTGAACCGCCCGGTCTGCCCGCCGAGGAACGTGTATCCGATTTCGTATCCGACCGTATTATCGTCACCGAGGCCGACGCCGAGGATGAACCGCCCGCCGCCGTCCATGCCGGAGGCGAGTTGCCGGCCGCCGACGAGGAGCGCGGTGTTGGGCGAATCGAGCGACGGAATGGCCCCACCCCGCCCTGCCGAAACCAGCGGTGGCAACGACTGAGCTTTGTACCACCACAATAGCAAGTCCGACGAATCCCACCGGTGGAGGCCAGTCGATTCCGTTTTCGGCTCGGCCGCCTTGGCGATTTCGGGAGGAGGGGTGACGGTATTCAGGCCCGTCGGGCCAGCCGAAATCACCGGGGCTTGCACCGCCGTCAGCGGCCGGGACACCTCCGTTCCCACCGGAAGGCCTGTCGTCTCGACCGGCACGAGCGGCGGTATCGGCGTCACCGGCCCGGGCGGCTGAGCCGGCAGCCGGGCCGGGACGACCACAAGCATTATCGCAAGGACGACGAAACGGACGGGCATAGATATCCCTTCCCCGAGGCGTCCCGGATATGACAACTTCTGACCCGGCCGTCCAGACGAATCGAGACGCTCATGACCGCCACCTTCCCCATCGTCCGCCCCCGCCGACTGCGGGCCACGTCGATCCTCCGCTCTCTCGTGCGAGAAACGGAACTCAACCCGCGAGATTTCGTACTGCCTTTGTTCGTCCGACCCGGCAAAGGCATTCGGCAGGAGATTGCCTCAATGCCCGGAAACTACCAACTCAGCGTGGACACCCTGATTGACGAAATCGGATCGGCCAAAGAGTTGGGAATCACGTCGTTTCTCTTCTTCGGCATCCCCACGCACAAAGACCCGAAAGGCCTCGTTGCCCTGGAGGACGACGGCATTGTTCAACAAGCCCTCCGAGCGGCTAAGAAGGCGTTCCAACATGACGTCCTGCTCATCACCGACGAATGTTTCTGCGAATAC
>DASXPC010000124.1:0-5490 GCA_036493815.1 Fimbriiglobus sp. | reverse complement strand
CCCCTACGGTCGTAGGGGCCGCCCTCCGTGGCGGCCCGGTCCGATACTGTCGCTTATCCCCCCGCAATCGCCCCCACGATCAGAAACGGCTCCTTCCCCTGTGCAACCTTGTCGGGGAGTGGCGCGTCCGGCGGTTCGTTGGACAGATCCTCTTCGCAGGCGAAGAACCGCAGCATCGGCCGGCGGACGGACGAACCGTGGTCGCGGATGGTGCCGCGGAGCATGGGGTATTTGGCTTCGAGCGCGTCGAGGACAGACCGCTGCGTGACCGGGCCGGCGACGTCGACCGTCACGTCGCCATCGACCCGGGCCAAGGTTCGCAGGTGGAAGGGCAGGACGACGCGGATCATAAGTTTACCCGGATGTTACTTCACCTCCACCCTAACCCTCTCCCGTCGATGGGGAGGGAACTAGGAGAGCGTCTGCACCTCGACGGAAAGCACCGGCGGCAGGTGCTCGGCGATGGTCGTCCAGCGGTCGCCGCCGTTGGGGGAGCAGTAAATCTGACCGCCGGTGGTGCCGAAGTAGACGCCGCAATCGTCGAGCGAATCGACCGCCATCGCGTCGCGGAGAACGTTGACGAAGCAGTTTTCCTGCGGCAGGCCGTTCGTGAGGGCTTCCCACTCGCCGCCACCCGTTTTACTGCGGAAAACCCGGAGTTTCCCTTCGGGCGGGTAGTGCAGGGAATCGCTGGTGATCGGCACGACGTAGACGGTATCCGGTTCGTGGGTGTGGATGTCGATGGGGAAGCCGAAATCGGTCGGCAGGTTGCCGCTGACTTCCCGCCAAAGGTCGCCCGCGTTGTCGGTCCGCATGACGTCCCAGTGCAACTGCATGAAGAGCGTGTTCGGGCGTTTCGGATTCAACGCGATCCGGTGAACGCAAAAGCCGATCTCGGCGGTGGGGTCGGGGATGTAATTCGACTTCAACCCCTTGGTGATGATCTTCCAGGTTTTGCCGGCGTCGTCGGACCGGAACGCCCCCGCGGAAGAAATGGCGACGAAGATTCGGTTCGGGTTGGCCGGGTCGAGGAGGATGGTGTGCAACCCCATCCCGCCGGCACCGGGGGCCCATTTTTCGCCCTGCGTGCCCCGGAGGGATGCGAGTTCGTGCCACGATTGGCCGCCGTCGGTCGACCGGAAAAGGGCGGCGTCTTCGACGCCGGCATAAACGGTGTTGGGGTCGGTTAATGACGGTTCGAGGTGCCAGACCCGTTTGAACTCCCACGGGTGCTGGGAGCCGTCGTACCACATGTGCGTGGTAAGCGGTTTGCCCGTCGGCGATGTGTCGTATACGAATTTGTTACTCTCTCCCTTCGGCATGCCCTCGGGGGTTGTGGTCGGTTCGCCGGCCGGGGTGCCGGGCTGGTGCCAGGTTTTCCCGGCGTCATCGGACCGCTGGATGATCTGCCCGAACCAGCCACTCGTTTGCGAAACGTAAATTCGATTCGGGTCGGCCGGGGAGCCTTTCAGGTGGTAAATTTCCCACCCGGCGAAGTGCGGACCGGTGATGTCCCACTTATCCCGTTTGCCGTCGGACGTGAGGATGAACGCACCTTTTTTCGTACCGGCCAGGACCCGAACGCGCGACATGAGTTGCTCCTTTTTGAGTCTCATAAAGGATAATGGCGCACCGCTGACAATTCCAGATTCTTGAAGAAGAAATGTGCAAACTTCAACCACGACGTGCCAGCACGCGCCGGCTTCGGAAAGCCGGGCGCATTTCCCCGCTTAAGTGGGAGCAATTCCTGGACCGTCATCAAACCAGCGATTCGAGCAGGTATTTCAATTTCCGCACTTCGGAATCGACCGGGAATCCGGGCGGGGGTACGTCGCGCACGTCCACGGTCAGAGCGCGGTCGTAGTGACAGCGGTCGAGTTGATTGACGATGCGGCCGTATTCAACGTCCCCCTGCCCGACCTGGACCTGGAACTGGTCCGGCCGCGGTCCGGAGTCGCGCAGGCGGACGTGCCGGACAAACGGAAAAAGGGGATCGTAATTGGCGGGGCCGTTCGGCCCGGAGTGATAATGGCTGGGGTCGAGCGTGATGCCGAGGCCGCGGACACTGCGGCAAAGTTCGAGGGCGACGGTCGGGTCGGCGGTCAGCGTAGCCGAGTGCGTCTCGACGGTCAGGATCACGCCCTCGGCGTTCGCAATCTTGACCCAGTCCGTCAGCCGACCGACTTCGGTTTCAAAATCGCTGCCGAGCGGGGCCGCGGGCACGGCAACCAGCGGAACGCTCAACAACCGGGCGAGTCGGCAACAGGCCTTCAACTCCGCCCGAGCCACAATCCCGTCCGGAGCCGAGGCGGTCAGCGATATCGCCGCGACCGGCACGTTTTGCGCTTTTAACCGCTGGGCGACTTGCGTCGGCCCGGCCAACACGTCCGCAGGCGTCAGGTGCGGCCCGTCGGGGCGAACCACCAAGTCCACCTTCGGGAACTGGTAGTCCCGGATTGTCTTCATCGCCTCGCCGAACGGCTTGGAGCCGAAACAGAGTGTCGAACACGCAACGTACACGGTAATTCCTCCCCCAGGTCGCGCCGGAGCCGGCGCGGTCCGCAGTCGCCCCGCGGCAAAACAGGCACGCGGCGAATTCCCCCGAGTGGGGGGTAATAGCGGTGGCCGGGGGCCAACGCAAGAAATATCCGGGCCGGATTTGAAAAACTCGTCTCGCAACGGGGCCGAAGGAATGTTACACCCCCGACCCGGAAAACCGGCTTTACCCAGGTGACCGCCATGACCCGCGAGAACTGGCAAGAGGCACTCGACGAAGTGGAACGGGGGGTTCGGGACTGCCTGTCCGCGCTGGACCGGTACGAAGCGGCATTTGACGAAGTCCTGACGCCGAAGCAATCCGACGCGGCCCCCGAAACCCCGACGGAAAGGTGGGGCCAATCCCTTTCACTGGCCGGCGATCAGGCGTCCCGGGTGGAACTGCTTCTCGACGAGCAGGAAGACGTGTGGCGGCGGTGGCACGAGGCCCTGCACCGGTGGGAGCAATCGCTACAACAACCCGGGTAGTCTCGGGGGGCCGCGTCATGCCGAGCGTTGCCGTCATTCTCCCGGCCGCGGGAAAGTCGAGCCGATTCGGCGGGATGGAGAAGAAGCCTTTTCTCCTGCTCAACGGACGGGCCGTCTGGGTCCGGGCCGCAGAATTGTTCTGGAACCGGCCCGACGTGACGAAGGTCTACCTCGTCGTTTCCCCGGACGACCGTGACGATTTCCGCGCCCGATTCGGCCACGTGGTCGCATTCGCCAATGCCGTGGTGGTGGAAGGCGGGGCCGAGCGATTCGATTCGGTGGCGAACGCCTTGGCCGGCGTGCCCGCGGAGGTGGACCTGGTCGCCGTGCACGACGCGGTGCGGCCGTTGACCCCGCCTTCGCTGGTCGATGCCGTCATCGCGGCCGCGGCGAAGACCGGCGCGGCCATGGCCGCCGTACCGTTAGCCGACACGTTGAAACGTGTGGACGCCCAGAACCGTATCACGGAAACCGTACCGAGGGACGGCCTCTGGCAGGCCCAAACACCCCAGATTTTCCGCCGCAATTGGTTAGTTGAAGCCTACGCGAACCGGAGCAATCTTCCCGGACCGATTACCGACGACGCCCAACTCGTTGAGGCAATGGGTCACCCGGTCACCGTCGTTCCCGGCGTTCCGATGAATTTCAAGTTGACCACGAAGGCCGACCTTGCACTCGCCGAAGCAATTCTCAATTCGCGGGAACCGAAGAAGAAAGAGAAGGCGATGCCCCGTTTCGACGACGAAGCCCAATGGTGAACCGTACGGCCTCGCCGACGACGAGGACCAGGGCGGTTAGCCCGATTAACCGCACCCAATCTGCAAGAGAAAGCGGTACCGTTCGGAAGACGGCCCCGCCGAACTGAACGATCAGTACCTGCCCCCCGAGGACGGCGGCGGCGATGCCGAGGAACCACGGATTGGCCCCCAGTCCGCCCAGCGCCGACCCGCCCCGCCCCCAGGCCCGGGAATTAAACAAGTTCCAGAACTGAAGCAACACGAACGCGGTAAAGAGCAGCGTGCCTCCTCTCGTCGGCCCGTCCGCGTCGGGGTCGAGGCCGGCGGATTTCAGGACGAATACGAAAACGATCGAACCGGCGAGGAACAGGGCCGCGGAGCTGAACAGCACTACGGACATGGGCCCCGTGACAATGAACGCGCCGGCCTTTCGCGGCGAACGGGCTAGGACGTTCGCGTGGGGCGGTTCGGTCGCCAGAGCCAAGGCCGCGAAGGTGTCCATAATCAGGTTCACCCAAAGCATCTGCATGACCGTGAGTGTCAACTTCACGCCGACGAAAGGGCCGAGGAAAACCAATCCGAGGGCGGCGACGTTAATGGTGAGTTGAAAGAGAAGGAACCGTTGGACATTTTCGTACAAGCCCCGGCCCCAGCGGACTGCCGTGACAATGCTGGCGAACGAATCGTCGAGCAGGAGGACATCGCTCGCCTCCTTCGCCACGGCCGTGCCGGTTTTGGCCATCGCCAATCCCACGTCCGCATAATTCAGGGCTGGTCCGTCGTTCACGCCATCGCCGGTGACGGCGACGACTTCACCCCGCTTTTTCAACAGGGAAACGAGCCGGAGCTTGTCGGCGGGACGGGCGCGGGAAAGGACCGTCAGCCCGATCGCGGCGTCGCCCGCATCGGAATCGGAAAGCTTGGCAAACTCCGGCCCGGTCAGGTGCCGCTCCGCCGACACGTCAAGGCCCACCTGCCGGGCGACCTCGGCTGCGGTCCCGGGGCTGTCACCCGTTACGATCTTGACTTGGATCCCCGCTGCTCGACAGACGGCAATCGCCTCCGGCACGTCGGTCCGAATCGGGTCGTCGACCGTAACGAATCCGAGCCAGGTCAGACCCACCGCCGAGGCGTCCAGTTCGCCCACGGGTGGGGCTTCCTGATACGCCAGGCCAAGGGTCCGCTGGCCTCGGGACTGGGCTTCGGCCAGCTCGGATCGGATTTCGGCCAGGTGACACGAAATCGGTTCGGCTCCTCCCTCGGTGACGACCCGACTGCAGCGGTCCAGAATTACTTCCGGGGCCCCTTTGACGTGCAGCACCGGTCCGCCAAGTACGGGCGAGTCGCCCCGGGTCGCCATCAGCTTCCGCTCGGTCGTGAACGTCCACTGTTGGGAGACTCGGAAGCCCGAGCGTATCGGGGCGTAGTCGATCCCCTTGCCGTCGAGCCAGAGCAACAGCGCTGCCTCGGTCGGATTGCCGACGGTGCCGATTGGTTCGCCCGGGATTCGGCTGAGATTGGCGGTGCTGTTCGCGGAAACGGCCTCCGCCACGAGCCACATCCCGGCGGCATCCGTCGGGAGCCTGGCCGCTGTCACCCGCATTTCGTTCGTCGTGAGCGTGCCGGTTTTGTCCGTGCAAATGACAGTCGTCGCACCGACGGTTTCGACCGCGTGCAACCGGCGGACGAGCGTGTTCGTGGCGGCCATTTTCCTCATGCCGTAGGCGAG
>DASXPC010000123.1:0-28891 GCA_036493815.1 Fimbriiglobus sp. | reverse complement strand
GTGCGACCGGGAAGGCCTTCGTGACCGGCCGCGTGTCCGACAAACAAATCCAGGCGACCTTCAACGACACGGCCGACGGGTCGCAGGCGAATATGACGTTCACGCTCCAGAATTAGCGGGTTCGTGGGCCGCCACGGACGGCGGCCCCTACACGTGTTCTCTGTGGTGTTCGCACCGACGATTTTCCCTTCTGCCTGTGCCGTTCACACCCAATCCCGATTCGGGCGGGCGCTTTTCTCCTCCCTTCGCGTACTGTAACTCCCTGCCCGTATCCACCGCAGGGACCCTTCCCATGACCCGCTCCTTCTCCTGTTCCATTCTGTTCCTTGCGCTGGTCGCCTGCCGACCGGCTCTGGCCCAGAATGGTCCCAACGTCCCGGCCGGCGTCGATTTCCAGAAGGGGATCGAATACGCGAATCCGGACAATCAACACCTGCAACTCGATTTGGCCCGGCCCAAGACGGGTGCCGGCCCGTTCCCGGCCGTGCTGTGCATTCACGGCGGCGGGTTCCGGGCGGGCAATCGAGAAGGGTACGACGGCCTCTGCCTTCGCCTGGCCGCCAAGGGGTACGTGGCGGCAACCGTGACGTACCGGCTGGCACCGAAGTACAAGTTTCCCGCGGCGGTGTACGACACCAAGGCGGCCGTGCGCTGGCTGCGGGCGAACGCGGCCAAGTATCACATCGACCCGGACCGGATCGGGGTGACCGGCGGGTCGGCCGGAGGACACTTGGCGCAATTCCTCGGCGTGACCGGCGATGTCAAAGAATTCGAAGGCGACGACGGCAATCCCGACGTCTCGAGCAAGGTCGCCTGCGTCGTCAATTTTTACGGGCCGTCCGATTTCACCAAGTCGTACGGCAAGAGCGTCGACGCGGCCGAGGTGCTGCCGTTGTTCCTCGGCGGAGACCTCACCACGGCCCGCCCGATGCACGTCCGGGCCAGCCCGCTCTACTGGGTGACGCCGAACGCCGCCCCGACGCTGGACGTCCAAGGGACCGACGACAAGTACGTCGCCCACGAACAGGCGGTGTGGTTGGTCGACCGCCTGAAGGCAGCCGAGGTCGAGGCGGAACTGCTCACGCTGCCGGGGGCCGGGCACGGGTTCAAGGGGGCCGACGCCGCGAAGGCCGAAAAAGCGTTGTTCGCGTTTTTCGATAAGCACCTGATGAAGAAGTAAGCGGTTGTCGGCCGGCCGATTTGACGGTTGTCGTCCCGAGGCGGGGATCGGGTGATTTCGTGACTCGGCCAATTCCGATTGTCGCTGCCGACCTGTTCATACCCCATCGTCTCCGGGATAATTGCAGTTCCAAACCAATCGGCATCACGACATGAGCGGCCCGACCGATCGTCCCAGCCCCGTTCGCTCGTCTCGACAGCGATACCGGGAATTCGTTCGCGATTACAAACTGCGACGGCTCGACGAAACGGAAGAGGCCGGCAAAGGCGAAAACCGGACCGAAAGCCCGGAGGTTCCAAAACCAGAAGCGGCCAAAAGGACACCCGACCTTCGACGCAAGAAGCAGCGCAGGTTTCTCCGCGAATACTTCCGCTGGCTCTGGCCCCATCGATTCTCGATCGGGGCGGTTTTTCTGTTCGCCATTCTCGTGGCCGGGCTCGAAATGATCGAGCCGCTGTTCATGCGGTTCATCGTCGACCGCGTGCTCATGAATAAAGACTTGGAGTTGCCGGCGAAGCTACTGCACCTGCACGTTACCGGCGCCATTTTTCTGACGGTGGTCGTCCTTTCCAAATCGTTCGGCGTGCTCAAGGACTACCGCCAACGCCTCCTCAACGCCCACGTCACGATCGCGCTCCGCCGCGCGCTCTACGACCGCATGTTGTACCTGCCGTTGCCAAAATTGTGGGACATGAAAACGGGCGGCATTCTGTCGCGGCTCACCGGCGACGTCGATTTGACGAGCGGGTTGCTTCAGATGGCACTCGTGTCTCCCGCGCTCTCGACGCTGCGGCTCGTGATCGCCTTCGGCATATTACTCTCGCTGAACTGGCGGTTGGCGCTGGCGGCCGCCGTCGTCGTGCCCGGAGCCATGGCCATCAGTTTCATCTCCGCCCGGCGGGTCCGGCCCATTTACCGGACCGTCCGCAAGGACGTCGAACGGATCGACGGCCGGGTCGGCGAAACCTTTTCCGGCATCCGCGTCGTCCGCGCCTTCGGCCGGGAAATGCGCGAGTTCGTCGATTACATCACCGGCCGGCACGTCGTGCTCCGCAAAGAACTCTTCGCCCGCCGCCGCGAACTGGTCCTGTGGACGTCCTGGGGTCTGCTCGTCGCCGCCGTCAACGTCGTCATCGTCTGGTACGGCGGGTTTTTGAGCATCACGGGCCGCGCCTCGATCGGCGACATCATGGCGTTTCAGTGGTACACCTTTCTGCTGCTCAACCCGGTCTGGAATCTGGTCAATTCCTTCTCGGAACTCCAACGGTCGCTGGCGGCGATGGAACGGGTGTTCGACGTGCTGGCGATGGAGGCCGACAAGCCGGACCGGCCCGGTGCCGTGGACGCCCCGTCCGTGGTCGGGGACATTCGCTTTGAAGGTGTGGAATTCGAATACCGCGAGGGTCGGCCGGTGGTCCGTGAGTTCGACGTCGCCGTTCCCGGCGGATCGGTGGTCGCGCTGGTGGGCCGCAGCGGCGCGGGTAAAACGACGGTGACCGATCTGGTGGCCCGGTTCCACGACCCCACGCGGGGACGAATCCTGGTCAACGGCACGGACGTCCGCGATTTCCGGCTCCGCAGCTACCGCGGCCTTCTGGCCCTCGTTCAGCAGGACGTGTTCCTGTTCGACGGGTCGGTGCGGGACAACATTGCCTACGGCCGGTCGCACGCCACCGCCGCCGAGGTGGAAGACGCCGCCCGGCGGGCGAACGCGCACGAGTTCATCGACAAGCTCCCCGACAAGTATGCGACGTTCGTCGGGGAACGGGGCGTAAAGCTCTCCGGCGGCCAGCAGCAACGGCTGGCGATCGCCCGGGCCATCCTGGCGTCGCCGCAAATCCTCATCCTCGACGAGGCCACGAGTAATCTGGACACGGAAAGCGAGCAACTCATCCAGGCGTCGATGGCCACGCTGCTCGCGGGCCGCACCACGTTCGTGATCGCCCACCGCCTTTCGACCATCCGCCGCGCGACCATCATACTCCTGATGGAAGACGGAATCGTCACCGAACGGGGCACGCACGAAGAACTCATGGCCGCCCGCGGAACGTATCACGGCATGGTCCGCCGGCAGATGGAATCCCACAACGAAACCGTCGAGCCTGAGTGGAGCTGATTCGACGAACCAACGGACTACACCCGCACCGTCTCCTGCATTAAGTCCCAGACTGCTTCGACATCCTTTCGCTGCGACTGCTCGGCTCCGATCGAGACGCGGACCATCCAGCGGTCGCCGAGCAGGGCCGGGGTGAGGTAGGCTTTGCCCGAGCGGTTGACGCGGTCGGCCCAGCCTTTCGTGTGCCGGTCCAGTTCGTCTCCCGACAGTTTCGGCGGCGCGTGCCGCACGCAGACCGTCTGCAACGGCACCGGGGCGACGACCTTCCAGTCCGGCGTCGCGGCCACCTGCTCCGCCAGCCACTTCGCGTTCGCCATATCCCGCCGCAAGCGTGACTGCAACCCGCTGACGCCTTCACTCCGGATCAGCGTCCAGAGTTTAAGCGCTCGGAACCGCCGGCCGAGGGCGATGCCCCAGTCGCGGTAGTTCTTCACACCGCCGTCCGCGGCCGTCTGGAGATAGCTCGGGTTCGTGGACATGACCTTCAACAAGTGGCGCGAATCGCCCACGTAGAAAAGGGAACAGTCGAACTGGGCCCCGAGCCACTTGTGCGGGTTGAGCACGACCGAGTCGGCCCGTTCGACCCCGGCCCACATCCACCGGCATTCGGGCAGGATCATGGCCGACCCGGCATGAGCGGCATCGACGTGAACCCAGGCGCCGTGGTTCGCCGCGGCCGAGCAGATCGCGTCAACGGGATCGAGGGCCGTCGAAGCCGTCGTGCCGGTCGTCGCCACCACGGCACACGGGACGAGGCCCGCCTTCACGTCCGCCATCATCATCTCGTGCAAGGCGCCCGCGTTCATCGCATAGGCTTCGTCGCACGGCACCGTCCGCACGTTCACCCGGCCGAACCCGGCAAGCAGGGCCGCCTTTTCCACCGAACTGTGGCTTTGGGCGGAGACGTACACGGTCAACGGTTTCGGTTCCGCTTGCATTCCGCCGCGGGCGAGGGAGAAGTTTGTGGTTCGTTCCCGGGCGCACAAGAGTGCGATGAGGGTACTCGTCGAAGCCGTGTCTTGAATGACGCCCTGCCAGCCCGTTCCGAGTCCGATCATGTCGCGGACCCACTCGCACATGCGGTCTTCGAGTTCGGTAAGGGCGGGTGCGGCCTGCCAGGAGAGGCCGAGGGTGCCGAGGCCGGAGCCGATGAGGTCGCCGAGGACGCTGGCGAGCGGGGCGTTGGAGGGGAAATATCCGAAGAACGCGGGGTGCTGCCAGTGCGTGACGCCGGGCAGCAGGATGTTGTTCAAGTCGTCCAGCACCGACTCGAACGGTTCGGGTTCCCCCGGCGGGGCGGCGGGAAGTTTCCCTTTAATATCCCCCGGCTGCGTCGTGGCCATCACCGGCCGGTCGGCGAGGGTGGACCGGTACTCGGCAATCCAGTCAATGAGTTGGTGGCCGTACCGGCGGAACTCGTCGGGGGTCATGCGGGTCTCCGGGGTTCCGGCCACTATACTCGCAGAAGAGACTACGGGAACCAGCCATGCCGTCGATCACGTTGAACGCCGAGCCGCGAACCTTCGCCGACCCAATGACCGTGGCCGGGTTGCTGCAATCGCTCGGCAAAGACCCGGCCAAGCTCGCGGTCGAGGTGAATTTCCACGTCGTGCCGCGAGCCGAGCACCCGAAATGCGAACTGAAGGACGGCGACGCGGTGGAAATCGTGACGCTGGTAGGCGGCGGGTCGGGATGGCCGGAGGATAAGCCGCTCAATGTCGGTAAGTTCTCGTTCCGTTCCCGCCTTTTCACCGGCACCGGCAAGTTCGCCACGTATGACCTCATGCAACAGTGCATGGTCGCGAGCGGCTGCGACGTGACCACGGTCGCGGTCCGGCGGGAACGGCTGATCGACGCGGCCGGGAAGAGCCTGCTCGACTTCCTCGACTTGAAGACGCTCACCATCCTGCCGAATACCGCCGGGTGCTTTTCGGCGGAAGACGCCATTCGCCACGCGAGGCTCGCCCGCGAGTTGCTGACGAACCTCGGCAACCCGGGAGCCGGTTGGGTCAAGCTCGAATGCCTCGGCGACAAGAAGACCCTGCTCCCCGACCCGGTCGATACGCTCAAGGCGACCGAGCAACTGGTGAAGGACGGATTTACCGTGCTGGTTTACACGAGCGACGACCCGATGCAGGCGAAGCGGTTGAAGGCAGCCGGGGCCGCGAGTGTGATGCCCGCCGGCAGCCCGATCGGCTCGGGGCAGGGCGTGCTCAACCCGAACGCCATCCGCATCATTCTGGAATACCTGAAAGACGGCGACCCGGACTATCCGGTCATCGTGGACGCCGGCGTGGGCACGGCCAGCGACGTGGCCGCGGCCATGGAACTCGGCTGCGACGGCGTGCTGTTGAACACGGCAATAGCCGGGGCGAAAGACCCGCTGCGAATGGCCACGGCCATGCGGCAGGCGACCGAGGCCGGGCGAAATGCATACTTGGCGGGAAGGATTCCAAAGAAGCTGTACGCGACGGCGTCGAGTCCCGCGGACGGGTTGATCGGGGCCAGGACGACGTGATATACTCGGAACGGAGGTGACCCATGCTCGATCTCGACGACGAACCCGTTGGAGCTCCGCCCCTGCCCGACTTCTATGAGGTCGTAAACGGTGAAGTCATCGAGGTGGAACCGATGAGCAATTACTCCGCGGAGGTCGCGAATCGACTCTTGGAACCTCTGTCGGAGTACGGAAAAAGAAAGCAGTTCGGCCGACCGCGAATGGACACTCTTTATCGTCTGCCGCTCCCCGAGGACGAAACGCGGAACCGACGCCCCGACTTGTCATTCGTAACATTCGACCGCTGGCCCGATACGAAACCGATTCCTTACCGGGGCAACCCGGCCGACGTGGTGCCCGATCTCGTGGTCGAGGTCGCCAGCCCGACCGACGATGCTGAGGCGCTTCAGGAAAAGGTAAACGAATACCTGCGAGCCGGAGTTCGCCTGGTATGGGTGATATATCCTCTCGTCCGCAAACTTTACGCTTACATCGTCCCCAACGCGGTTCACATCTTTGCGGAAGGGGACGCCCTCGACGCCGGCGACGTCCTGCCCGGCTTCTCCGTGCCGATGGCCAGCCTCTTCCCGCCAATGGCACCGGAACCCGCGGCGTAGTGGTCGCTCGGCGAAACCACTCGAAAGATCGACGCACTTCCGACGAACTCCCTCTACCGACTGAACTCGACTCCCGCCCGGTGCCCCCGCATGATCGAGGTCTGCGACGTCCGCAAGCAATTCGGCGACCTTACGGCGGTGGACGGACTCTCGTTCGATGTCAAGAGCGGTGAAACGTTCGGGCTCCTCGGTCCGAACGGGGCCGGGAAAACCACGACCTTGCACATGATTGCCGGTGTCCTCCGGCCCGATTCGGGGCACATCAGCCTCGACGGCTCCGCCGACCCGACCCAGCCCGAGGTCCGTCGCCGAACTCGGCATCGCACCGCAGGCGATGGCCCTCTACGACAACCTTTCGGGCGAGGAGAACGTCACCTTCATCGCCCGGATATACGGCCTCCGCGGCTCGGCCTTGAAACAGGCCGTCGATCGCGCCCTGGAACTCGTCGGCCTGTCCGACCGTCGCACGGACCGCGCGTTCGGCTATTCCGGCGGGATGAAACGCCGACTCAACCTCGCCTGTGCCCTCGTCCACGACCCGCCCGTTCTGCTCCTCGACGAACCGACCGCGGGGGTCGATCCGCAATCGCGGAACCACTTGCTCGACAGCATTGCGTCGCTCGCCCGTCAGGGCCGAACGGTGCTGTACACGACGCATTACATGGAAGAGGCCCAGAAACTCTGCCGGCGGGTCGGGGTGATGGACAAGGGGAAGCTGCTCGCGATCGGTACGGTGGACGAGTTGCTGGCGAAATACGGCGGACGGTCGGTTGTCGAGGTGGAAGTGGACGGCGAGCCGGAACGGAAACGGTTCGACAGCGACGACCCGTTGAACGACCTCACCGCCCTGGCCGGCCGGGGGGCCAAAGTTCGATCCTTCCGCGTCGACCGGCCCGACCTCGAATCCGTCTTTCTCCATCTCACCGGTCGGAGGCTCCGGGACTAATGGGCGTCATCTGGACCCTGGCGAGGAAAGACCTGGTTCTCGTCCTGCGCGACCGGTTCGGCCTGTTCTGGATGATCGGTTTCCCGTTCATGTATGCGATCTTCTTCGGGCTGATTAACGGGGGCGGCGGCAAGGACCGGCCGGCCCTGTCGATCGCCGTGGTCGACGAGGACCAGACCAATGCGTCCCGGGCCCTGATCGAACGGCTCGAAACGAAGAAGAGGCCCGTCGGAGAGGGGGAGTCCGGCCCCGGGAACCCGATCCTTAACGTCGTCGTGACGAATCGGGACGAAGCCGAGCGGGCGGTCCGCAAAGGCGACCGAGTGGCGTACGTCGTCATCCCCAAGGGGGGCGGCGAGTCCGTGCCGTTCGGCCCGGCCGGCACGACGCTGGAAGTCGGCTACGACCCCCGCCACGGCGCCGAAGCCGGTTTCCTCCAGGGCGTCCTGATGGAGTCGGTCTTTGCCGGATTCCAGGACGCGTTCGCCGACCCGAAGCAATTCAAGGGGCAGATCGAAAAGGCGACCAAGGACATCGACGGGTCGAAAAACATGCCCGCCGCCCAGAAGGCGGTACTCAAGACGTTCATGCAGTCGCTCGGCAACTTCATGGGCGATATCGACCCTAAAGTCATGAAAAGTGGCGGGCCGGGCCGCGGCGGTGCTCAGGTCGTCATGACGGCCGTCTCGCCCGATCAGGCGCTTCCCCTGACGGCGTTCGAAGTGACGTTTCCGTCGTCCATTTTGTGGGGCCTGATGGGATGCGTTACGACGTTCGCCATATCGATCGTTCTGGAACGGACGCAAGGAACGCTTCTCCGGCTTCAGGTCGCGCCGGCGAGCTGGGGCCAAATTCTCGCGGGAAAAGGGCTCGCCTGTTTCCTGGCCTGCTGTGGCGTGGCGACGCTGCTGCTCGTCGTCGGTCGGCTCTTCTTCGGCGTGCGAATCGACCCGGCCCGGCTACCCCACGTCGTCGCCGCCATCGGATGCACGGCCGCCTGTTTCACGGGACTCATGATGTTCGTCAGCACGCTGGGGAAGACGACCTCCGGAGTCGCGGGTGCGGGCTGGGGGTTGATGATGCCGTTCGCTATGCTCGGCGGCGGGATGATTCCGCTCATCGCCATGCCGAAATGGCTCTTTCAACTCAGCAGCATCAGCCCGGTGAAGTGGGGAATTCTGTCCATGGAAGGGGCGATCTGGAGGGAGTTCAGCTTCGGCGACATGCTGCTTCCCTGCGGAATCCTGTTGGCGGTCGGGGCGATCGGGTTTACGGCCGGGGCGCAGATTCTTTCACTCCGTGAAACGGGCCGGGGCTGGCTGCCGGCGTTCGGTGCCAAGGTGGGCAAATGACCGGAGATGTCACACCGCCGCCCGCCGGCCCAAGCGCTTCGGGATGGGTGCGAAGTAGCTCGGCTCGGCGCACCCGCCGGCCGTCGGGAGCATCTTCTTGGGGCTGCACCGGCCGTCGGGGTTGAACGCGCTACGCAGTCGCACCATGTAATTCAGGTCATCCGGGGCGAACAGTTTCGACATGAATTCGAGTTTCTCGACGCCGATGCCGTGCTCGCCGGTAACGCTGCCGCCGAGGCGGATGCACGCGTCGAGAATCTCGTGGCTGGCGTGAATCACCCGTTCGGTCTGGTCCGGGTCGCGTTCGTCGAAGAGGAGCACCGGGTGGATGTTGCCGTCGCCGGCGTGGAACACGTTGGCGATGGCGACGCCGTGTTTTTTCGACGCCGCGGAGATGACCCGCATGATCTCGGGCAACTTCGTCCGCGGCACGACGCCGTCCTGCGTGCAGTAGCTCGGAAATCCGAGCCGCCCGACGGTGCCGAACGCCCCTTTGCGGGCCTTCCAGAGGGCGAGGCGTTCGGCTTCGCCGTTCGCCTTGCGGACTTCTCGCGCCCCGTTCTTCTTCGCGATCGCCTCGATGCGGTCGGCGTCGTCCTGAATCCCGGCCGCGGGGCCGTCGACTTCCATGATGAGCACGGCCCCCGCGTCGAGCGGGAACCCGAGGTGGTAGGCCGCCTCGACGGAGCCGACGAACATGTTGTCGAGCATTTCCAGGGCGGCGGGCACGATGCCGGCCCCGATGACGTCGGAAATGGTATTGGTCGCGTCGTCGACGGAACCGAAGATGCCGAGGAGGGTGCGATAGGCTTCGGGGTTGCGGGTGAGCCGGACCCAGACTTTCGTCACGACGCCGAAGGTGCCTTCCGAGCCGACGACGGTGCCGGTGAGGTCGTAGCCGGGGGAATCCTCCCACGGGCCGCCGAGGGTGACGACGGTGGCGTCGGGCAGGACGATTTCGACGCCGAGGATGTGGTTGACGGTGACGCCGTACTTCAGCGTGTGCGGGCCGCCGGAGTTCGTGGCGACGTTGCCGCCGATGGTGCAGGCCGTTTGGCTCGACGGGTCCGGGGCGTAGTGGTAGCCGAGGGGCTTGAGGGCGTTCGTCAGCCAGACGTTGACGACGCCGGGGTCGACCACGGCGTAGCGGTTGCGGGTGTCGACGTGATGAATCTTCTTCATCCGGGCGAGGCCGATCATCACCCCGCCGCCGACAGGCACGCACCCGCCGGCCAGGCTCGTGCCGGCCCCGCGGGCGAGGAACGGCAGGTCGAACTCGATGCAGACGCGGACGATTTGCACGACCTGCTCGGCGGTCGTGGGAAACACGACCACGTCGGGCAGTTCCTTGGCCAGGGTGAACCCGTCGCACTCGTACACGGCGAGGTCGGCCGTCGCACTGAGCACGCCGTCCCGCCCGACGATCGACGCCATGCGGGCGGTGAGCGCGGCTTTATTCACGGCCGGGCGGTCTGGTGCAGTCGTCATGTCATTTCTCAACGACCGTAATCTGCGTCTCGTCCGAGACGTCGATCTCAGGCCGGTTCTGGTACAGCTTGACCGTCCCCTTGACCCGGATTGTTTTGCCGCGGAACGTATCGAACGTCGCGTCCTTGTATTTGTCGGTCAGGGCTTTGATGGTCATCATCACGGTGAAATTGGTCTCGCTGCGGTAGTCTTTTTCCGAGTTGAGGAAGATTCTTTTGGCGTCGCCCTGTCCGTTGACCCGGCCCGAGGCGGGGGCGAACTGCACGGTGACTTCCTTGTCGAGCATCTTGGCGGCCTCGGCCGGGGTGAGGACGCCGTCTGGCCGGGGCAACTCCGCAATCGGCTCGTCCGTCGCCGCCGCCACGGCCCCCGGCGTCGGCCGCAACTGCCGCAGCCGGAACGGATGGGACACGCGCAATTCGCCTGCGTCGTCGCGGAGTTGCAGCGTGACCTTGACGTCGGTGGCGTCCCAATCGATCAGGATCGTGCCGAAGTTGTTCTGGTACGGCATGCCCGCCAGACGATACCGATTCCGGTCCGGCGGCCGCCAGTTCTTCGACCCCTGGTTCAACCCGCTCGATGTCAGGTCGAACAGCGGGTAGCCGACCACGTCGGTTCGGCACGAGAGGTCGCCCAGGTGACGGTCGCCGCTTAAGAGCACGACGCCGGTGGCCTTGGTGTCGCGGATCAGTTTGTAAAGGCGGTTCAGTTCGTTGGGGAAATTCGCCCACTTCTCGAACGGGGGTTCGTCGGCAATGACCTGAATCCCGGAACAGACCAGTCGCAACTCGGCGGGCTTTTTTAACTGCTCTTCCAACCACGTCCACTGCTCCTCGCCGAGCATGGTGGCATCCGGGTCGGTGTTCGGCAGGTACGGGGCGACCGTGCCGGAATACCCCGGCATCGCCCGGCGAGCTCCCTTCTTTAACGGACTGCGGTGGTATCGGCCGTCGAGCAAAATCACCTGGACCCGCTTCCCGACCGGCCCGATGATCCGAGCCGAGTAAACGCCCTTGAGGTTGCGGCGGGGATCGTCTTTCGGCACGCCCCAGAAGTCGAGGAAATAGGTTTGTGATAGGTCCTTAAACGGCAAATCGCCCCCGCCGTCGTTCTTCCCGTAGTCGTGGTCGTCCCAGACGGCGAGGATCGGGATCGTATTCCGCACTTTCCGGAATCCCGGCACCGCCGCCTGAACTTTGTATTTTTCGAGAACCCGCGCCGCGTCGGCCGGGACGACCCGACCGTTTTCAATGTCGGCGTAAATGTTGTCCCCCAGCAGCAGCAGCACGTCGGGTTTGAACCCGGCAATGGCGTCCCAGCAGGGGCAGGGCTTGTCCTGATCGGCGCACGATCCGAAGGCGATGCGAACGAGGGGCTTGTCCCGCGGCAATGCCGGTTGAGCCGAGCAGACCGTGGCGACGCCGAGCCAGACGAGGCAGAACGAAAAGCACTTGCGGGCCATGTCGGCATTCCCCGGTTCGCAGTGGGCTAAACTATTGGACCGGAACGACCGGCCCCCGGCAACCCCTCACCGCCCCCCGAATCGGAACCGGGACCGCGGCCCCCCGAATCTCTTTTCATCCATTTCTCGCTTGCGGAATGTTCGAAAACCCGTCAAAGTAACTTAATAATCTTCTCATCTTCCCGATTTGGCCGACCGTGCGAGTTCCCCCGAGTTGTTATGACCGACCCGTCCCGCTGCTTCAACCGGCTCGGCTGTCGTACCGCCGGCAATTACTCAATCGAACCGTAATGACGCGTCTCGACCCGAGACCGCCGACCCGTACCCCGAATGGAGTTCGCCGCCATGGGCAAGAGTCGTAACGATTTCACCGACGTACTGGTCAAGAAAAAAATCCTCAGCGCGGACCAGCTCGAAGAGGCACGCTCGATCGCGACGGCTCAAGGGGTGAAACTTCCGGACGCGTTGACCAAGCTGGGGTACGCCACGGCGACGGACTGCGCCCAGGCAATGGCCGAAAGCAGCGGCCTTCCGTTCGTCGACCTCTCGGCGCTGGAAATCCCCAAAGCCGTGGTGGAACTCGTGCCGGAGTCGGTGGCCCGGGAAAACCTGGTCATGCCGCTCGGGCTCGAAGGGAACGCGATGCGGATCGCCCTCGCCGACCCGGACAACTACGACACCCTGCAGAAGCTGCAATTCGTGCTGAACCGGGATATTCAGCCGGTGCTCGCGGCCCAGGAACAGATCACAGAGGCGATCAACCGGAATTATGGCCAGACAGAAACGGAGTCGGTCGACTCGATGCTGTCGGAATTTACCGACACGGCGATTGAGGCGACGCATATCGAGGCCGCGGTCGGCGCCCTTGCGGCGGCCGACGACAGCGACGCCCCCGTCGTTCGACTGGTCAATCTCATTATCTCCGAAGCGATCAATCTTCGTGCCTCCGACATTCATATCGAGCCGTTCGTAGACCGTGTCCGCGTCCGTTACCGGATCGACGGAAACCTGGCAGAGCGTGATGCCGCCCCGCGGCGGCTGCTTTCGCCGCTCTTGGCTCGTATTAAAGTCATGGGCAGCATCGACATAGCCGAAAAACGTCGGCCCCAGGACGGCCGGATCAAAATGACGGTGCAGGGCAGGCACTTCGATTTGCGGGTCAGTTTGCTCCCTTCCGTGCACGGGCAATCGGCCGTAATGCGAATCCTGGACCGGAGTAACATCCAGGTCAACATTCGGGAACTGGGCTTCAGCGAAGAGGATTACGTCCGGTTTCAGGCCATCATCAAACGGCCGAACGGGATCTTTCTGGTGACCGGTCCGACAGGATCGGGGAAGACGACGACCCTGTATTCCGCTCTTAATGAGTTGAACCGGCCCGACCGCAAAATCATCACCGCGGAGGACCCGGTCGAATACTACCTGCCGGGGATTAACCAGGTTGAAGTCCGGCACAACATCGGCCTCGACTTCGCCCGCATCATCCGATCGATGCTACGTCAGGCCCCGAACATCATTTTGGTCGGAGAAATCCGCGATAAGGAAACGGCAGAGATAGCGGTGCAGGCATCTCTGACCGGACACTTGGTTTTCAGTACACTTCACACGAACGATTCACCCAGTGCGATTACCCGACTGGCGGACATTGGTGTACCGCCGTTCCTTATCGCTTCGTCGGTGATTGCGATCATGGCACAGCGTTTGATTCGACTGAACTGCACGAAGTGCCGCGAGCCTTATACGCCGAGCCGGGCGGAGATTCGTGCGGCGGGTGTGCCGAACGATTTGCTTACAAAAGCCAATTTTATGAAAGGCCGTGGCTGTAACCACTGCCGGCAGAGTGGGTTCCGGGGCCGAGCCGGGATTTTCGAACTGATGAGAATGACATCGACCATTCGCGAGTTGACGTTCGCCCAGGCACCGACCCAGGAAATCCGGCGGAAGGCTCGGGCAACAGGAATGAAAAATCTTCTGGAAGATGGTGTAATGAAAGCACTTAGGGGCGTTACCACGATGGAAGAAGTGTTGACGATTTGCCATGCGGAGGTTTTAACGGCAATGCAAAGTGATGCCGTGGTATGATTTGGCGGAACTCGTTGTCTCGTAGTTCTTAAGAGGGTTTTTGGCTGCCGCGGATTGGTGTCGGATAATGCGGAGTTCGGGGCATTCCCGTCGCATACCGACTTTTCGTGGCCTAACTTGAAGGATTTTAACCGTGGCCTCAGTCGCTATGGAGAAGCTGCTGCAGACTGTCATCCAGTTGAAGGCAAGCGATATTCACATCAGTGTGGGTCAACCGCCGGTGATTCGGCATCACGGCCGGATGCGCAAACTCGAAGCCAAGGTCCTCGATTCCGAAGACACGACCGCTCTCATGAAGTCCATTACACCGGACCGCTGCCAGCAGGAACTGCAGCAACGGGGGGGGTGCGACTTCGCCATCGAGTATGCGGAAGGCACCCGGTTCCGATGCGCGGTGTTCAAACAAAAGGGGTCGGTCGGCATTGTCCTCCGGCGCATCCCCAGTCAATTCCTCACGTTCGAACAACTGCGGATGCCCGAGGCGGTCCGGTCCCTGATCGTCCGTCCCCGCGGGCTTTTGCTCGTCACCGGCCCGACCGGCTCGGGTAAAACGACGAGTCTGGCCTCAATGGTCAACTTTATCAACGACAACTATGACCGGCACATCATTACCTTGGAAGACCCGATCGAATATTACCATAAGCACAAGAAATCGACGGTGAATCAGAGGGAAATCGGGGTCGACGTGCCGGAGTTCAAAGAAGGCATCCGGCGGGCGTTGCGGATGGACCCGGACGTGATTCTGGTCGGTGAAATGCGGGACCTGGAAACGATCCACGCGGCCATCGAGGCCGCCGAAACCGGCCACATCGTCTTCGCCACCCTGCACACTTCCGGTGCGTCGAGCACGATTAACCGGATCATCGACGTCTTCCCCCAGGACCAGCAGGATCAGATCCGGACTCAGCTCAGCACTGCACTCATGGGCGTTCTGTCGCAGGCACTTTTGCCCAGGAAACCCGAGGGCATGATCGCCGCGTACGAGATGATGGTCGTCACCCCGGCCATCGCCAACCTGATCCGGGAAAACAAGGTCTACCGGATCGATTCGTCCATTCAGACCGGGCGAAAAGACGGCATGTTTCTGCTCGACGACACGCTTTTCCGCCTGTGGAAGGAAGACTTGTGCGAGAAGGAAGAAGTGTTGCTCAAATCTCCCAAACCGGCCGAACTGGCTGCGAAAATCGCCCAGGCGGAGCGGGGCATGATGGACGACGACGAGGACGATTTCGACGACGAAGAAATCGACGACGAGGACGATGAGGATGACGACGACGAGGAAGACGACCGCCGGCGACGGCGGCGATAAGCGAACCGACAATCTTAGCGCAGTTGTTCCCTTCCAACAGCATTCAAGGCAGATTCCGATGGCTGACCCGAAACCGAACCCGCAGAAGCCGACGACTCCGCCGGGGTCGAAGCCCCCGACGCCGACGCCGACCGGTGCGGGGACGAATCCGAAACCGCCGGGCAAGCCGTCCGGTTCGGCGGCGAAGAAACCCACGCCCCGGAAAAACCTGTCGCACGTCGACAATCCGACCCGGCAGCTCGGACAGAAACTCGTCGACCTCGGCTACCTCGACGACGACCAGCTCGACGACCTCTACGAGGAAATGCGGACCACCGAAGGCAAGTTCTCCGACCTCCTGGCCGACCGCAAACTGGTCAACGAAGACCAGATCCTCCAGGCGACGGCCGAAGTCCACGGCATGAAACTGTCCTCCCTGGAGGACGTGAAGCCGTCGCCGGCGGCGATCAAAGCCGTGCCGCAGAACATGGCCGAACTCTACAAGATGGTCCCGCTCGAAATCGACCAGGACAGCCTCACCGTCGCGATGTCGGACCCGAACAACCTCATGGCCCTGGACGACATCCGCAACTTCCTCGGCATCCGCACCGTCAACGCCGTCCTCGCACCGCCCAAGGCGGTCGAAGACCTCATGCAGAAGGCCTACGTCGGCGGGGACGAGGAGTCGATCGCCAACATCATCGCCCAGCTCGAATCCGACCCGGACATCGGGGCGAAAAGCGTCAGTTTGAAGCGGGAAACGAGCATCGACCTCGACGACATGATGGAAGTCGCGAACGCCGCCCCGGTCCGCAAGCTGATCAACATGGTGCTGTTGATGGCCATTCGGGACAAGGCGTCCGACGTCCACTTCGAACCGTTCGAAGACGAATACAAGATGCGGTACCGGTGCGACGGCGTGCTGTACGAAATGGTCCCGCCGCCACGTCACCTGGCGACCGCCATCGCCAGCCGCATCAAGGTCATGTCGAACCTCGACATCGCCGAGCGGCGGCTGCCGCAGGACGGCCGCATCGAACTCACCGTCGGCGGCAACCGCGTCGACATGCGGGTCGCCGTCCTCCCCACCATGTTCGGCGAATCGGTCGTCATCCGCGTCCTCGACCGTTCCAACGTCGGCCTCTCGCTCGACCGCATCGGCATGGAACCCGCCCTCCTATCCCAGTTCCGTACGGTCATCAAAAAACCCAACGGCATCGTCTTCGTCACCGGACCCACCGGCGCGGGAAAAACCACGACCCTCTACTCCGCCCTCTCCGAACTCAACGAAATCGACTCCAAAATCATCACCACCGAAGACCCGGTCGAGTACGAAATCGACGGCATCGTCCAGTGCCCGATCAATCACGAAATCGACCTCACCTTCGCCTCCGCCCTCCGCTCCATCCTCCGCCAGGACCCGGACATCATCCTGGTCGGCGAAGTCCGCGACCTCGAAACCGCCCAGATCGCCATCCAGGCCTCGCTCACTGGGCACCTGGTGTTCAGCACCCTGCACACCAACGACGCCCCGAGTTCGATCACCCGCCTCCGCGACATGGGCGTCGAGCCGTTCCTCATCACCGCCACCGTCGAAGCGATCCAGGCCCAGCGGCTGGTCCGGAAAATCTGCACCTTCTGCAAGACCGGCTACGACCCGACCCGCGAACAGATCATGGAACTGAACCTCAAGCCCGAAGACGTCGGCACCCGGCAGTTCTTCTACGGCGAAGGCTGCAACAAGTGCAACAACCTCGGGTTCAAGGGCCGCTCCGGAATCTACGAACTGCTGATCATGAACGACGACATCCGCGACATGGTCAGCCGCGGCGCGAGTACCGATCAGGTGCGGGCATATACCAGAAAATCCGGGGTCATCGGCCTCCGCGAAGCGGGCCTGGTCGCCCTCTACGCCGGGCTGACGACGCTGGACGAAGTCGTCCGCGAAACCGTGCAGGAAGACGAATTGTAAGGGTTCGAGGGCCGGGGCCGACCCGGTCGGCCGCGGGTAACGGAAATTCCGTCCCGTTTTTTGGCGCCCGCCGCCCCCGCCCGAATACTGGACGGTGACGGGGGAGCCTTCCCGATGCGAGGCCATCATGGCGACGTTCAAATTCGAGGCGCTGGACACCTCCGGTAACGAGGTGAAAGATTCCGTCGAGGCGGGAAACGAGGAGGAAGCCTCGCAGAAAATCAAGTCGATGGGCTATTTCGTCACCAAGCTGACCGCCTCGCAGGGGAAGAGCGGCAAGGGCGGGAAGAAGAAGAAAACCGGCAAAAGCCGTAAAACGTTTACCATCGGCGGGGTGTCGCAGAAGGGCCTGACGATTTTCACCCGGCAGTTTTCCACCCTTCAAGACGCCGGCCTGCCCGTGTTGCGGAGCCTGCGGATTCTCGAACGGCAGATGAAGCCGGGTGTCCTGAAGAATTCGCTGATCGACGTGGTCGAGGACGTCGAATCGGGCATGACCCTGTCCGAGGCGATGGGCCGGCACCCCAAGGCGTTCGACCGGCTCTACGTGAACATGGTCAAGGCCGGCGAGGCCGGCGGGGCCCTCGAAGTCATCCTCCAGCGGCTCGCCGAGTTCAAGGAAAAATCCCAAAGCTTGAAACGCAAAATCATCGGTGCCATGGTCTACCCGGCCGTGGTCATCATGGTCGCCGTCTCGATTTTGATCTTCATCATGGTGATGATCATCCCGAAGTTTAAGAAGATCTTCGACGACTTCGGCCTCCAGCTCCCCGACATGACCAAAATCCTCATCAGCTCCTCGATGTGGATGAAAGACTACTGGTACGTCGTCCCACTCTTCCCCCTCGGCATTTACCTGCTCATCAAGCTCATCCGCTTGACCCGGGCGGGAAATTACGCGCTCGACCGCATTACCCTCTGGATCCCCGTCGTCGGGGGGTTGGTCGAAAAGACCATCGTCGCCCGGACCATGCGGACCCTGGGGACGCTGGTGAGTTCCGGCGTGCCGATCCTGGAGGCCCTGTCCATCGTCAAGGACACGGCCAACAACGCCGTGTTCGAGCGGATGTTCCAGCGGGTGCTCGAATCGATCCGCGAAGGCGATACCATCGCCGACCCGCTCCGCGAAAGCCGGCTCGTCGACGCGATGGTCGTGAACATGATCGAGGTCGGCGAGGAAACCGGCGACCTGGACACCATGCTCTACAAAGTGGCCGACTTCTACGACGAAGAAGTCGACACCATGGTCAAAAGCATGATCAGCCTCTTGGAACCGATCATGATCGTGTTCCTCGGGCTTACCATCGGCGGGATCGTGATCTCGCTGTTTTTGCCGCTCATCAAACTGCTCGAAGGGTTGTCGAAATAACGGTGGCGGCGGACGGGTGCGGGGCGAATCCTGACGTATTCTTGATTCGTCCCGTTTCCCTCCACCGTCATCTTTCTTCCGGAGGATAAGGCCATGGTCGCACGTCGAATTCGGCCCCGGCCGGCGGGCTTCACGCTGATCGAACTCCTGGTCGTCATCACGATCATCGGGGTGCTCGCGGCGCTCGTCCTCGCCGCCGTCATGAAAGTCCAGGGCATCGGCTACGAAGCCCAGGCCAAGTCCGAAATCCGCCAGCTCGAAACCAACATCAACGCGTACATCGCCAAGAACGGAACCTACCTGCCGTCATTCGGCGGCGGTGCGAACGGGGCGTTCCGACTCCGACCCAAATACGACGGCACGCTCGGGCCGGACACGAATTCGATCGAATGGCAATACCTCATCCGGATTTTCCCGGCCCTCAGTCCAGTCAATACAGGTCTCCCCAACGTTGACTACGACAACAACCAGACGATGGTCTTCTTCCTGACCGGCGGCGAAGTCACCCAATATTCGGGCTTCTCGAACGACGCCCGCTTCCCGTTCGATACCTCGCCCGCATCTCAGAACAATCGCAAGGGGAAGTTCTTCGACATTCCGAATAAAAGCCTCCAGAAGCTGAACGGCGGCACGACCGGCCGGTACGTCGATCCGTGGGGCACGCCTTACGTCTACATGGCCCCGATCGACGGAAAGCAATACCCGCAACCCTCGGCCAGCGGCGACGTCATCCCGCAAGCGGTGCTCCAGAACATGATGGGAAACCCGACCCCCGGCCAGCCGACCGGCATGAACCCCTACCGCACCCAGATTTCGCCGACCGTGACGAAGGCCCTCAAAGAAGGTTCCTTCCAGATCATCTCGGCGGGTCCCGACAAGTTCTTCGGACCGGGCGGGGTCTATGCCCCGGGGCAGGGTGTCTACTTCAACAAATCCGAATACCCCGGGTTCGTGGCCGGCGACGACTTCTCGAACTTCTCCGGCGCACGCCTTTCCGTTCCGGAATAACAATTACGCCCCGCCTCCGACTCGCCCGGGCGGGGCAATTCTTTTCCCCGCGGACGCAATCCGTGCGGGGAAACGGCTGGAGAACGGATTCCCGGAACGGGTCAACGAAATTCCGAAGATTTTTTTGGCGCCCCGGTCCGACCCGCGAACGATGCCCTTGAAGGAGGACGACGCGATGACCGCCCGAATCCGAAACCGCGGCTTTACGCTGGTCGAGCTGTTGGTCGTGATCGCCATTCTCGCCGTGCTGGCCTCGCTCATCGTGGCCGGTGTGATGAAGACGCGAACCGTGCAGCAGGTCAAGACGAGCGAAGACACGGTCCGGAAACTGGAATCGTCGTTCGTCCTGCAGGTGACGGCCGTGCTCGACTCGGCCCGGAAGGACTCGGTGCCCGCCCAAGTGCTCCGCCTGGCCGAGAACGATCCGGAGCGGGCGAAGTCCCTCTGGGCGTACATCAAGTATCGTCGGGCTTTCCCCGAAACGTTTGCCGAGGCGAAGAGTCCGCTATCGGTGTGGGACCCGGCGGTGAACGGATTCGTGATTCTGCCCCAGTTGTCCGCCCCGAACATTTACACTTCGCTGCCGGCAGTAACGACGGCGAACGCCGACATTCAGGCCGCCGCCTGTGCATTCCTGTTCATGACCAAACGGGCGGAGCGGGGCGAAGTCGCCGCCATGGAAGAAGGGATGGGCTCGCAATTCCTGGAAGTCGACCTCGGCGGCGGGATCAAGGGCAAGGTGTTCAAGGATACCTTCAACAACCCGATCACGTTCCGGCGGTTCGTCCGGCAGGCGGACTTGCCCCCCGCTCTGCAGTCCGTCTACAACCTCGACCTTCCCCCCTACGTGAAGGCGGGGCTGACGGTGAACCACGACCCGTTCGACCCGGTCGGCCGGTTGCGAACCTTCGCGCTCGCCACCAACGCCGCCCGGGCGTACGAATCGGCGAACGGAAAGGCCGGCAACTTTGCCAACCTGAACGTGACCGGCACGTTCTGGTCCGCCGGGCTGAACGGAAAATTCGGCGACGAGGACGACATCCTCGGCTTCCACGTACAGCAGGGGAACTGACATGACCCCGAACCTTCACCGCCGCCGGGCCGGGTTTACCCTGGTCGAACTGCTCACGGTGATGTTCATCATCTCCGTGCTCGCGGCCATCGCCGTCTCCGTCGCCCGGTCGTCGATCGCCGATTCGTACAAAACCGTCGGCGGAGCCGACCGGCTCTCCGGCTGGCTCATCATCGCCAAAAACCGCGCCCTCCGCGACCGCGTCCCCGTCGGCCTCCGCCTCATCCGCGACCCGAACAACCCCAACGTCGCCCGCGAAGCCCAGTACATCGAAATGCCCGTCCTCTGGGCCCCGAACCAGATCCCGGACGGCTACGTTCTCAGCCAGGTCCAAAACCCATCCCCGCCGTTCCTCGTCGTGAAATACGATCAGGGCATCGGCGGCCTCCGGCAGGAAGACGGCGTCCAATCCGCCGCATCGCAATACGGCGTGTTCGTCTTCGGACTGAACGTCCTCGCGTTCGACGTCAAAGTCGGCGACCTCCTCTCCCTCGCCGACTTCGGCACCGTCCACCGGATCGAGGCCATCACCCAATTGAGCCAGGCTCCGACGTGGTACCCGCTCGGTTACCCGTCCAACCTCTACCCGCCGGTGAATGCGACGTTCCCGTGCTTCAAGATCACCCTCGCCCAGTCGTTGATTCCGCTCCGGGCGAACGAGCAATACCCGCCGAGCCCGCCGAACCCGCCGATGCTGTTGCCGTCGGGTGTTGGGGCGGCTCCCGCACCGGGAAATAGTGGCCTCTACCCCGTCGACTACCCGCCACTCGGGGCCGCGAACTTCTACCGCACGTTCTTCTTCGGGTTCTACCGCAGCGCCCGCCCGATCCTGGGAGAGCCGATCGTTACCCTGCCGACCAACATGGTGGTCGACATGACGCCGGACACGCCCGCCAACGCGCCGAACCCGTACCCCGTTTACCGAAATCCGAGCGTCGGCCTGCCGGCCTTGGCATCGATCCCGGCCAACCCCGACCTGCAATTCGTCGACATCATCTTCGCCCCCTCGGGCCAAGTGATGTTTACCGACAGCGGGCTGGTCTGCTTCTGGCTTCGGAATGAAACGAAGCCGCCGCCGGAAAAGACATCCGCGGACGGCACGTTATTCACGACGCTCGGCGGCACCCCGCTTCGTGAAATCAAGGCCCCGGCAACCGTTGCCGGCACCACGTACCGGTACTTCGACCGGGAGCGGATGCTGGCGACCGGCGACCACGTGATCGTGGCCGTCTACACGAAAACCGGTGCGATCAGCAGCTACTCGGCGTTCATGCCGGATTTGACGAATCAGTACAATCTGAACCTTAATGAAGATATGTACAAATTCGTACGTGACGCATTCAACCGGGGGTTCTAGCGATGGAACGCGGACGGTCCCGCCCGCTCTTCCTCCGAGACGAACGAGAGAACTGTCATGACTCTGAACAAAATGCGACGGGCCGGTCTCTCACTGGTGGAGGTGATCGTGGCCATGTTCATCATGGCCCTCGGCATGATCGCGCTCCTGACCCTGTTCCCGCTCGGCGCGCTGCAGATCGGCCAGGCGTTGAAGGACGACCGCTGTGCCCAGGCCGGGGCCGCCGCAGACAACATTTTGCGGACCCACTGGAAGAAGTACGTGACGGAACAGACTGCCTCGAATCGGGACCCGTTCACACGCGCGTTCGCGGACCCGCAGGACCCGTCGTACGGCGCGATGAACTCGACCAAATCAGTCACCCCGAACGACCCGAACTCGATGCCGGTGCTCCTGGCCGGCGACGAACCGAGTTACCCCGTCTATATCGACCCGCGTGGATTCCGGGCCCGGGCGGTGGGGACGTACATCCGCCAGCAGTTCTGGATGGCGGAGACGATCCTTTCGACCGCGCCGAAGACCCCCCGCATTCCCCGGCGGTCGCTGAAGACGGTCGAATTAGACCTGCCCCCATCCAAAATCGACCCGTACCGCATCGCGACGCTGCTCGACGACCTGACCTACAACGACAACGGGTCGGCCAACCGCCTCGATTCGAACAACTCCCAACTTCCCATTGAACGCCAGGGGCGGTACACGTGGGCGTGGATGGTGCAGCTTCCCGCCCTCGGCAACCCGAACTTCGCCAACATGTCGGTGGTGGTGTACGACTCCCGCAACCCGGATTACCCGGCGGCCGACGAGGAAATGGTTTACGGCAACGTGCGGAGCAGCGAGCCCACCGCCGCGGTCTTCACCGTCGGCAGCACGAGCGCCACCTTCACCTACGGCCCGAACGACGCCGTGCCGAACATCCGCGCCGGGTCGTGGATCCTCGACGGCACCTCGTGGGCGATCCTGCCGTCGGGCAACGCCTACCAGGTCCGGCTCGCGAACTTCTACCGCGTGACCGGGTTCGAGATCGACGAAACGACCCGCACGGTCCGGCTAGACCTGCAAACGCCGATCAAGCCGCTGCCCGGCGTGGCCGGGCTGCCGGCGAACATAACGACCTACTACGGCGACCTGTACGTGATGAAGGGCGTAGTCGAAGTGTTCGAGCGGCGGCCGCTCGTCGCCAACGACGTGCCCCAGTGATCGGGACCGGAATGTTGGACCGCGGCCGGCCCGGCCGCTCGGGTTCTTCGCCCGCCGCCCGCTTCGAACTCTGTATTCGGAGGGTGACTCATGCGTTTGCACCAAACCCGCCGCCGCGGCATGACGCTCATCGAGCTGATGGTCGCCGCCGCGCTCAGCCTCGTCATCATGGCCGTTCTGGCCTCCGCGTTCCAGACGGGCATGGATACGCTCAGCCAACTGAAATCGATCGGCGACCTGCAGCACCAGCTCCGCTCGTCGTCCGAGAAGATCAAGGCCGACCTCGCCGCCCCGCACTTCGACGACCCCGCCGTCGCCAACGGCAAGCTGTCCGAGGTCCGCTTCGACCAGAACCCGTCCGACTTCCCGTCCTCGGGGATGTTCCGCATCGTGCAGCTCGGGGCGTCGTACCAGGAGGTGGGCGCGACGACTAACCCCAAGGACTATTCGACCGTCGCCAGCCCCTCGGGAAAGCCTAGTCATTTGTTTCCCGTCAGCATCGTGAATCTGCTCTCCCGACCGAACGGAAACGCCAACGCGATGCAGTTCGCCATGAAGCTGGACGGCAAGACCCGGCAGAAAGTATTCACCGGCCCCCGGCTCCCCACGGCTCCGGGCGCCGCGTTCGACAACAAGTTCGACAACCTCGTCCAGGACCCCACCACGACCTACGCCACCCGTTGGGCCGTCATCTCCTATTTCCTGGTCGATAGCGGCACCAAAACCGCGGACGGGTCCCCGCTCTACAACCTGCACCGCCGGGTCCAACTCCTGGCCGAGCAATCGGGGGTGGAACTGGCCAACCCCAACGCGAATTACAGCATCCGTACCGGGAGTCCGGGGCATTTCCCGATCAACACCGTCGCCGACCTCTTGAGCGTGGCGAACCGGCCGGGCTCCACCACCGTGCCCGGCCTCCAAACCGACCCGGCGTTCAACGCCTTCCTGTCCATGGCCGACGGCTCGGACGTGGTCATGTCCAACGTCGTCAGCTTCGAGATCAAGGCCAACTGGGAAGGCAACTACCGGAAAATGACCCCGACCCAGCCCACGGTCCCCGCCCAGCTCAGCGGACCGACCGGCGACGTGCCGAACCCCGACTACCCGTTCGACGACATCCCGCCGTGGAACCAGGCGGCCCTGTCCGCGACCTCCGGGTCGTCGCAGTTCGAAACGGCCCCCCGCATTTTCGATACGACGCCGGACGCGTCGTCGTGGGAACAACAACTGGGTGTGACGGCCGTGACACCCCACACCCGCGTCCGCATTAACGCGATCCAGATCAAACTCCGCGTCTGGGACCCGAAGAACCGCGGGGCCCGGCAGATGACGCTGGTTCAGGACATGTAATGCGAGTCCCCCTCCCCGCGGGGAGGGGGGCGTACCCAGAGACTTCGCCCCGGGGTTCGCGCCCCGCGAGGAGACGACCGATGCGACTTCACCCGACCCTGCCCGTCCGCCGCCGCGGGACGATTCTGATCGTCGTGCTCGCGTTACTCGCCCTGTTCGCCGTCATCGGGCTCAGCTTCGTTCTCTACGCCGGGTCCGAGGCGACCGGGTCGCGCATTTACCGCGAGGCCCAGGACGTCGGCACCACCCCGCCGAACCCGGACGGGGACCTGCCGGCCATCATGGCGCTCGGCGACCTGATCTACGACCAGCTCGACGACCAGACCGGCATGTACTCCGCGGCCCGCGGGCACAGCTTGGCCCGGAGTGAGTACGGCTGGTATTACACCGGGTCTCCGTCGAACCCGACCGTCGACGCGACCATGAACACCACCCCCTTCGCCGGGGTCGGGGCGTTCGAGGAAAACATCACGACGCCGCTGGGGACGATCAAACGCAGTATGTACGTGAACCCGTCGCTCTTCCCGAACATGGCGGCGAGCGGCGGGGCCGTCGGACCGGTCTGGCCCGGCGCGCCTAGCTTCCCCACCCCGGAACGCACCGGCAACCGGACCGACCCGAACGCGGCCGTCTCCGGCAACTACGTCGGCATGAACGCCAACTACACCTATCCGGATGCGAACAACTTATTCCTCGGCCTGGCCAACCCGCTCAACGGAGAAGTGCTGATCCCGTCGTACTACCGGCCCTGGATCTTCGCCCAGAACCCGGCCGACCCGGTCTCGGTGGCGAACGCCCTCAACCCGGCCGCCAACACCAACTGGACCAATCCACTCGGCCGATACCTCACCCTCCGCCCCCGCCCGATCGATCAGAACAACGGCTTCCAGTTCCCCTACCCGCCGCCGAACGCCGACGGCACGGTCACCGGCGACGTGCAGAACCTCGCCGGCTCGGTCTACCCCCACGCCGGCAGCCCCGCCCTGCTCATCCCCAAAAACGACAGCATCTGGGTCGATTTCGGCGCCCCGGTGCAAACCTGGAACGGCAAGAAGTACAAGCCCCTCTTCGCCATGCTGGTCCTCCCGCTCGACAACCGCGTGAACCTCTCGGTCAGCGGGAACATCGACCGATTCGCGGCCGCCGCGAACCCGTTGACGGCGGGTCACAGTTCCAATCAGGGGTTCGGCCCTTGGGAAATCAACCCGCAACGGGTGTTCAACGACGCGACCAAAGACCCGCGGGCCATACAGGAATACCAGCGGCTGATCATGGACCGGTACGGAAATTTCCAAGCGTCGGGAACGCCGACGTCCCTCAACCAACCGAACCCGCCGACACTCGACACGACGCCAATTGGGGCGGTGAAAGGCCCCCCCGGCAGTCCGGCCATGCTCTCGCGGTTGTATTCGACCGCCACGTCCCCGGACTACGCCCCTCTCGACTGGGACGGTGCGGCCCCGACCGGGTCGATGAAAGTGATGTTGCCCGGCATCGGTCAGCCCGGATTTGCATCGCTCTCGCCGTTCGCCACCACCCCCCGCTGGAACGACCCGGTCAACACGAACAACTCCCGCTACGGCAACGGCGACCCGACCTCCACCGCCCTCGACGGCGAAAAGGACTACCACCCGTCGCTGTTCAACCCGTACTTCGTGGGCTCGGCGTTCAGCACGAGCACCGGCCACACGCTCGACCCGGCGGACATGGGCAAACTCAACCTCAAATTCGGCGACGACACGGGCCTCAGCACGACCTCTACTCTCGGATACCTGGCCCCGTACAGCTTCGGCACGTTCTCCACCTCCGGGGCCGGCATTTCGTTCCCCGTCGGCCGCAGCCCCGCGAACGCGAACCGGATGAACGTGACCACGATCAGCAATTCGCTGGCCGTGCCGGCCCTCGTGCCCAACTACCAGGGCGACACCAAGAACTACTCCGGCTACCAGTTCGCCGTCGGGCAGCCGTACCCGACCCGCACACTAGCCGACACGCCCGCTCTGACGCCGGGCGTCACCGGGCCGGACGTTTCGGTCGCCGGCCAGACGACCCCCGTCCAGATGCGGGCGATCATGTCCTACCTGCAGGGGTCGGTCGACCTGAACCGGCCGCTGCACGAATACCGGCCCGACCCGATGAAGCCGCTCGGCCCGAATAACGTGTACCCGTCCAACACGCCGGAGTACCTCCAGGCGTGGTCCGACCGCCAACTGCTCGCCCGCGACATTTACAACCGGCTGGTCGTCGCCACCGGCGCCTCGGCCGCACTCGACACCACCGGCACCGGGTACATGCTTCCCACCGCTACCGTTCCCGGCACACAATTCGACGCCCTCCGCTACCTCGCCCAGCTCGCGGTCAACATCGTCGACTTCATCGACGCCGACGACATCAGCACCGCGTTCGTCTGGAACCCGGTGGACCCGACCAAACCGTTAGACTCTGCGAACTTCGATCCGAATAAGGCAAATGCCACGTACGTTGGCAACCGCGTGGTGTTCGGCGTCGAAAAGCCCAAGCTCGTGACGAACGAGGTGTACGCGGAACTTGTCACAAATCCTAATGACACGGGCAACCAAGGAAGTAACAATTTTCATGTCCGGTTCTTCGTCGAGCTGTTGAACCCGGCGACGAACGAGCCGGTGCCGGGCAAGACGATCGGGACCAAGCCGTTGCCGGCCGTCGACCAGACGACGACGCTCTACAATCCCGCAACCGCGACTGTCCGGCCGTACCAGGTCGTCGTCTGCACGAACGGGACGACGCTCGACGGCGATTTGGCGAACCGGTCCAACGTGACCGGAATGTATTTTGCCGGGGCAAACGCGGTCATCAAGTACGACTTCTCAAACCCGTCACTTCCTACTGCTATTAAACTCGTCCCAAACGGTGGGGTTTACGGCGATACGACCAACGCTGCAGGTGTACCAGGCATCATTGTTGTCGGCCCGGATACTTCAGCCGTGAATACGCAATACGAATTTAACCCAAAAGCACTGAACGCCGCAGCGGCAGTCGGATACCTTGCTGTTCCCAAGGACCCGAATCCAAGCACCCCTGGTATACCGCCAAACCAGATGTATTACGAGATTTCAGCCGTAACCGAGGGCAACATTACGACGACGCTGGCGAATTTGAATGCGAACAAGCCGACAATCCTGCTCCGCCGGCTCGCAAACCCGTATCTGCCGGCGAACGACCCGTTTCTACCGCCGAACGATCCGAACAACCCCTCTTACAACTCCAACCTGCCGGTCAATCCATACCTGACCGTGGATGTGTTCGAGACGATGCAGGGTCAGAACCTGGTGAACGACGCAGTTCGGGTGGCGTCGAATTCAAATATGATGGGCGCTATGCGCCCTGGTGCTACTCCGCAACCAAGTACTCGGTATTCCTTCGGCCGCAAGCAGCCCCTGGCCGGGAACCCCGTCTTCACCACCCGGCAGCAACCCACTCCAGCCGAAACCACCAACCCGCAGACGACCTTCTTCCGGCACAACGGGACGGTCGCGTTCGCCTCGGGGCCGGTCAGTACCTGGGACCCGACGAACAACCCGAATGAAACCCTCTGGTTCCCGTTCGAGTGGATGGTTCACCTCGACCGGCCGCTGGTGAACGCACTGGAAGCGACCTTCGCCCCGGCCGTGCCCAGCCACCAACTCACGCAGCAGTTCATCACGAGCCCGGCCCCCGGCGTGATCCTCAAGCACCAGCACCTCGCTCCGTGGACGCCCGACCTCGCCGCCCCGATGGCCGCTCAACTGAAAGTGTCCGCCGCGTCGATCGCCGACGCCGCCGCCCTGTACCGCGGCCTCGAACTCCTCACCGTCAAGCCGTGGACCTACGGCACGCCGAACGCGGGCAAGGTCGCGGGCAAGATCAACATCAACCTGATTACCGACCCGCGGGTGCTCCTGGCCCTGGCCGACCCGCAATCGGGCAATTACTACACCCAGGTCAGCGACCTGTACGACCCGTCGGGCCAGTGGAACAACACGAAGTTCGTCTTCGGCCGGCTCATGGAAGCCCGCCGCGGAACGACCCCGCCGAACCAGGCGTACCAGCCCGCCTACGACCCGGCTTCCACCAGCCCTACCTTCAATCCGGCCAACCCCGCGACCTGGCCCGTGGTGCAGGTACCCGGCCCCGGCGACACGCCATTCAAATCATTCGGCGTCGCCACACTGTCGGCCCCCAACACGTACTTTCCCAACGCCAACGTGCCGGGCATTCAAGGGGTGAACAGTACCCCGGCCCGCACCGTTGCCGACCCCAATACCGGTGTCCAAATCGGCGTCTTCTCGCTCCAGAACGCGCCCCCGCATCCCTACATGCAGCAGGAGTTGCTCCGGAAGATCGAAAACAACATCACCACGACGTCGAACACGTTTGCCGTGTACATCACGGTCGGGTTCTTCGAGGTGACCAACAGCCCGCCGTACGACACCACCAACCGGCCGGCGCTGGGCAAGGAACTGTTCAAAGACATGCCCGGCGACCTGCGGCAGAAGTACTACGCCGTCATCGACCGGACG
>DASXPC010000122.1:0-3104 GCA_036493815.1 Fimbriiglobus sp. | reverse complement strand
ACCGGGGCCCACGTCCAAAGCGTGCTAATGTCCGTCCTCCGCACCTGCACCCAGCGACTCCTCGAACCGTTCCAATACCTCAAGAACGCCCTCTGCGCACCCAAGCCGATCTTGGTTCCTGTCGGACGGTAAACAAGTACTAACCAATTAGCCAGTTGAAAGCGCGATGCCGTTCGCGAATCACGCCCTCGTCCAATAGTTCGGATTTCTTTCCCTTGATCCGGAGTTCGATCACAGCCCAATGTAGGCGATAGTAATAATCAGCCGCATCCAGGATTTCTTGTGGCGGCCGACGCTTCGCCTCGGCAACGAACTTCTTAGGGCCGGCTTTTTTGATCAGTTTCATATCCTCGGAAACTGGGCAAATCTCGTTCGGCGCGCCAAGAGTGTCCCGGTCACCCATGGCCCAGAGGAAAACATGGACACATTCATAGCGCCAGGCAAAGTCAATGAGATTCTGCTTCGGAGGATTCGAGTTCTTGATAAACCTTTGCTCATCCGGAGAAAAGTAAGCGGTGGCCGAGTAATCCTTAATGAGTGAATCCACAAAGTCTTGATCTTTGGTCTCGCCTTTGATCGAACAAATGGTTGTCGCGAGGCAACGTTTTGCGATTTCTTCGGAGCTCCGCAGTTTGGCCGTAATCTCGTCTTCACTGACGGGCAAATCCTCGAGAACGGGTAGACCCATATCCCTAATGGTCTTGTTGTTCTTCATCCGACGGGCAAGTTGAGCCGGAGTCGGGTTTGGACTGTCAAAACGAGTCCGAGCAACCCCCTTTAATTCCGCTTCATTGACCGTTGGATATTCTTTGTTCAAGGTTGGCTTTCCTTCCTCAAGTTTGTGGCTATCGCTCCGCGCGGGCATCCCGTCCTGTTTTGCACAAGAAGCCAGGACGAGAGTGCACAAACTACAGTACATCGCCTTTGTCATCAAACTTCCTCGAGTACATAGTTGGAGACGAACCCGGGTAGTCCCGCGATCAGTTCTTCTTCTCCTGTACCTTGATGTACCGCGACGCCCACGTCACGAACGTGTCGATGTTCGGCGCGGTGGTGTGGCCGCCGGAGTGCATGCGCCAGGCGAGGTCGCCGTCGACGAGGGCGGTGCCGATGGGGGGCAGTTCGGTTGTGCCGAGGTCTTTCTTGCCGAGCAATTTCCACGCCGGGCCGGCGGCGACGGCGGCCATGAAGCTCCCCTTCTGGTCGACCCACGTGCCTTCCGCACCTTGACCGCTTGGGGCGCCGTAGCTGATGAACGTCGGGCGGGGGGCGCAGAGGGCGATGAGTTCGTGGGCGTCCACCGGCAGGTCGCACGGGGCGAGTGGGCCGCCGTACTTGAGGAAGTTGCCGCACATCCAGTGGTATTCGCCGGAACCGGTCAGATTTTCGACCTGTTCGCCCCAGTAGCGGCGGTGGAGTTTGGCGCCGCCTTCGCCGGAGGAGCCGATGAGTCCGATGGCGAACCGGGGTTCGTAAGCCATGGCGACGAGTGCGGCTTTGCCGTACCGGGAGAGGCCGGAGATGCCGACCTGCTTGGCGTCGACGGCCTTTTCGGTTTCGAGGTAGTCGAGCGCCCGGCTGGCGCCCCAGGCCCAGGCCCGGAGGGAGCCCCAGTCGTCGGGTTTGCGGGGCTGGCCCTTGTTGGTAAGGCCGATGATGCCGCGGGTGAGGCCGGCGCCGTTGTCGGCCTGGATGCTGTTCGGGATCACGAGAGCGTAGCCCCACCCCTTGGCGAGGTACTGGTTCCGGCCGCCACCGCCGCCGAAGTCCATCATGACCGGGACGGGCCCGGTGGCGTCCTTCGGCAGGGTCAGGGTCAGGCGAATGTTCACGGTGATCGACGGGCAGGCGGAGTTGTCGACCTTGCCGATGAGTTGCTTGGTCACGCTCGGGACAGTGGGAGTTGGCGGTCCGCCCCGACCGCCGAACCCGCCGCCGAATCCTCCCCCGAATCCGCCCCGACCGCCGACTCCGGCCGCGTTCGCCGGGGCGATTTCCCACGTTACCTTCGGTACGTCATGCGGCACCCGGCCGTAAACTTCGGAGTCGAAGTATTCGACCAATTCCGGCCGCCGCACTTCCCACCACATCTGCGGCGTCGTCACCGGCTTCCGCGCCTTCGTCACCATCATCTCCGGCAGGTTCGGCCACGGATTCGCCTTCGCCTCGTCGGTGTTCTGGTAATCCGGGGCGTTCCGGTTCATCCCGCTCGGCCCCTTCCGCATCGCCGACGTGGGGATTTTCAACTGGTCCAGCATGTTCTGCCAGTCCTGCCTGGCGTTCATTGTGACCGGAGCCGGCGGGGAACCAGACGGAGCTTGGGCCGGGACACCCGTCTCCACCATCACGGCCAATAACAGAGACAAAGTCATCGTGTGAATAGACATGGAGAGCACCCCGGGGGAGAGCGGAAACATCTCTTCCAAATCCTACCGGTAGCCGCGCGGGGTCGCAAGCATCGGTTGAGACCGGCTAATCTCAACGTGGCGGTATGGCCTTTCGTCCTTTCGAAAGGCAGCGGGATTTGCCTGGTTTACCAGAACGTGCCTTTCCGTCCGAGATTGCGGCATTCGTCCATTCCGTTTCCCCTTGCAGCCCCGGTTGGTGATGGTATACCCGCCCCGGGTGACGGACCGTACCGGGGGTGCGCGTGGCCCCGGTTTGACCCGGAGACAGGCATGGACGCCGGCCGAGCAAGGACGTGTGGGGCCCTGGTCGGGCTGACGGCCGCCTTTCTGACCGGGTGCGAATCCACGACCACGGCCAAGATCGGCCAATCGACCACGCTGACGAACAACTTCCCCGGCAACGTCCGCAGCCAGGCCCCGCACGAAACGGACCCGCCGACCATTATCGCCGCCAAGTCGGAGACGAAAGAACCGGTTGTCACGGCCGTCCCGGCCCTGGCGGAAGCCCAAGTGCGGGTCGTGGCCGTTATCGGAAAAGATGCGGTGGTCACCGACGACGAAGTCTGGCAGTTGGTCCGTCAGCGGTCGGGCGATTACATCAAACTCGTCGGCACAGAACGGTCTGCCAAAGAAAAGCAACTCTTTAAGGAAGAACTCCGCAAACTCATCGAGCGGGAACTGGTGCTGGTCGAGATG
>DASXPC010000121.1:0-16755 GCA_036493815.1 Fimbriiglobus sp. | reverse complement strand
ATCTGACGGCCGTCGCTCGAACGACTTAGCGAACCCACGCTGCCGCCTCCCTTAAGGTGGGGCAGAGTTCCATCGGACTGTCCGCCGAGTTCGAATAAAACGCCGTATCCCGCCTGGTCCGCGGTGAAAAGTATCTTCTGGTCTGTCCCCCAGCAGAACTCGTTCACCGAGAGGTCGTGCTTGGACATCATGTCGCTCGGCTTGCCGGTCAGGCTCCCATCCGGTTTACTATCCGCCACTTCCAGATCCCATTTATCCGCCTCGTGCCCCGGCTTCTTCTGGGCCCGCCACGCCAGCTTCTTGCCGTCGGGCGAAAACTTCGGCGAGCAGTCCGCGGCCAAATTGTCCTTGGTCAATGCTTCCCAGTTGGTCGATTTGTTGTCGAGGCTCACCCGGCAGACGTCGTGGTTCGTACTCCAGGCTTCGCCCTTCGCCGGGACGGCTGTGAAGACGAGATATTTGCCGTCGGGGGAGAAAACGAAATCGTCGCCGACGCTGAACGTGGTGCTGGTCGGATAGGCGTCGCGGTTGCCGGGGGTGGCGTCGTGGCAATCGGTGCCGTCGGCCTTGCAGACGAAGAGGTGCTGCCGCTTGTCGCCGACGTACTCGTCCCAGTGGCGGTAGAAGAGCCTGGTGAAGACTTTCGCCTTCACCGGGTTGGCTTCGATGGCGTCGTCCTTTTCTTTATTCTTCTTGTTACTTTCGGCATAAGGCAGTTCGCTGAATTCCGGGTAGACGGCCGAGACGAAAGCGATGTGCGAGCCGTCGGGCGACCAGATGCCGGTGCCGGCACCGGTGGCGATGTCGGTCAGTTTTTTGGCCTCGCCGCCGATCTTGAGGTCGAGGAGGTATAGTTGCGGGGTACCGCCGCGGGTGCTTTCGAACAGAATTTTGGTGCCGTCCGGCGACCACCGGCCGTGGGCGTCCCGCTTGCCGCTCGACGTGATCGGCCGGGGCGGCGTCTTCCCGTCCGTCGCCGCCAACCAGAGGTGCGTCTGCTTCTTGTTCGCCGCCACGTCGAGGATTTCCGTCACTTCGTAAACGACCTGCGTGCCGTCGGGCGAAATCTGCGGGTCGGCCACCCGCTTGAAGGCCATGAGGTCGTCGAACGTCATCGGCCGCTTGTCCGCGGCCTCGGCAAGTGGGGTCATGGCAACGACCAGGGCGGTAACGAATAGGGAACGGAACATGGCAGCACGTCCGGAAGGAAGGGGACGAATCGCTTCGTTGTTGTAGAGAACCGGGCGGCAGCGCAACTTACCAGAACAGTTTGCCCAGGCCCTTGCGGCCGGATTTTCGCATGGCGAAGTAGATGACGAGGCCGGACGTCAGGAGGAAAACGAGCGACAGGCCCCAGGCGGTGCCGAGGACGAGGCCCCAGTCGCCGAAGGCTTCGCCCGAGTGCAGGCGGGTGAGGAAGGGCTTGTCCACGTACGATTCTTCGCGGAGGAGCTGGCCGGAGAAGTCGTAAACGAGTTTCTTGTCTTCGCCCCCGGTGGGCCGGCCGAGATAGACGGTGACGGTGGGCGGATCGGGTTTGAAGTCGATCGTCACTTTATCGACGGGCGCTCCGGCGGCTTTTTCCGCCGCGGCGGCGAGGGCCTTGGCGACCGGCTCAATCGCGGCCGGCGCCGCCGGCAGCCGGACGGCGCTCACCCGGTCGCGGGCCGCCTCCCGGGCGGCCTCGTCCTCGCTCGTCATTTCCGATACGCCGGCAAGAATGCCCGTCAGCGCGGCGAAGAGGAGCAGCGGGAAGAACGCGAACCCGGCCCACCGGTGCCATTTTCGCCAGAAAGGTTGAGACACAATGGGAAACCGTAATGATGTTTCGTGCAGAGAAAAGAGAGTTTATCGGACGAGAACGGAGAATACCAAGATGAAAGAAACCGATCCCTTCGGCCACGAAAATGGCACCGATGCGAACCCCGTCCCGCCGGGGCGGGGGTGTCTCGTCCCCTCTGCCCTGGTGGGACGGGGTTCACCAGAAAACGCCTGATACCCTCCGACGACTCGTGCCCGGTTCCACCAAACCGGCCTGACGGAAACTGGTGAAACCCCGCAAATCCCCCCGCGCCCTTGCCCGCCGCCGGGCGGCGCCGTAAATCTCACTCGTCCGAAAACCGTGTGTGGAAACCTGTTGTCATGGACCCGTGGGCAGTACCGGGGGACGGCGGAGGACGTAAACCAGCGTAAAGGATCGGGCGATGTCGATCACGAAGGACCGCAAGACCGAACTCATCACTCAGTTCCGGCGGGGGGACGCGGACACCGGGTCCCCGGAAGTGCAGATCGCAATCCTGACGGCTCGGATCAACGAATTGACCGAGCACATGCGGGCGCACAAGAAGGACTTCGCCAGCCGTCGCGGACTCTTGAAAATGGTCAGCTCCCGGGCCGACCTGCTCAAGTACCTCCGGCAGACGGACCGGGACCGATACCTCACGGTCATCGGCAAACTCGGGCTGCGCAAGTAACTTCCGCCATTCCTTCGCTTCGATTCGCCCCGGTCCGCGGGCGCCCGGCGGGCCGCGCGCCCGTCTTAGATTCCCCCCCCATAGCGGTACGCAGACCCACCCAATTATGTGAAAGGGACAATTCCCGTGGCTGAAACTCGCGTCGAATGTCAAGTCGGCGGTCAAACTCTCGTCCTCGAAACCGGAAAGCTCGCCAAGCAGGCCCACGGGGCCGTGCTCGTGAAATACGGCGAAACGGCCGTGCTCGTGGCGGTCGTCGAAGGCAAACCGATCCCCGGCCGGGACTTCTTCCCGCTCCAGATCGAATACCGCGAACGGACCTATGCCGCGGGCAAGTTTCCCGGCGGGTTCATCAAGAGGGAGACCCGTCCGAGCACGAAGGAAACGCTGACCTCGCGGCTCATCGACCGCCCGGTCCGCCCGCTGTTCCCCGTCGGGTACATCAACGAAGTCCAGATCATGGCGACGGTCCTGTCTGCGGACAAGGAGAACGACCCGGACGTGCTGGGCATCATCGGGGCGAGCGCGGCGTTGCACGTGAGCAACATTCCCTTTCTGAAGGTGGTGGCCGGGGTGCGGATGGGCCGGGTGAACGGCCAGTTGGTTCTGCTGCCGACGCACACGCAGATGGAAGAGAGCGACCTCGACCTGATCGTGGCCGGGCATAAGGACGGCATCTGCATGATTGAGGGGTTCGCCCGGGAAATGCCGGAAGCCGAGGCGGCGGACGCCATCGCGTCGGCCCACAAGCAGATGCAGGTTATCATCGAAGCGATCGAAGAGCTGCGCACCAAGGCCGGCAAGGGACCGAAGACGCTGCCGCCGATGGTGCCCGCCCACCCGCTCGCAGACGAAATGTACGCGAAGCACGGGGCCGAGTTCCGCAAGAAGTACCTCACCGAAGGCAAACTCGAACGCTACGCCGCGATCGACGAGTTCAAGAAGAAGATCACCCTCGAGTACATCCCCGAAGGGGCGACCGAAACCAAGTACACCGCGTCGCAAGTCTCGGGGGCGCTCGACGTCCTCCGCGAACGAATCTTTCGCGAGATCACGCTCGGCGGCACCCGGATCGACGGCCGCAAACACGACGAACTCCGCGCCCTCTCCGGCGACGTCAGCCTCCTCCCCCGCACCCACGGCTCCGCCCTGTTCCAGCGGGGCGAAACGCAGGCCCTGGTCGTCACCACGCTCGGCACCACCCAGGACGAGCAGAAGGTGGACGGCCTCATGCCGGAGTACTCGAAAAAGTTCTCCCTCGACTACAACTTCCCCCCCTACTCCGTCGGCGAGTGCAAGCCGATCCGCGGCCCGGGCCGGCGGGAAATCGGCCACGGCATGCTGGCCGAGCGGTCGCTCAAGGCCGTCATGCCGGTCCCGTCGAAATTCCCCTACACCGTCCGGCTCGTTTCGGAAATTCTCGAATCGAACGGCTCGTCCAGCATGGCGAGCGTCTGCGGCGGGTGCCTCGCCCTCATGGACGCGGGCGTGCCGATCAAGCAGCCGGTCGCCGGGATCTCCATCGGTCTCGTCTCCGACGGCCCCGACAAGCACGCCCTCCTCACCGACATCCAGGGGGACGAAGACCACTACGGCGACATGGACTTCAAAGTCGCCGGCACCCAGAACGGCGTCACCGGCATCCAACTCGACATCAAGCTCGACGGCATCGGCGAGCAGGTCGTCCGCGGCGCCCTCGACCAGGCCCGCACCGCCCGCCGGGAAATCCTGAAAGTCATGCTCAGCGTCCTCCGCGCCCCGCGGAAGACGATCAGCGACAACGCCCCGCGCCTTTTGCAGGTGAAGATCAACCCCGAAAAGATCGGCCTTCTGATCGGCCCGGGCGGCAAGATGATCCGCGCCATTCAGGAAGAGACCGGGGCCAAGCTCGACGTCGAGGACGACGGCACGGTGTCGATCGCCCACTCCGACGCGGCCGGGGCCGAGGCCGCCAAGGCCAAGGTCGAAGCCCTCTGTGCCGAGATCAAGGTCGGCACGATCTACGAAGGAAAAGTGGCGAGCATCAAGGAATTCGGGGCGTTCATCGAGCTCTCCCCGGGCCGCGACGGCCTCTGCCACATCAGCGAACTCGACGTCGGCTACGTCGGCCGGGTCGACGACGTCGTCCGCGTCGGCGACAAGGTTACAGTGAAAGTCATCGCCATCGACGACCAGGGCCGCGTGAAACTCTCCCGCAAAGTGCTTTTAGCCGGAGCCGGTGACGGCGGCCCCGGACCGGGCGGTCCCGGCGGCGACGACCGCGGACCGCCCCCGCAACGCGACTACCGCGACGACCGCGGCGGGGATCGCGGACCGCCGCGGCGGGATGACCGGGGCGGCGATCGCGGCCCGCGACGTGACGACCGGGGACCGCGGCGGGATTAATTTCATCGCCGCGATGGGTAGTTTTCGAAACGGATCGTCCTCACCGGACGCTCCGTTCGTTAAGAGTTGGCGAATTCCCTCCCCGGCCCATTTCACCTCTCGGCCGGGTGCGGTAGATTGCTCCACGTCGAAACACACCTCCTTCCCCGTGTCACCATGGACCGCCGCGACTTCCTCGGGTTCTCGTTCGAGACGTTGGCCGCTGCGTTGGCCTCCGGCCCGTCGCTGCTCGTGCCCGACCGCCGGCCGAAGCCGGATAAGCCCGGCGCGTTCGACCCGGATACGCTCTTCCTCACCTGGCAGCGCGACCCCTGTACCACGATGACGGTGCAGTGGATCGGCACCGCGGCCGACGCGGCCCCGGTGACGGTCGGCCACCGCTACGGCGGCCCCACGAAAACATTTACCCCCACCGCCAAGCCTTACCCGCTCTCGGCGTTCACCACCTATCGCACGGAAATCACCGGCCTTGAGCCCGGCACCGAATACCGCTTCACCCTCGGTACGAACTCGCCGGACTACCACTTCCGCACCATGCCCGCCAAGCTGACGAACGCGTTCACGTTCGTCTCCGGCGGCGACTGCGGCACGAACCTGCACGCCGTGGCCAACAACGTGATCGCCGCGAAGCAGGACCCGATGTTCGCGCTCATCTGCGGCGACCTCGGCTACGACAACGGCCGGAGCACGAACACCAGCCTGACCTTCTACCGCAACTACGCCAAGACGATGATCGACTCGAAGGGCCGGCTCGTGCCCATGGTCGTCGGCATCGGCAACCACGAAGTCAACGGCAGCTACAACAAGACCCGCGACAAGGCCCCGTTCTACTTCGCCCTGCACGACGGCCTCTACCCCGACACGAGCTACGCCGCCCTCGACTTCGGCAACTACCTGAGCCTCGTCATTCTCGACACCGGACACGTCTGCCCCATCGGCGGCGAACAGACGAGCTGGCTCGACAAGGCCCTCCGCGACCGCACCGACCGCCCCCACCTCCTCGTCGCCAACCACGTCCCCGCCTACCCGTCGTACCGCAACCCCGACGCCGGCGCCAACACCGGCGGCGGCACCGGCGCCGGCAACCGCAAATTCTGGGTCCCCCTGTTCGAAAAATACAACGTCGACGTCGTCCTCGAACACCACGACCATACCTTCAAACGCACCCACCCCATGCTCGCCGGCCACGTCGACAACGACCGCGGCATCCTCTACCTCGGCGACGGCTCCTGGGGCAAACTCCGCGCCCCGAAATCCCCCGAAGACCGCCCCTACCTCGCCCACACCAGCCAGAACTACCACATGACCGTGCACCGCCTCGAAGGCGACAAACGGTTCCACATGGCCCTGGCCGACACGGGCCAAATCATCGACATCACAACCACGGCCAAAAAGCCGCGGCGGAAGCATACGAGCGTGGGGTAGTTCGGAATATACACCTGTGATTGGTGCCTTGTATGAAATCAATCGAGCCGGAATGGCTCGAAATACTGTCGGGAATGAGGTGTAAGATTATCCAGAGAAACCGATTTCCAACTGGCCTACGGTTTTAATGACGTTGTTTCCCTTCATTTTCGGTTGAATAAGGTCGATACCGACGCCCCTGGCCAAAAGTCTCTTCGATGTCAGCAACTTCATACTGTATCGCAATCCATCGTCTTCGGCGGCTTTAATAAACAAAGGCCAACTGAAAACGAACAGTTCGACTCTTTCATCGAGCTTCATTTTTAAGATTGTTTGCGATACCATGACATGCCTGACACCGAAGTCCAAACACAATTGCGGCATTTTGTGTTTATCGCCGGGTTGTCTCCCTTTATCCGAGGTAATGACTGTCCACCCTCCTTCAGCTGCCACCTTGGGTATCAATTCTTCGTCTACTATTCCTTGTCGGTACTTGCTCACAACATGCGCATATTCATGTCCGACCCCTTCTCTGGAAGCAGCAATCCTTTGCATTCCAGATTCAGCCAGGCACTCATCGAACAGAAACTTGTGGGACGAATTCACGCGGCCATTTGCCCAATATGATCAACGTAAAATGAATAAGTCGCCATTGCCTCATTAAGAGGCATGTCGTACGCCTTGGCTGCCTCGTCCGGACCGCCTTCGACGTGTATCGCGTCCCAGATTGCAGAGGCCGAATAGCCGCACGGTAACATGGGTTCCCCGAACCGTACTTTCGGGTTCATTGTAATCGTTGTCCCGTAAGCGGCATGTATCTGGTAACTGTTGCATAAACTTGTAGTCGCATCGAAACTAAGTTTGTCCATATGCAGCCACATAAACTTCATCAAGCGTTGCCCTTTCCCCTTGCCGCTCGCTTGAATGATGTGTTCATCATTCTGGTCTGGGCATATGATTATTTCGTTGCCGCTCCAAAAAGTGTAATTTCGCATCGCAAAGGGGTACTCCATTCCATGGCGAGTCTTTGCATAATCGAGGGCTTGTCTAATCTTGTTTGGGCTGATATGTTTATTTATGCGTATCTCGCGGATGGCGAGTGTTTGGATAAAATCTAGGAAGCTAACGACACGCTCATCGTTTCGGCCATACTGTGGCGTAAGGATCGGTAGCTGATCGGAAGTACCAAAAACCCAACGAGTCATTTTCTGTGACGAGACGCGGGCATAGATGGCCGCCTCCGACACGCTGTAAATTCCCGTTCCCAATTTCTCTCTTACGGCCATGACTGCCTCACAATAGATAGCGCACATGCGTTCCCGATACCTTGAATTCTACCACGCCGAATCCAGCCCGCATCAACCTCCCTAGGATTTCTCCCAAAAGAATCGGCCTGTTCGCTACTTCCACCTACCCTAAGCCGACGGAATTGGGCGCGATTGGTTTACCTGGCCGTCAGAACTTGCAAACAACTCCCCCCGGACCTTGGCTTGCGCCGCCGTTCGGTGGGGCCGGGTCAGGAAACCGGTGCCTGGACCGGATCGGCCGGGAAGGGCGGAGCCGCGCCGAGTGTCGTCGCGGGCTTCGTCCGGATGCGGCGGGATTCCACGACCCAGCCGTGGAGTCGGTCCCCGATCCCCGTGATCTCTTCCTCGGTTTCGTCGTCCGCCCCTGCGGCTCGGACGTCGTCGAGCAATCGTCCCAAGGCCGCGTCGAGGTCCACGCGGTTCACCCCTTCGGCAGCCATCTCCTCGACGGTACGGTTCAGGGCCGTCCGCCGGTCGGTGGCAACCCAGGCGAGTTTCAATCGGTCGTATGGCGTTGGCATATTTCACCCCAAGTTCTCTCAGCCAATATACCGTATCCACTTGGGTCGTGTCGCCTCCAAAGCGGATTGAAGGCCGCCCCTTGTCATCGGTCGGACCGGTTCGAGAAGTCCGTGCGTCGTTGAATCTTGTCGGAACAACAAGTCGGGACCGATGTCCGCCGTATCGATTTGCCAGATCGGATCCTTTCCCTTCCCGCCCATCGACATGGGTAATCTCAGAGGGGGAAGGTAGATCGGATCATTCGGTGTGACTGACATGCCGCCGACTCGCGGTGGAACGACGTCTGTCGGTTGGAGTGCCGGCACGTCTTCGAAAGGCGCGGCTTCGAGGCCACGCACCCCCAAAGTCCGGGCCGTCGGCCCGACCGCGGGCATGCCGTCCGAGTCCGCTCGCATGGCCCGATAGAGTTTCATGGGCTTGGGCTAACGAAAAAACCCCACCGAACCTTGGCTTGCGCCGCCGTACGGTGGGGCCGGAACAGAGAAGAGGCCTAACGGGGACGATAGTCGCGCATTTCGGTTGGGCGTGTCAAGCCCAGTTTGCAAATCCTTCTGGGACGAGGCGATTGGAATTCTCCACCCCACCCTGACCCTCCCCCGTCGAGGGGGGAGGGAACGTGTCGTTAATCGACGTAAGGCTTGAACAGTTCAGTGGTAAAGTATCGTTCCATGCGGTCGGGGAAGACGGTGACGACGTGGGTTTCGGGGTCGTTGAAGGTGGAAAGGATGTGCAGGGCGGCGGCGTAGTTGAGGCCGGAGCTGGGGCCGACGGGGAATCCGAGGCGGATCAGTTTGCGGGTGACGGCGAGGGCGTCTTCGTCGTTGATTTCGACGGTGACGAGGCCGGGGAGCTTGTCTTCGCGGAAGAGTTCGGAGATGCGGTCGGCGACGCCGGGGATGCGGCTGCTGAAGGAGCAGCATTCGATTTCGGGGGTGCCGAGGAGGTTGACGGGGCGGGCGTGGACGGGGACGACGCGGCAGCCGATTTCGGTGAAGCCGTCGAACATGCCCACGAGGGTGCCGCCGGTGCCGACGCCGGAGACGACGGCGTCGACGCGGCCGCCGGGGATCTGGTCGACGACTTCGCGGGCGGTGCCGAGGCGGTGGGCCTCGGCGTTATCCGGGTTGGAAAACTGCCGGGGGAGAAACACGCCCGGTTCCTGCGCGAGCCGTTCCCCCTCGGCGATGGCCCCGCGGATGCCCAGTTCCTTCGGCGTCGTGGTCACTTCGCCGCCGTAGGCCCGGATGAGATAGACCCGCTCGCTCGACACGCCCTCGGGCATCACGGCGAGAAACCTCAGGCCCATCTGGGCGCAGGCGAGGGCGAGGGCGATGCTGGTGGACCCGCTCGACGCTTCGATCACGCGGTCCCCGGCCTTGACGCGGCCGAGCCGCCAGGCCTTTTCGAGAATGAAGCGGGCGATGCGGTCCTTGGTCGAGCCGGACGGGTTCAGGAATTCGAGCTTGCACCAGACGGGCGGGAGCGCCGCGTCGAGCTGCACCGGCACCAGCGGCGTCGGGGCGACGCGGTTCAGGTACCGGTGGCAGCCGGGGAGGGGCAGGGGCATGGGGATTTGTTATTACGTATGATCGCGAGTGGCTAAGTGATTCAAAGCGGCGTGCAACGGCCAGCGTCGAATTCGGCGTCGACTTGCCGCCCGGCGGCATCCAGCCCGGCCGCGAGGTCGGCTTCGATCCGGCGACCCCAGGCGTCCGCCAGGTATTCTTCGAACCAGTGCGCGAACGCCTCCAAGTCGCCCGCCTCACGCGGTCCGGCCCGGAGGCCGGACCCTACACACGGCAGATTCGGTCCGTGGATTGTTGCGGGGCATCGCTTCACGCGGTCCGGCACGGAGGCCGGACCCTACACCCGGCAGATCCGGTCCGTGGATTGTTGCGGGGCATCGCCTCACGCGGTCCGGCACGGAGGCCGGACCCTACAACGGCGCATCTCGTAGGGGCCGCCCTCCGTGGCGGCCCGGCGATACCAAAACGGGGAGTTACCGGCACCGATTAGGGCTTCACCCTCTTCCACACGCTGAGCGTCTTTCCGTCGTTCGCCTTAGTGGTGAAGTCTTTCGGCCGGTCCTGGCCGGGGGAGGCGAAGATAAATCGCAGGGTACCGTCCTCCCATTCGTAGATGCCGAGTTGGGTTTTGCCTTTGGTCGGGCCTTCGGTCATGGCGTAGTCGATGGTGCGGGGGGTTTTTGACGGATCGACTGTGAGGGTGGCCTTGAAGTAGACCTGGCCGCCCATCGTCACGGTGTTTTCGCCGTCCTTCACGATCCGCTTCATAGTTTTCGACATGACCGCGGGCATCGCCTGGCCGCTCATTTCGCCGGAGACCATTTCCCATTCGCCGGCGAAACGCTTCAATTCCTCGGCCGCTTTCTTGTCGGCTGGCGGAGCGACCTTTGTCTGGTCGGGCTTGGCCGCAGGTTTCGGATCGTCGCCGGTGGATCGCTTCAGCGTTTCCAGAGCCAGGCCGCTGCCCAGCTTCGCCTCGAATTTCGTCGGCCGTTCCTTGGCCGTCACCGTCAGGCAAATCGTCCACGTATCGCCGTCCAGCTTGTAGATGCCGAGGGCCGTGTTCCCCTTCTCCGGCCCTTTTGTGAACGTCATGTCAATCGTCTTCGGCGACTTGTCCGGGTCGAGCGTGTACGCTCCTTCGTAGGTCGAACCCATCGATGCGGTCGTAAACGCGTTTCCCTTGAGCACGATCTTCGAACCCTGCACCATCTGGTCCGCGATTTTGATACCGTCCGATTCCAACGTCGAAACGTTCCAGGTGCCTTGCAAGGCTTCGCGGTCGGTTTTCACGGCGGGGGCCTTGTGGAATACCGGGGGGAACGTGGAACCGTTAGGGCCTGCGAGGGCGAAGTATCCAAACCCGCCGACGACGCAGGCGATGAGACTCACCGCGAATGGAAGGAGTAAGCGTTTCCCGGTCATGGCGAGCAGTTCTCCCCGCAGAAGGTGTTGAGTCAGGGGTTCGACGGCCCCGCCGGCGGCGTGTGTCGCGGCCGAGTGGAGCGTAGCTTCGATCAGACGGATCGGGACCGCATTCGACGTCGCCGGGATCAATACCGTTCCGGCCACGGCCGCGGTCACGCCCCGGCGTGTGAGACGGCCTTTCAGCATCTCCCGGCCGCGCATCAGGTGAACCTTCACCGTGCCGACCGGACACTGTAGCTGCTCGGCCGCTTCTTCGGTGGTCCGCCCTTCCAGGTAACAGAGCACGAGTGGCGCCGCGTATTTCACCGGCAACCGCTGTAATTCGTCGTGCAAGACTCGATGCGAATCCCGGTCGTCTACCCGGGTGTCGGGGCGTGCGGTGGCCATGGCGTCCACCTCTGTTAACCGCAGCGATCGGGCGTGCGTTTTCCAGGCCCGGCACGCGATGCGGTGGGCGACGCCGTGCAGCCAGTGGGCGAGCAACTCGGGCCGGCGGATCGACCCCGCCCGGCGGACGAGCACGAGGAAGGTGGCCTGGAACGCGTCTTCGGCCGCGGGCGAATCCCCCAGCACCGCCCGGCAGACCCGCCAGACCGTGCCGCCGTAGCGGTGCAATAACGCCTCGGACGCCGTGGAATCCCCCTCGGCGGAGTACCGGCCGAGAAGTTCGCAGTCCGTCAGCCCGGCGGACTCGTTTCGCGCCGCCCGGCGAATGACGCGGACGATTGGGTTTTCGCGGTCGGCGGTCATGGCGGGCCCGTGGATCATTCCCCCCTCATACTGCATCAGGAGGCCGGGCGGTTACAACTTTTTCTCAAATCTTTACCAGCCGATACCATGACCCTATGATTCGGAGCGACCCCGGTACGTTGATTGCCTTTGAGGGAATCGACGGGGCGGGAAAAACGACACAGCAGGCCTTTCTCGCCGATCATTTGAAGGCGAAGGGGATCCCATGCGTCTGTTCGAAAGAGCCAACGGATGGTAATTGGGGCCGTCAGATACGAAGGTCCGCGCAGGATGGGCGACTTTCCTTACCGGAAGAATTGAGAATCCTGACAGAAGATCGACGCGAACACGTTCGTGAGCGGATAATGCCCGCCCTTATCAGCGGACAAACTGTTATTCTTGACCGCTACTTCTATTCGACCATTGCCTACCAAGGTTCTCAAGGAGGTGACGTCTCCGCGTTAGCTAACGCTATGACGACCGAATTTCCTATTCCCGACATTGTCTTCCTTGTCGATGTTCCGGTGGAGGTGGGTCTCGCTCGAATTTCTCAGGGCCGGAGAGAAGTACCCAATCATTTTGAGAAACTGGAATCTCTTGCGGCTGCCCGTGAGATTTTCCTTAAGACCGCGGCCCACCATCCGAACATCGTTACAGTGGACGGCACAAAATCGGTCGAAGAAGTACGTCGTAATATTCTTCAAATATTGGATGAAAGGTGGCCATTTAAGCTCTGAAACCTGATGTAATCCGTCTGTACTACGATTTACGAAACTCCAAGTTCATTTTTCCGTCTAGAAAGTCCCGCGCTGAAACCTTTTCGTTCGTGAAGTAGAAATATTGTTACGGCCGCCTCTTTGCCGCACATCCAGGAGTTTCCCTTGAGAACGTCGAGCCTCCTTGTCCTGTTCGCTCTGGCACCGGCAGTCTGGGCGGGCGACGCCCCGGCACCGGTGGGGACGCAGATCGCCAATTTCACACTGCCCCTTGCCGCCGACGGCAAGCTGTGGGTGCTGGCCGACCGGACTCGAGATTCGAAGGGGACGGTGGTGGTGTTCCTGGCCGCCGGGTGCCCGGTCAGCACGGCCTACGTGCCCCGGCTGAGCGAGTTGTACAAGAAGTATTCGCCGAAGGGGATCACGTTCGTGGCCGTCTACAGCCACCCGACCGACGAGCCGGCGGATATCGTCAAGCACGGGAAGGATACGGCCCTGCCGTTCCCGGCGGTGCGGGACGCCGACCGGGCGGTGGCGCGGAAGTTTGCGGTGGTGCGACTGCCGACGGTCGCCTTTCTGGATTCGACCCGCACGGTGCGGTACGCCGGTCGGATCGACGACCAGTATTCGCCGAACGTCGCCCGGGCCAAGCAGGGGACGAGCGAACTCGCATCGGCTTTATCGGCGTACGTGGACGGGCAGGAAATCCGAGTACCCTACGCCCCCGCGGCGGGCTGCCTGCTGCCGAAACCGAAATCGACCGCCCCGGCGGCCGGCGGTGAGGAGATCACGTTTCATAAGCAGGTCGAGCGGATTATGCAGGCGCGGTGCCAGGGCTGCCACCGGCCGGGGCAGGCGGGACCGTTTTCGCTCCTCACGTACAAGTCCGCCAAAGGCTGGTCGGACATGATTCAGGAAGTGGTGACCAACGGCACCATGCCGCCGTGGCATGCGGACGCTCCGCTGGGTCACTTCAAGAACGACCGCCGGCTCTCGCCGGACGAAAAGGCCATGCTCCTGGCCTGGATCGAGCGCGGCTGCCCGGAAGGCAATCCGGCCGACGCCCCCGAGCCCCGGCCGTTCGTCACCGGCTGGCGGCTGCCCCGGACGCCGGAACTCGTCCTCAAAATGAACAAGCCGATCACCGTGCCCGCCCAGTACCTCGGCGGCCTCATCGGCATGCCGTATCAGTACGTCCTTGCCGGCGACCCGTTCCCCGAAGACACCTGGATCGAAGGCGTCGAAGTCCGGCCGGAATACCGGGCCGTCGTCCACCACATCATCGCCTTCATCCTGCCGCCGGGCCAAACCCTGCACGACCTGGCGCGGGAAACGAACTTCGGCGAACTGATGCTCGGCGCGTACGTGCCCGGGGATCAGCCGACGGTCTTGCCGAAGGGGTATGCGAAGAAGATTCCGAAGGGGTGCCGGGTGCTGTTCGAAATGCACTACACGCCCAACGGCAAGGCCGGGAAAGACCGGTCGATGGTGGGGGTGCTGGTGTCGAAGACGCCGCCGAAGCACGAGGTGTCGTCGATTGCCGTCATGAACCATCGGTTTAACATCCCGCCGGGGGCCGCGAACTACCGGGTGAAATCGGTGCAGGAATTTCCGGAGGAATCGGTGATTTTATCGCTCACGCCGCACATGCACCTGCGGGGCAAGTCGTTCCGGTTCGAGCTGGTGACGCCGGGGCCGGGCGGGAAGGAGACGCGGCAGACGCTTTTGAACGTGCCGAAGTACGACTTCAACTGGCAAGTGCAGTACGAGCTGGCGGAGCCGGTGACGATTCCCGCCGGAGGGCGGGTGGAGTGCTTTGCCACCTACGACAACTCGACCGGCAACCCGTTCAACCCCGACCCGGCCAAGCGGGTGCGGTGGGGCAACCAGACGTACGAGGAAATGATGATCGGGTTCGTGGAGTATTACAGGAAGTAGGCGAGCGAAGATTTCCGCGACGGGATCGGGAGCGAACGGAAGTCCGACTTCCGTTCGCTCTTTTATCGTTTCAGGTCCGAATTCGCCGCCGCACGAATTCCGCGAGTCCCAGTCCCGCGGCCGCGAAGCCGAGGACGGTGACCGGTTCGGGGACCGGGGTAAAGTTCAGGATGAGCGAGGTGCCCCCATTTCCGATGGTGAGCGATTCCGCGGTGAAATACTCGAAATCCGGGGAAGTCAGTACGAAGTCCGTACCCGGGTCGAGTGAGGTTCCGTTGGACAGTTTGGTCCCATTCAGGAAGATGCCGCCGGTCGCCGTGGCAATGGTTCGCGAGTAGGGCGTGTGGAGGACGAGCCCACCGCCGTTCTCAATATTGACGACAAGGGCTTCTCCGAGCGTTTGAAAGTTGATCGACCCGTTGACCCGAATCAAGCTGGCCGTGGTGGTGTTGACGGTAACCTGAATTTGTTCGGCCCCGTTCCCGGTGGTGTTGGCGACGGCGGTTAGGTTGCCGGCGACGGTCAGCGTGCCGATCGTACCCGAGGCCCCGCCCCGAATCGTCCCGCCCGGGTTGACGGTAACGTTTCCACCGACGCGGCCGGTGCCGCCGAGGGTGGCGCCCGTATTCACGACCACTAGCCCGGTGCCGGTGCCGGAATTCGTGCCGGTCTGGCCGTTGACCAGCAGCGTGCCGCCGTTGACGATCGTTCCGCCGGAATAGGTCGAAGGAACGGTAAACCCGCTCTCGTGATCGAGCGTGCCGTTTCCGGAAAGGATCAGAGTTCCGGTGCCGACTTTGACCAGGCTGCCGCCGCCGGTGATCGATCCGGCAAAACTGGTCGAGGTGTTATCGCTGCCGACGGTCAGAACCGCGGACGTGGAATCGAGCGTGCCGAGCCGGATGACCCCGCCCGCCGTGCCGCCGTCGGACAGTGATCCGACGGATTGCGCGAAACCGACGTTCCCAGTGTTCCCGGTAGTATTGGTCAGGTAAAGGGAAGTGAAATTTTCTACGATGAGTGCGGTCCCGGACGGAAGTGCGTTGTTCACGGTCAAATACAACCGCTCGGAACCGCTTTGCAACCGCGTTTGACCCGTGTACGTGTTTTGGGCATTCATGACCATCCAGCTCCGGTCGTCGGAGCCGCTGCCTCCTTTGATAAATCCGCCGGTGCCGACGAGTTTCGCGTTGATGATAAAGTCGAAGAACGGATCGTTCTCGTTGCTGTAAACCCCGGCGAAGGTGCGGTCGGCCCCGCCCAGATCGATCGTACCGTTGAGAGTCCCATGCGGGGTGACTACAAAGCCGCTCAGTTGCACGAACGTTACATCTCCGCCGAGAGTTAGTACGCTGGACCCGGTATCGAGCGTGGCCGCGGCCCCCCCGTCGAAGCCCAGGGTTAACGCCCCGGCGGTCACGTCGCGGGTCAAGGTCACCGTCCCCTGCCGGACGGTTAACTTGCTGAGGGTGAGCGATCCCGCCCCGGTCCCCGCAATCGTTCCGTCGCCGTCGAAGGAGACGGGTGCGGAAATCAGGATGTTGTTCGCGGAATTCTGGGAGAGGGTGTTACTGACACCTCCGAAGCGCAGCTCGTTCCCGGCGACGGAGAACGCCCCCGCCGCGGCATCGAATGTCAAGTTGTTGAGGAGGAACGGTGCCGTATTATTTTGGTTCGTGGCGAGTTGAGTCGAACCGGTGAAGATGAGATCATTCGTAGCCGAGCTTACCGGGGCGATTCCCCCCCAGTTGTTGCCGAGCGACCAGTTTGGAGTTCCGGTCCCGCCGGACCATGTAAACGTCTGGGCGGATGACGGGCCGGCCAATGCTACGACTGCAACGAAAGTACTCACGATACAAAGAAGCCGATTCATGGTGTCGTTCCACCCGGGAGAGCAAAAGGTCGTTACGAATTCGAGCGGGAGTCTTCAGGGTAACGGAAACTCCGGTGCAATTTAGAGCGCAGTTGGGGATATTTTTTCTAGCTTAAATCCCCCGGACTGACGCCTCGCAATAATCGACGGAACCCGGTCAAGTCGTAAATCTTGCACACGGGATCGATGCATTCGTTCTCAGCGTGATGAAATTCGGATTGGCTGCCGCCGCAACGATTTGTATCAACACCGTTTACAATCAACTCGGTGCGAATGCCAGTGGAACAATTTGGGGAATTGATGAATACTGGATTAACTGTACTTTCCGCAACAACCATGCACTCACGCGGCCAGTTGCAGCAGGCGTTCCGTGGCGGCGTGGATTTTCTTCGCGGTCGGTGCCGCGGCCAATACGGCCGATAATTCGTCCCGCAACAGTTCCCGGCGTAACGC
>DASXPC010000120.1:0-15370 GCA_036493815.1 Fimbriiglobus sp. | reverse complement strand
GTCCGGGTCGCCGGAGTTCAGGTCCTTCTGAATCTGCTCGGCTTCCTTTTTGGCCTTCTGGACCGCGTCTTTGCCGAATTGTTGTTCCAGTTTGTCCTGGCCCTGTTTCTGCTTTTGCGGATCGCCGGACTGCATGTCCTTTATCGCCTGATCGATCTCCTTCGGGTCGGGCTTCTGCTGCCCGCCGGCGTTATTCCCGGCCTGCCGCTTCATCTCTTCGACCTTCTTCTCGGCCGCGGCTTTCGTCGCCGGGTCGGACGACTGTAAATCTTTCTGCAACTGCTCGGCGTCCTTCTTCGCCTTGTCCATCGCGTCCTTGCCGGCGGTCTTTTCGAGCTTCTTCTCCGCGGCCTCGCGCGTCTTCGGGTCGTTCGATTGCAAATCCTTCTGAATCTGCTGGGCTTCCTTCTCGGCATTTTGGACTGCGTCCTTCCCGAACTTCTTTTCGAGCGTTTCGCGGCCCTTCTGTTGCCGGGCGGGATCGTTCGACGCCATGTCCTTCGCGGCCTGCTGAATCTCTTTCGCGTCGGACTCGGCTTGCTGCTTGTCGATATCCTTTGCCACCTGTTCCGCCTTCTTGGCCGTGTTCCGCTGCTGATCGTCCAGCTTCGACGACCCGCCGCCGTTCGGGTTGCGCTGATCGGGCTGTCCAGCCTGCGATTTGTCGGGTTGTCCTGCCTGACTCTTATCGTGCTGGCCGGCTTGGGATTTATCGGGTTGTCCCGCCTGGCTCTTGTCGGGCTGGCCGGCTTGGGATTTATCCGGTTGACCCGCCTGACTCTTATCGGGTTGTCCCGCCTGACTCTTATCGGGCTGGCCGGCTTGGGATTTATCGGGTTGTCCCGCCTGGCTCTTATCGGGCTGGCCGGCTTGGGATTTATCGGGTTGGCCCGATTGGCCCTTGTCCTGTTGTTTCTGGTCCGGGTTCTGCTCGGGTTGCTGCTGCGGCCTTGGCGTCCGGTCTTCCTTCTGGAACTTCTCCTGCTGCTGTTGATCGTGGGCCTGCTCCTCTTTCTTGCGGTCCGAGGCCTGCTGCTGCTGTTGCTTCTGCGGCTGGGGGGCCGTGACGGGGGCGAGGATTTTCACCCGATGGACCTTCGACTTCCCGACGTGTGCCGTCGGCACCGTGCAGTTGTCGACCGCCTCGACCCAGTATTCGAGCACGTCCCCTTCTTTGGGTACGATCGTATGGCCGGCCGCGTCCTTCAGGTCCGCGAACGAGACGGAGTCTTTCGTTTCCACTCGCGTGGGGAAGCTGCCGTCGGCGTCCCGCTTGAAGGACTTGCCGCCGTCGTACGGCTTCGGGGCGAGGGGTTTGCCGGAGAGTTGCAGGCGGAGCGTGACGGTGTCGATTCCCTGGTCGTCGGTGGCGAGGGCGTCGACGTCGAGCCGGCCGTTCGCGGGCTGGGAGGTTTCCAGTTCGGCCGGTTTCGTGATCGTGACCGCCGGGGCCCCGTCGGTAATCACGCGGATCGGGTAGGAATACGGCTCGGGGTTCACTTCGCCCGACGTGGCGGTGAAATAGATGCGATAGACCGCGTCTTCGACGAGAGTCAGTTCGAACCGGAGGGCGTTGTTTCCGTCGCCGCAGACGGTGCCGGGGATCACTTTCCCCTTACCGTCCAGCACCATTCGTCCGTCGCGGAGTTCGCGGTTGGTGGTCGCGGTCAGCGTGACCTTCGTGCCGCGGTAGGCTTCGAGTTTCGGTCCGGTGCCGGTTTCGGGTTTCAGCCGGAGGTAGGCGGGGTAGACGTACCGCGACTGGAAGCCGGTGAGAAGCGGTTGGGGGCGGACGGTGACTTTGTATTCGGGGGTTTCGCCGTCGCCGCCGGCAACGCGGTACCAGCAGCCGTTCTGAATGACGGCCGCGGGCACGCGGAGTTGCCAGTCCTTGTTGGTGTTGCCCGGTTCGAGCGGGTATTCTTCGAAATCGGTCGCGGCGAGGCTGTAGCGGACGCGGAGGCGGATCCGGTCCGGTCCGTCGGTCGGCGGCAGGCGGCCGTCAACCGTCACTTCAACAGTCATCGACTGGCCCGACGTGACGGTGACGTCGCCCTCGGCGGGGTTCGTCAGCGTGATCCGGGTGCGGTTCGCGATTTGCCCGGCGGAGAACGGGGCGAACGCGCGGACGACGAGCGACCGGAACTGGGTCGGGCTGAACCGGACGAAGAGAATCAGTAGGATGACGAGGAAGGCGGCGGCCGCGAACCCGAGGCGGACGAAGGATTTCGACCCGGTCGCCTGCGACAGGTCGGCGTCGCGGAGTTCCGCCGCGGCCTTGGCCTGCACCGCCGCCTTGACCGCGGCCGGCAGGTTGTCGTCTTCCAGATCGACCCAATTCACCACCGCGTTCTTCGCGTCGGGCGCGGTCGTCTCCACTTTCTTCGCCGCGTAGAGCGGGTTCACGGTCTGAAAGAGTGGGCGGAGCACGAACCGGGCGACGAGGCCGATCCCGGCGAGCAACAGCCCGGCGAACCCGACCTTGCGGACCGCGGCGGGGAGGTCGAGCCACTTGTCCAGGACGAGGGCGACGGCGGCGTAGCCGAGGACGAGGGCGAGCACGGCGAGGCCGCCGGTGAGCACGTCGACGAGCCGGATGCGGCCCGCGGCGGCGGCGAGCTGCCGGCGGATGATCGCCTCATCTTTCCCCGCTTTACCCGGGGGGCGTTCGACTACGGCCGGCATGGCAAAACTCCACGGCGACGAAAAGAATCTGCCAGTTACCCATTCGTCCGGGACGCCGAAATCTTGCGCCGAACGCCCCGCCGTTTACAGTATACCTGCCGACACTTAACAGTTCCGGGCCGTTACGAAACGATACGTCCGTTTTCCGCAAACGTTGGTACTCGAAACCCCCACTTTATGGCGTACCGGATGGTACAATCACCCCTACCGGCGACGGGAGCCCTTGAAAATGATGATCGGGCAGAAGATCGGGCAGTTCGAAATCCACAAGGAGCTCGGCAGCGGGGCCATGGGGACGGTCTATAAAGCCACGCTGGACACGGAAGGCAAATTCATTCCCGTCGCCCTGAAAGTCGTTGCGTTGGGCCTGCTCGGCAACGAAAGCGCCATGGCCCGGTTTGACCGGGAGGCGAAAATTCTGAAGCAGCTTAAGCACCGGCACATCGTCCGGCTGATCGCCAACGGCCGGTACAAGCAGACGCCGTTCATCGCCATGGAGTTCGTGGACGGGGAAGCGCTGGACCGGATGCTGCAGCGCCGCGGCCGGCTCGGGTGGGAAGAAGTCGCCGGGTACGCCAAGCAACTCTGCTCCGCCCTGCAATACGCCCACGAAAAGGGCATCATCCACCGCGACCTGAAGCCGTCGAACCTGATGATTACGACGGACGGCATCCTCAAGCTGACGGATTTCGGCATCGCCAAGGACACGGACGTGACCGCCCTCACCGGGGCGAACAGCACCATCGGCACGGCGTCGTACATGTCGCCGGAGCAGTGCAAGGGCGAGCGGAACCTGACGGCGAAGTCGGACCTGTATTCGCTCGGAGTCGTGCTGTACGAGTTGATTTCGGGCAAGAAGCCGTTCGTTTCGGATTCGTCGGTGGAGATGTTCCTGAAGCACGTGAACGAGATCCCGGTGCGGCCGAGCCGGCACGTGGCGGACCTGCCGGTCTGGATCGACAACTTGATCATGTTTTTGCTGGAGAAGGAGAAGGAGAACCGGCCGATGGACGCGGCCACGGTCGGCCGGATGATCGAGGACATCGAAGAGAAGGTTCACAACCAGCAGAGCGCCGGGGCCGAGGTGGCGAACGCGCGGCGGATCGACCGGCTGCCGAAAGACGGGCCGCTGAGCGACGAGGACCGGGAAATCGCCCGCATGCTCCGTTCGGCCGGCAAGGGGAAGAAGCGGCGGAAGAAGAGGGCCGGCCCGTGGTACTCGCGGCGGTGGGTGAAAGCCCTGCCGCTGATTTTCGCCCTTACCGCCATTGGCGTCGGCCTGTTTTTCGCGTTCAAGCCGGCGAGCCGGGAAACCCTTCTCGCCCAGATCGAGTCCGCCGCCAGCGACGAGGGGAAGATCAAGCGGGGCGAAGAGTATCTGAGCCGGTACGGAAACCGGGCCGACGAGACGACTGAGAAGGTGCGCGGGATCGTGATCGGGTTGAAGGGCAAGGACTGGGAAGCAGTGTTGGGCCGGCGGCACGACGGCAAAGTTGCGGCACTGAAAAAGGCCCCCGAGGGGTCGGACGAAGAGGCGTATCAACTCAGCATGCTGGCGTTGGACGCGGAGCAGGCGGGGAAGCTGGGGGACGCGGCGGCGGATTGGAGCCGCGTGAAGGACCGGCTCGCCGCAACGGACGACAAGCGGAAGAGCGAATGGACCTGGGTCGCCGACAAGCGGAAGAAGGACTGCCAGGCGGCGGCGGCCGAGCTTGCCAAAATCCGCGACGACTACCACAAGGCACAACTCCTCGAGCTGCCCTGGAAGTTCGACCCGACGGACGCGAAGAGTTTGGCGACGCTGGCGTACCGGTACGAAGCGTTCGGTGACAAGCTGAAAGCCCGGGAAAAGTGGCTCGCCGTCCTGAAGGAAACGGACGGGTTGTCGAGCGAACTGACGTGGAACCTCCTCGCCGCGCAACAGGTCGGGCAGCTCGCGGCGGTGAAAATCCCCGACCCGGTTGCGGATCGGGTGAGGAAGGTCTCGGCGTACGTGGCCGAAACGCAGTCGATGGCGAATTCCGCGGCGAAAGCGGAATTCAAGAACGTCCAGTACCGGACCTGCCGCAACCGCTGCCGGGACGTGATCGAACTTTATTCCGACGAATCGAACGAAGCGATCCGGGCGGCGGTGCAGTCGGCGAAGGCCCTTTTGGAGTCGCTGCCCAAGCCGGGCGGGGAGTAACATGTCGAACCCGTCCCGCGTGGACCGCCCGGGGAGTGCCGCCGCGTTCGTGCGGGCGAAACGAGCGATCCCCGGCGGCGTGAATAGCCCGGCCCGGGCGTTCGGCGCCGTCGGCGGCAGCCCGCTCTTCATCGCCCGCGGCGAGGGGCCGTTTCTCTTCGACGTCGACGGCAACAAGTACCTCGACTTCATCCAGTCGTGGGGGCCGATGATCCTCGGCCACGCCCACCCGGCCGTGGTGGACGCGACCATCGAGGCCCTGAAGGACGGCACCAGCTTCGGCGCCCCAACGGAACGGGAATCCGAACTCGCGGAAATGGTCTGCGCCGCGGTGCCATCGGTCGAGCGGGTGCGGTTCGTGTCCAGCGGGACCGAAGCGGCGATGAGCTGCGTCCGCCTCGTCCGCGGGTTCACCGGCCGCAATAGCATCGTGAAGTTCGCCGGGTGCTACCACGGCCACGTCGATTCCCTGCTCGTCTCGGCCGGGTCGAGCGCCCTCACCCTGGGCGTGCCCACCAGCCCCGGCGTCCCTCCCGGGTGCACGCAGGACACGATCGTCCTCCGGTTCAACGACACCGAGCAACTCGTCGAGCTGTTCCGCGCCCGCGGCGGCGACATTGCCGGGGTGATGCTCGAACCGGTCGTCGGCAACATGGGCCTCGTCGTGCCGACGGCCGAGTTCCGCGCCGCGCTCCGCCGGCTGACGCACGAGCACGGGGCCTTGCTCGTCTACGACGAAGTGATGACCGGCTTCCGCCTCGCCTACGGTGGGGCGCAAAGTCTGTTCGGCGATTCGCCCGACCTCTCCGCGTTCGGCAAGGTGATCGGCGGCGGATATCCCGTCGGGGCGTACGGCGGGCGGGCGGACGTCATGGACCGCGTCATGCCGGCCGGGCCGGTTTTTCAGGCCGGCACGCTGTCGGGCAACCCGGTCGCCATGGCCGCGGGCGTCGCGACGCTGAAGGAACTGCAGCGGACGAACCCGTACGCCCGTCTCGACGCGATGGGGGCGAGGCTGGAAGCGGGGCTGCGGGCCGCCGCGGCCGGGCTGCCGCACCAGGTCAACCGCGTCGGGAGCATGATCACGCTGTTCTTCACCGGCACGCCGGTCCGGGACCTCGCCACCGCGACGACGAGCGACACGAAGCGGTTCGCCCGGTTTTTCTGGGGGATGATGGACCGCGGGTTCTATTGGCCGTGCAGCCAGTTCGAGGCCGCGTTCCTCTCCGCCGCGATGACGGAATCTCAGATCGACGAGACGATCGCCGCGGCAAAGGCCGTGCTGGCCGATTTGTAGACCGGAACGCGCCCGGCAGAGTGGCCGCCGATTCGCAATTTTATCTCAGGATTTCTGCCATGGCCCGTCCGCTTCGCCGAACCGCAGTGCTCATCGGTCTGGTGCTGATCCTCGGGATCGGCGGCACGGTCGCGTACCTCCGCTGGGCCACCATTCTCGGCTGGTTCGAATCGGAGCGGGTGAACCCGGTGGAGGTGGCGGAATTACAGTCGGCGGTGCTGCCGGCGGCTTCGGCGACGGACGCGGCGGTCGGCTGGCCGCAGTGGCGCGGGCCGAACCGGGACGGCGTCGCCCCGGCCGGGCCGTTCCACACCGATTGGAATACCAACCCGCCGCAAACACTCTGGTCCATTCCCTCCGGCGGAGGATATTCGTCCCTGTCCGTGGTTGCCGGCCGGGCCTACGCCTTCGATTTCCACGACGGTCAAGAACGGCTCCGCTGCCTGGACGCGGACACGGGGAAGACGATTTGGGAATTCGCCGAGCCGGCCGACTACGCATCGATGACGCTGGGCTACGCCACCGGCCCGCGGGCGACGCCGACCGTTTCGGACGGGAAGATTTTCACGGTCGGGGCGGCCGGGCGGTTCAATTGCCTGGAATTGCCCACCGCCGGCGGCGAGCCCAAACGGCTCTGGTCGCACGATCTCGCGGGCGAATTTGGTGCGTCGATTCCCACCTGGGGCTTTGCCTGCTCGCCCCTCATCGAAGGCGATCTTGTCGTCGTGCAGCCGGGCAGCCGGAAAGGAAGCGTCGCCGCGTACGACAGGAAATCCGGCACCCTTCGCTGGACCGCGGGCAACGACCCGAACGGATATTCCTCGCCCGTCGCCGCGACACTCGCGGGCGTCCGGCAGGTGATCGCCGTGACGGGCAAGTCCGTCCTCGGCATACGCCCGGCCGACGGGACCGTCCTCTGGAAATACTCCTGGGTCACCCAGTTCGACGGCAACATCGCCACGCCTATCGTCGTCGGCGACTACGTCTTCGTTTCCGCGTCCTACGGAAAGGGATGTGCCCTGTTGCACGTCGAAGCCGCACAGGACGGGGCGAAAATCACCGAAGTCTACTTCCGCAAGAACCGGGTCATGCGGAATCATCACGACACCTGCGTCTACCGCGACGGGTTCCTCTACGGGTTCGACGGCGACTATCTGAAATGCGTCAACCTCCGCACCGGCGAAGCGGTCGCGGGCTGGGAGGCCGATCCGTTCGTCACCAAGGGGTCGGTGATTCTGGTCGATAAGTATTTGCTCGGCATGACGGAGACGGGCAAGCTGTTCCTCGCCGACGCGGACCCGAAAGCGTTCACGCTGCGGGGAAAAATGGAGAGCCTCTTTGCCGGCAAAGAGAACTGGGCCACGCCGGTACTCGTCGACGGCCGCATTTACGTCCGCAATCACGAAAACGTGAAGTGCATCAACGTGCGGTGAGTCTCTCGTAGGGTGGGTCAAGCGAGGCTTTGTGAGCGCCGACCCACCAGTTCCGCCAAACGCATCACCCCAGACAGGACCCGTTCTTGCGGTTGCCTATTCCGGTGGGTCGGCGCGTCCAAAGCGACGCTTGACCCACCCTACAAAACAGAGTGGGTCGGCGCGTCCAAGGCGACGCTTGACCCACCCTACAAAACAGGGTTGCCGATACGGCGGATCACTTCGTCGTGGGCGAGGCCGTTCGTCGCCAGCAGGCCGTCCCGCGGCAAATTCGGGATGCCGTACCGGACCGCCCGGCCGCGTAAATCCGTCACCCGTCCGCCCGCCTCTTCCACCAGACAGTGCCCGGCACAGGCGTCCCAGTCGTGGACCGTCGGGTACGTGTTCGCGTAGACGTCTCCTTTGCCCCGCGCGACGAGCGCCAGCTTGATCCCCGCGGAATAGGTCTCGATCACGTCGGCCGGGCCGATCGCGGCAACCGTCTTCGACACCGGCCGGCCCGGCTTCGAGTGACTCTTGACCAGAACGCTCTTCGCGAGGTCCGCGGTGGCCGAAACCCGGCACCGCACCGGCGGGCCGTCGCCGGTTCGCGTCCAGCACCCGGACCCGGCCGAGGCAAACGTCGTCCGGCCGGCGACCGGTTCGATCACGACGCCGAGGACCGGGTGCCCGTCCAGGGTGAAGCCGATCATTACCGCGAACTCGTCGTTTTTGGTGGCGAACCCGCGGGTGCCGTCGATCGGGTCGATCACCCAGCACCGCGGCCCGGACCGGGGGACGCCGGCAAAGGCCGGTGAGGCTTCCTCGGCCAGGACGGCGTCCGCGGGGAAGCGGGCGAGCAGGTCGCCGACGATCATGTCTTGGGCGGCCTTGTCGGCGTGGGTCGAGATTTCGGCCGGGGCGTCGGGAATGGGGACGAACGAGGCGTACTCGCCCAAAACGTAAGCCGCCGCCCGGGTGGCGGCGGCGAGGGCGGCGTCGAGTTCGGCGGACCAGATCATGCCGTTAGCTTATGCCGCCCCGAGCGGGTGGAGAATTTCCTTGAACTGCAACCGCCGGTAGACTTCGCTCGATTCGAGCAACTCCTCGTGCGAGCCGGAGGCGACCAGCTTCCCCTTGTGCAGCACGAACACGCGGTCGGCTGCCCGGGCGCTGGCTTCGCGGTTCGGCAGCACGATGATCGTCCGCCCGGTTCGGATGCGGGCGAACGTGTCGTCGAGCAATGCGGCCGAGTCCGGGTCGAGCGGCACGGTCGGCTCCTCGACGATCAGGACCGACGGGTCGCGGAGGATGGCCCGGGCGAGGGCGATGCGGAAGGTCTCGCCCGGTTTGAGCGTGTGGCCCTGTTCGCCGATGCGGGTTTCATAGCCGTAGGGCAGCCGCTGGACGAACTGGTGGGCGTGGGCGACTTTGGCGGCTTCCATGATTTGCGGGACGGAGAATCCCGGGTCGCCGCAGCCGATGTTGTTGGCGACGGTGTCGGTGAAGACCGGGCGGTCCTGGCCGACGAAGGCGATCTGCGTGCGGAGCGATTCGACGGTGGCCCAGCGCAGGTTTTTGCCGTCGGCCTTCAACTCGCCGCCGGTTGCGTCGGCGAACCGGGTGAGCAGGTGGGCGAGGGCGAGCGGGGCGGCGGGGTCGGACCCGACGATTGCGACGCGACTGCCGGCGGGGATGGCGAAGGAGACGTCTTCGAGAATCATCCGCCCGGTGCCCGGTTCGCGGAGGGTGACGCCGACGATCTCGATCCGCTTCGATATGGGCTGGAGGAATTCGGCGTCGATCGGCTGGCCGGCGTCGCCGCGGCGGTTGAGGAATTCGACCACGGCGGCCGCCGCCCCGCGGGCGTCCAGCGCCGCCCGCCGGGCCCGCACCCACGCCCGCAGCGGCCAGACGGTGAGCGACAGGCCGGCCAGTATGGTGGCGAATCCGGCGAGACTCAGGTTATTTGCCAGCACCGTCCGGCCGCCGAAATAGAGCATGACCACCGCGGCCAGCACCGTGACCGCCCACAGTGCGGGCCGGGAAAACGCCAGGCCCCGCTGCCTGCGGTGATCCGCCTTGGTGAACTCGTCCAGCATTCTTTCGACCCGCGTGCCGGCGAACCGTTCCATCTGGTACGACTTCACCAGATGCAGCGCGGCCACGCTCTCCCGCATCTGCCCCAGCCGGGCCTCGGCCCGTCTGGCGGCGATCCGACCGTCCCGCCGGAATACCGCCGACGCCTGCCCGGCGACCAGCCAGACCAGCGCCCCGAACATGCCGAGGCTGAGCGTCAACCACGGATTCACCAGCAGGCAGACGAGAAGGACGAGGCCGACGAGAATCGGCGTGCGGACGGCGTGCATGAGCCACGCGGTGGTCCCTTCCTGAATGGCCGCGACTTTTTCGGTCATCAGCGTCGCGGCTTCTTCCTGGGCCGACTTCTTGAGCGCGACCGCGCCGATGCGGTGGGTGTGGGTATAGATCGCCCGGCGGAGGCGGGCGGCGCCGTCGAGGGTGTTTTCGGCCGCGAAGTGGGCCGCCCCGGCCGACGAGAGGCCGAAGCCGACGGCAAGCAAAAGGCCCAACGCGAAGAGCGTGGCCAGGTAGCCGGTGTTCGATTTCCAGGTCCAGGGGCAGTGCCTGGCGACGAAGGCGAGGGGCGTCGCGGTCCAGCGGCCCTGCTCGCGGGCGAGGAGGCTGAGGATGCCAAGCGGATTTCCGGACGGCGTCTGGCCGATGTCGGTGTCTTGGGCGTAGGCCTCGGCCGCGTCCGGCCCCACGCGACGTTCGAGCTGGCCACGGGTCCAATCCTGCCACGTCGCTTCGCCGATCGTGGTCTTCAAAGTGTTTTGATCGAACTGATCGCGGAACGAGGCCTGCCGGCTCGGACTCAGCGACGCGAAGCTCGGCTTCTGACCTTTCCAGTCCAGCAGGTCGACGAACAGGAAAAGCAGCGGCAGAAAAAGGACGAGGCAAATCGCCGCGGACACGGACAGCCCCACGGCCGCGAACTTCGCGAACGGCTTCTTGCCCATGTAGCTGCGGGCGGATTCGAGGGCGTCGGAGTCCACGGGGCACCTCACCACGGGCGAACGGGCGGCCCATTCAGCCTAATCTGCCGGCCCGAATCCCGTAACGCCAAATCGTGAGGTTTGGGTGATAGTTCAACCGTCACGGTCGATAGATCAGGCCAAATCGCGGTCTTCGAACAGGAGTTTCGTAGGGTGGGTCAAGACCGGCTTTGCGGGCGCCGACCCACCGGACGGTAGCGGAGGCGGTTGCCAGTGTGGTGGGTCAGCGCTCGAAGACTCACTTGACCCGTCCTACCAGTTTCCCGAATCGTGCTTTAAGCAAGGTCGCGGTCTTCGAACAGGAGGAGGCCGACGAGAAGGGCGATCACGGTGTAGATGATGGAGTAGCCGAGGACGGTCAGCACGTACCAGCCGAACTGCCAAAGGTCGAGGGGGATTTCGCGGATGACGGCGGGGCCCATGTTGAAGAATTCGAGCGCGGGCAGGAGGGTGTCGAAGAGTTGGCCGAGGAAACGGACGAGGCCCTTGCCGGCCCCGCCGCCGTGGGTTTGTTCGGTCACTTTGACCACGACGGGCGCAAGGTGTCCCAGGAAATAGAGGACGAGACAGACGATGAGGTTAACGACGAACGGCAGCCGGGTGGCCAGGGCGGAGGCGATGGCGACGAGAATCATGACCTGACCGATGCCGAGGATGACGCCGAACGAATTGGCAACGCTGTCCGCGGTCCACATGCCGATGCCCTCCGCGATGCCCTTTCCGGCCGGCGACGTGAACACGTGCTGCAGGGGCTGCACGAACGTCGCTTTCGCCTGCAGCGGCAGCGGGTCGTCGGTCTTGTTGATCGGGTCGAAATCGGCCATTTCCCGCAGCGCCCAGTTGAAATTCCAGCCGAGGATCAGCGACATCAGCAGGCACGTCATCAGGATGCCCACGAATTTTCCGATCAGAAATTGGCGGCGGTTGATCGGTTTACTCAGAAGCGTGATCGCGGTCCGGCCTTCGATCTCTTCGGAAATGGACATGCTGGCGGCGAGCACGCCGAAGAGCGCGGAGGCCAGCATGATCATGTCGTACCCGATCTGCTTCATCATCTTGTAGTCGTCGCCGAACGTGAAATAGGGGATCCAAACCGAGACGTACAGCATGAGCCCGGCGAATCCGGTGAGGAGCCAAAACATCGGCTGCCGGCAGCCTTCGCGGAAAGCCGCCTGGGCGACCGCGCCGCCTTTCGGCCAGACGAGCGTCAGGAGGGCCGGGGCGAGGAGGCAATAGTCGACGATCAATTGGACGTGCAGGATGGCGGCGTAGTACCGGCCGTTCGCAATCAACCCTTCGGACTGGCCTTTGTAAGCCGTATAAACGGCCGCGAGGATCGTGCCGACGATGAGACTTCCGGCGGCGATAGCCAGCGATTTCGGAATTTTGACGTGCTTGGTCAGTCCGCCGGGGATCAGCACGTTCAGCCAGGGCAGGGCCGCAATCGCCTGGACGAGGACCAGTACGAAACTGGTAAACAGGACGGACGAATTCGTGATCGAACTGAGCATCGGTCGGAACCGGGGACGTTGGCCGGGGGCGGTCTTTCCGCTAGTACGCCCGGGGGCGGGAGGAGGTTCGCCGCGATTGGTCTATTTCTCCGGGCCGCGTCGGCCAGCTAAACCCAGAGTTGCAGAAGGGAAAGTGCTGCTTCGTTCCAGGCCTCGACCGGGGATTCGGGCTCGAACGGGACGATTTCGCCGTGCCCGTCGAACAGGACCGGCGCCGGCCCGTCGACGACCAGTTGAGCGACCGATGCCCGATCTACGTCGATCCGCTGCCGGGCCGTGCCGATCCACAACGCATGAGTTTGATACTCCCGGGCAAGGCCTTTCACCCGGGCCAGCGTCGCGGCTTCGGAATCGACCGGCCGCACGTCCACTTCCCCGCGGCCGATAGATTCGCGGAACAGGACTTGGAAAAGGTCCATTTCCTTTCGCAGAGGAATCGTTCGCTCCGCATTCGGGAAGAGCAGGTCGAACCGCAACGCGTCGTGGCTGAGCCACGCGGTGAGGGCCCGCACGACGGCGTAGATCACTGCCTGAATCAAGACGATTCGTTGCAGCGGCAGTTCCGGGTCTTTGAATTGGGCGGCCGTCAGCGACGGGTCGAAGACGACCGCGAACGCCCGCCGCCGGCGGAGGAATTCGTTTTCGTCCCGGGCGTAGTAATAGAGTTCGTCGCGGACGAACTTCACGTCGAAGAGGTCGGGCCGCTCGTCCGGCTCCATGAACGCCAGTTGGGAATGCAGTAGACTTTCGATCGAGCCTTTGTTGGCGACCGAGGCGTACCCGCCGACGGGATAAACGTCTTCGTCGGTGAGGGCAGTGGGGACTTCTTTGCGTCCGGCGCGGGGCCGCACCGGCCGGGCGGGGAACCGGTCGGCGATGCGGGCCGCGGCTTGCAGAATCTGCCGGTGGGCGACGTACTGACTGAACTCGGCCAGGGCCGTGCGTTGCTCCAGGGCCGCGACATCTTCCGGCGTCAGCAATTCGGCCGACCGCCGGGCCGCGGAGTTCAACGCTTCATACTCCGTCCTCAGCACGGGCATGACGCCGTCCCGGCTGAGGGATTCAAACCCCTCGGCCAGCACGTCCTCCGCCGGGGCGGCGAGCAGACCGCGGATGACGCCGGGTGACAGTTCGACCCCGCCCGGTTCGAGGTGGTCGCGGATGCGGGCGGCCGTGAAGGCCAGGCCGCGGGACCGGTCGGCCGCGGGGTAAAGTCGCAGGGCGTCGGCGGCCCGCTCGAACGTCCAGTCGGTGTAGACTTTACCGAGAAAGTGGTCTTCGTATCCGCGGGCGAGCGGGGCCGGCCAACCGGGAATGGGAACGGCGGACTTGGGCGTCCGGCCCACTCCGAAGGCCGCGTGGCCGAGGTCGGCGATCACGCCGGGGGGTAGAAGCGGTTGCCCGTCGGCGGCGAGGGTCAAGGCCCATTCGAGCGCGGGCCGAACGGTTTCCGCCGACGGGGAGACGACCCCCTGCAACCACACCCCCTGCACGACGAACCGCCGGGCATCCTCCAGATTTCGCAATTCCGCCGAAGGCATTCCAGTCCCCTACTTTACTCTTGCGCGGTTTGCTCATCTTACGGCGTCGGCCGGCCGACCGCCCGGCACGACCGGCAAACCCGATTCACCCGGAAGAGCCGTCAAGATTCCCGCAGCTTACGGCCGAAGAAAGACCGTGGCGGACCGCCCTTTTTTTGGGACGGGCCGCCGTGCCGGCCCGCGGCCGGGCGAGGGGTGCGCATGGCGACGACGCGAATCTGGCTGGGTGTGGTGCTGATCGGGTTGGCCTGCGGTTCGGCCGCGGTCGGTCAGACCGGTACGCTCGTCCCGCAATCCACCGGCGGGCTGCGGAAACTGCCCCCGCCGCCCGGTGAACCCGCTCAACCTGCGGCCGCTACCGACGCGACGGCCGCCGGGGCCACCGACGTACTAACCGGCCAGCCGACGCCGCCGGGAACATATGAAGGACCCTGGAGTGGCCCGAACCACGCCGGCGGCTGCTGCGGACCGATTGGCGGCAACGGACCGATCACCTACGAACTCGTCGACTATACCGGCCCCAACCTGCCCACCGCCGGGGGCATCCTCAGCCGCCGGCTCCAGACCGGGTGGACAGTCGGCGGGTCCGCGAACAGCCTCTTCTTCGACTGCTCCGGCGACGCCGCCTGGGTGCTCGGGCTGGGAATCAGTTATACCTACAACCGCGGGCAGCAGGACAAACCGCTCGACGTTTATACAAACACACCACCTCTGGTTGATAATAACGGCAGCATCATTCAACGCTTCCCGGACCAACTCAATGAATTCGTGATCCGCGGGTTGCACCGCACGTCGTTCAACTTCTCCATCGGCCGGGATTGGTTCCTCGACGGCCCCGGAATCAACGGGATCGAAACGGGGGCGAACTGGCGGTTCGGGACGGACCTCGGCGGCCGATGGGGCACTGCTCACGTCGACCTGGTGCCGACGGCCGACCTGACCAACTACTTCAAGAAGGGGAGCACGACCTACGGCCTTTTCGGCGGTTTCCACCTGACCCGCGAAATCCCGTTCGGCGCCACCATCCTCTACGCCGGCTTCCGCACCGAATTCGGCTACGACTGGACGAACGTCATTCCGCCCCAGGGCGGCGACATCTTCAACATCAACTTCTTCCTGAACGGCGGGATTCGGTTCTAATCGGGAATGGTTCGGAGTCCCTTCCAGACCCCGTCATTGTTAGCCCGATGCGCCAGCGAGGGTGATAGCTTTGCCTCGCTGGCGCGTCGGGCTAACAGAGAGACACCCCGCAGCGCACCAACACCTTGGCGGCCTCTGACTGAAAAGTAGTGGGCGGTACCCACCTTGCAAAACAGATGAAGGTGGCGACGGGAAATCTCAGGTAGGGTGGGTCAATCCCGGCTTTGCGGGCGCCAACCCACCGGCGACCGCAACCATGTTCTGGGTCACGCTGGCAGGTGACTTGACGAAACGTACCGCGACCCGTGCCAAGGCCGATGTGTATTCGGTTTCGCATGGTGGGTCGGCGCGTCCAAAGCGACGCTTGACCCACCCTACAAAACTACAACGCGCTCACGGCCGGCGTCTGTACCGAGTTGTGGGAGCGGCGCGACCATTTGTGGACCTTCGTCGCCGTCGAGGGCGTCGAGCCGACGAACAACGCCGCCGAGCGGGCGTTACGGCACGCCGTCATCTGGCGGA
>DASXPC010000119.1:0-23369 GCA_036493815.1 Fimbriiglobus sp. | reverse complement strand
CGCTTGTGCTGTTGAAACAAGTGGTCAAGATCGTTAGAGGGGACGTGGCCGTAGCGGCACTGACCTTGATTATTGCCCGCGATTCACTCCGTGAAGTTACTGATTTTCGACGCACTGGCGTAGGAGTAGATCGGGTCGAGTCTAGTAGGGTGGGTCGAGCCGGCTTTGCGGCGAAGACCCACCGGCCCCGCAATCGGCTCCCGACGACCCAAAACCGCCATTGGACGTGAGTGCGATCACCGGCGGTGGTGGGTCTTCGCTCGCAAAGCCTCGCTCGACCCACCCTACAAAAATCATCGAGACTTCCCCGGCTCCCACAACACGTCTTTCGCCCCGTTGTCGTTCACGGCACGGGCCATCACGAAGAATAAATCCGATAGGCGGTTCAGATAAATCGCAGCTTGAGTGTTGATGGATTCCGCCTTCGCCAAAGCGACCACTGCCCGCTCGGCCCGCCGGCAGACGGTGCGGGCGAGATGCAGCCACCCCGCCGCAACGCTCCCGCCCGGGAGGATGAAGCTGCGGAGCGGCGCGAGCGGCTCGTTCAGCCGGTCGATGGCCTTTTCCAACCGATCGACCTGCCCGGCGGTGATCCGCAGACACTTTCCTTCCCGTTCACCCTCGACTAACGGCACGCACAAGTCGCCCCCCACGTCGAAGAGGTCGTTCTGAATCGACCGCACGAGCGGCAACTCGGGGAATTCAGGACAGGCGGTGACCAATAAGCCGAGCACTGCGTTCACCTCGTCCACGTCGCCGAAGGCGGCCACCCGCGGGTGATCTTTGGGCACGCGCGTTCCGTCGCCGAGGCCCGTTTCGCCCCCGTCGCCGGCCTTCGTGTAAATCCGTGAAAGGTAAACCATAGTCGAATCCCGATTACCACGTGACGACCACTTTATCTTGCTCATTCTTTCTGGTTACCCCAAGAGCGCAAACGAAACGTGAGACTGTTTCGAGCGCAAATGTCAGCCTTATCGAGACTTCCACGCGGTAATACTTTTTTAGGGGATGCCTGCTGCGCTGTTGCGGCCTTGCGCTCTTGCCGATGCCTCAAATTCATGAGAGACAAATCCCTTCGGAACCTGCCGGTTTTTCCATCAACTCCGCCGGCCGGGAAACCGATACAGTCGATAATTCAGGACGTACCGGCGGACCCGGACGCGCCACGAATCGGCAGAACCAGCGGGGTCCGCCCCCGGCACCCAGGGAGGGGAGCGATGTCCGGTTTCCGTAAGCTCGGGCTATTCGCGTTTGCGGTCGCCCCGGCCGTGCTCGCCACCGGGTGCCACCCGTTCGGCATGGGCATCTTCACCCCGATTCCGGTGCAGCCGTGGGTCGCGGAACGGATGACGCAGAAATATACCCCGGCGGTCGGGGATCGCACGCCGATCATGCCGCCGATCCGTGACGGATACCCGGCCCCGCTGTGCGAAGACCCGCCCGGCGACCACGAAGTCCTCCGCATCTTCAAAATCCGCCGCGGCGTCCCGTACGTCTACGAACAATTCTTCGACGACGTGCACATGATCAAGAACCGGCTCGTCGATAAGATCGACCCGCCCCGCTTCTTCCCGCTGGTCGGCCTGGCTCAGCTCCACCACTGCCACTGGGAAGTCGTGATCAAATTCGTCGAAACCCAGCAGTCCGACTGGCCGTTCCCGACCAACATCAAACGGAACCGGACGCAAGTCATTTACATCGACAAGGACCACCTGCATCTGTACGTCGGCCCGAACCCCGACATGCAACGGCAGATCCTGCAGGAAATGACCAAGTACGGCGGGTAGTCGAAAATCGGGTGGAAATCGCTGCACCCGGGGCCGACCCCGGGTGCGGTTTTTTACGTGTCTCACAACTCTTTACTTCGCTTCCCGCACGTTGTATTCGAGCTTCCACTTCTGTTTGCCGTCGCGGGCGTAGCACCAGAGTTCGAGCAAACCTACTTCATTCACCTTGCTGTGCAAATGCACCGGCACCACGCGGCCCTGGTTCGCCTTGCCTTCGAGCGTGACCCGCACCGGAGCGAGTTCGTCGATGTGCCCTTCCCAATCTTCGATGACGGCACCGGCCTTGTCGTCCCGCCGGACGCCGGAGCCGAGGAAGCGGAATTCGGCTTCCTCGCCGACGGCGAGGCCGAACTCGTGGCCGGCCAAGTCGGTTTCGGTGCCTTCTTCCATGCCGAACGGGGCGACGCACAGGGCCTTGATCGGCGGGGCGAAGCCGGGCACGGCCGGCATGTTGGTTTCGATGCCGATGTAGTAGGCCCGGGCGGTGCCGCCGCGGATGCGGACGCCTTTGCCGCGTCGAACCAGGCCGTAGTAGGCGGCCCCGCGGGCGACGGCGAGGTCGAGGTCGGCCCCGGCCAGCACCCGGGCCGGTTCGGCCTTCGCCTGCTTCGCCCAACCGTCCAGCACGCTTAGAAAACGGTCCCGCAGAACGCCGGCCTGGAAGACGCCGCCGTTAAAGAGCACCGCGGTCGGCAGCCCGGCCTCTTTCTTCTTCCCCTTCTTGTCCCGGCCCGCGAGCGATTCCGACTGGCGGGAGAGGAACTGGGCCAGGTGTTTCGTCACCGCCGCGTCGTTGACGTAGGGCAGGCCGAGCTCCTGCAACCCGGCCGTGCGGGCATTGCCCGGTTCTGCGTTTCGCGGGCAGTCCGGGAAAAATCCGTCCACCAGCACCCGTTCCACTTCCTGTCGAGAAAGGTCATATTTGATCGAACCGCCGACGACCGATCGGCCTTTGCCCAGCACCGTGACCGGAGCGGACGCGAGCGCGTCGTCCGCAAGGATTTGTTCTTTGGCCCGGCGGGCGGCGTGGGTGAGTTGCAACATCTGCCCGGGGTCGAGCCGCGTGCCCTTTTTCGCCAGTTCCTGGGCGACGGCGTGAGATAGAGCCAGATCCATGTTGTCCCCGCCGAGAAGCAGGTGGTCGCCGACGGCGAGGCGGGTAAGGACGAGGTTGCCGGCGTCTTCGCCGACTTCGATCAGGGTGAAGTCCGAAGTACCCCCGCCGACGTCCGCGACGAGAACGAGTTCGCCGACGTGAATCCGTTCCCGCCACGTATCGCCGAGACCGTCGAGCCAGGCATAGAATGCGGCCTGCGGTTCTTCGAGCAGGGTGACGTGCTCGAGCCCCGCCGACCGGGCGGCCTCGACGGTGAGGTCCCGTGCTGCGGCATCGAACGACGCGGGCACGGTCAGGATCACGTCCTGGCCTTCGAGCCGGTCTTTCGGGTTGGCCGCGTTCCAGGCCTCGGCCAGGTGCTTCAAGTAGTGTGCGCTGGCTTCCAGCGGCGAGACCTTCCGCCCGCCGTCGGCGGCTCTGTAAGGCAAGATCGGGGACTTGCGATCCACGCCCGAATGGCACAGCCAGGATTTCGCGCTGGAGACGAGTCGGGTCGGAACCTGCGACCCGAACGCCCGGGCGAACTCGCCGACGCAATAATCCCGTTTGGCGTCCCAGGGGAGTTTCAGTGCCCCGGCCGGCTGTTCCCCGGGCCCCGGCAAATAGAGGAACGACGGCAACAGCAGCCGGGCCTCGACCGCACCCGCCTGCACCACCTGCGGGATCGCGAATGTGGCCGCTTTGGCCACGTCGCCCGCTTCAGTGTCCACAAACGCAAGAGCCGAATTGGTGGTACCGAGGTCGATGCCGACGACGAAGCGGGAAGACGCCATGCGGGAAAGTCCGTGGGTGCGAAACGGGAACCGCCCCTATTCTACGGGTATTGCCGCACGTACCGACCTACGAAGCGCGGACCCAATGCCCGATTCCCGGACGCCGAATTCGATTCTCGTCGGGACCGTCGTCTTCGCGGCGAACGCCGGGTTGCTCGTGCTGCAACTCCTGGCCGGGAAGTTCCTCGCTCCGTTCGTCGGTTCGAGTCTGGAAACCTGGTCGGCGGTGATTGGGGCCGTGCTGGCCGGGATTGCCTTGGGAAATGCTTACGGCGGCCGACTCGCGGACGCGAACCCTGTACCGCGGCGATTATCTGTGGTATTGGTGATCGGAAGTTTGGCGGCCGCATGGACGGCCGTCTGCCCCGTCGTTCTGCGGGAAATTGGTTGGTACAGACTCGTGCCGCTCGGGCCGCGCATACCTCTTCTGGCTGTAATACTCTGTTTCCCCGCGAGCTTCACGCTGTCGCTCGTCACACCTCTCGCCATTCGCATCGGTTTGCCGGACGTGACGAAAGCCGGCCGGGCCGCGGGGCGGGTATTCGCCCTTGGCACTCTCGGCTGCCTAGTGGGCAATTACGTCACGGGGTTTTACCTGCTTTCACTGTTGCCGATCGACGTGCTGGCAATGGGAATTGCGGGAGTGATGCTTGCATTGGCCGGAATCACAGCGGTTGTCTTTCGCGGGCCGTCGTCTGTTGCCCCACGGCAAATCGAACCGCAGCAGATACGTCCCTCGATCCTTCCGCTTCCCCGCGCTTACCTCGTCGTCTTTCTCTGCAGTTTCGCGGCCATGACCCTGGAATTGACCGCGGTCCGCTTGCTCGCCCAGGTTTTCGGCGTTTCTCTCTTCACCTGGACCGGGGCGATTGGGGTGATGCTGGCCGGTACGGCGGCGGGGAACTGGCTCGGCGGCCGGGCCGCGGACCGGTCGGCCGGACCCGACTCTCTCGCCCGCGGCCTGATCGCAGCCGCCGGGTCAACGGTTCTGGTCGACCTCCTCTTCCTCCTCGCCGTGCGGACCGATTTCCTGCCCGCGGGCGACGTACAGTTTCGCATTGTCGGCTGGTCGTTCCTGCTCTTTTTCGTGCCGATGCTCCTGTTCGGCACCGTCTCGCCGCGGGTGATTCGCCTCGTTGTGCCGGACGTGGAGTCGGCCGGGCGATTGGCGGGGCGGATTTATGCCTGGAGCACGGCCGGCGCCATCGCCGGCACGTTCGCCACCGGTTTCCGACTCATCGCCGAACTCGGCATGCTTCGGACAGTTTTGGCGGCAGCCTTGCTGCCGCTCGCGGCTGTTTGCCTCGTCACCCCCGTTTTCCGCCGAGTATCCCTGTTGTACCCGCTCAGCATCATCGGCGGGGCTGCCTTCGCCGGGCTGATGGCATTCACGCCCGATGTCACGCAGATCACAAAGGAAACCAATTACTACGCCATTTACGTCCGACCGGCGAAAACCGAAACGGGCGAACTCGTTCCGAACCAATTCACCCTTCAACTCGATTCCCTGGTGCATTCACGGGTGGACCTGACGGATCCCACTTTTCTCCATTACAAACACGAACGCGTGCAGATGGATCTGCTGCAAGCCGCCGCCCAATGCTCGCCGAATCCGCGTGTATTGGTAATCGGCGGTGGAGGATACACGTTTCCGCGCTGTGCGAAAACCCTCTTGCCGACGTGTACGATGGACGTGGTGGAAATCGACCCCGGCGTTACTGCCGCGTGCTATGAAAAGCTCGGCCTCGACCCCGCACTGGGGATTGCGACCTTCAACATGGACGGCCGGCAGTTCGTTACCGAGCGGGCAACGGAATCCGCGTACGACCTCATCACCCTCGATGCCGTGAACGACCTTTCGGTTCCCGCCCACCTGCTGACGCTCGAATTCGATAGGGCGGTGAAGCGACTGCTGTCACCCCGCGGCATCTACTTACTGACGGTGATCGACGTGCCAGCTCGCGGCCGACTCTGGACGGCGGCCGTGCGAACGTTGCAGGAGGCATTCCCGTACGTGGTCGTCTTGAGTGGGGCCGACAATTGGAACCCGGACGCCCAATCGGTTCTGGTGATTTACGCTGCCGATACGCCGTTTGTTTTGCCGAAGTCGGGGCGGACGAAAGTGCTGCCGCAGGGTGAAATCGAGCGGTATTTATCGGAATCCCGACCGGTCGTGCTTACCGACCGGTACGCCCCGGTGGATCAGCTAATGGCCGACGTGTTCCGGATTCGGAAGATGGACCGCTGAGGGGTCACACTAATTCCAACCGCCGGCCGGTGGTCCACTTCGCCCCGGCCGGGACGCTGCGAACGACCTCATTGTAAAGCGTGTCCCGCTCGACCGGTTCCCGGCCCGTTTCGCGGATCAGTCGTTGCAACTCGGCCACGCCCAGTTCCTGTGGCGAATCGCTGCCGGCTGCGTGATAAATCGTTTCGTGAACCACCGTGCCGTCGAGGTCGTCGGCCCCGAAGCTGAGGGCGACCTGGGCCGTTTTCACCCCGAGCATCTGCCAGTAGGCTTTCACGTGCGGGAAGTTGTCGAGCATCAGTCGCGAGATCGCCATCGTCTTCAGGTCGGTCAGACCGGACGGCTTTGGAATGACCCGGAGCGCGGGCGTCTCGCCCGCATCTTCTTGATGGAGCGCGGGCGTCTCGCCCGCATTTTGCGGCCGAGACGGCCGCAGTCTCGCTGCAATCCCCTGCCCGAGCGGGTTGTTCTCCGGGTGGAACGCGAGCGGGATGAACGTCTGGAACCCGCCGGTTTCATCCTGCAAGCCGCGGAGCCTGAGCAGGTGGTCGATGCGGTGTTCCGGCTTTTCGATGTGGCCGTAAAGCATGGTCGCGTTCGACTTGCCACCCATCTCGTGCCACTCGCGGTGGACCCGCAGCCACTGCTCCGCGTCGGCTTTGTAGTCGCAAATTTGCGTCCGCACGTCGGGGTGGAAAATCTCCGCCCCGCCGCCCGGCAGGCTGCCGAGGCCGACCGACTTCATATCGGCCAGAACTTCCCGCGTCGGCTGTTTCGTCAGCCGCTCGAACCAATCCCATTCGACGGCCGTCCACGCCTTCAGATGCAAATCCGGATACTCGGCGTGGATGTTCCTGATGACGTTGCGATACCACTCGTACGGCAACTGGTGGTGCAGTCCGCCGACGATGTGAAGTTCCGTCGCCCCTTTCTCTGTCGCCTCCTTCGCCCGGTGAAGGATCTGTTCGTCCGTCATCACGTAGCCTTTGGGGCTCTTCAAATCGGCCCGGAAGGCGCAGAAGGTGCAGCGGTAAACGCAGACGTTGGTCGGGTTCAGGTGTTCGTTGACGTTGTAGTAGGCTTTATTGCCGTTCTTCCGTTCGCGGACGAGGTTGGCCAGTTCGCCGAGGAAGAAGAGGTCGTTGCACGCTTCGAGTGCCAATCCGTCGTCGAACGAAAGGCGTTCGCCGGCGTGCACTTTGTTGCGAATGCCGGGCAACGGAACCGCCGTGGTCATGGTGGGATTGAACTCCGGAGACTTGTTCTAACTTATTAACCGCAACCGTGATCGGGGAATAACCTGTACCCCAAGTCGGCTTTCCCACATTCTTCACACGAAGACGCATGGCCAAAACAGCCCGGGTCGGGACAATTACGAACACGATGGAAATCCCCATTTGGAAACGCCTTGCGGCCGAGGCCGCGGGCACGTTTGCCCTGGTCTTCGCGGGAACGGGGGCGATTGTCGCGAACGAGGTTTCGGGCGGGGCGGTCACGCACGTCGGCGTCGCCCTGACGTTCGGCCTTGTCGTCTTCGCCACGATCTGTGCCGTCGGCGACGTCTCCGGGGCGCACCTGAACCCGGCCGTCACGCTGGGTTTCTGCGTCGCCCGACGGTTTCCGGTTGGTATCGCCGGCGCCTACCTTGTCGCTCAGCTCACCGGGGCCGTACTCGCCAGTCTCGCCGTCTCGGCGGTTCTCCCCCCTGCGGCGACTCTTGGCGGAACCCGGCCCGCCGGGTCGAACCCCCAGGCTCTCGCCCTCGAAGCGATCCTCACCGCCGGGCTGATGGTCGTAATTTTGGCCGTGACGGTGGGGGCCAAGGAAAAGGGAATCACGGCCGGGCTGGCGATCGGCGGCGTCGTGGCCCTCGAAGCCCTCTTCGCCGGGCCGATCTCCGGGGCGTCCATGAATCCGGCCCGGTCGTTCGCCCCGGCCCTCGTGTCGGGGCAGTGGGGTTCCTTCTGGGTCTACCTGCTCGGCCCGGCCGCGGGGGCGGTGCTGGCCGTGCCCGTCTGCCGGGTCGTCCGCGAACCTGGCTGTTGCTCGGGAGCATTGCCGTGCCCGATCGCGTGATCCGCGTTCTGTTCGTCTGCGTCGAAAATGCTAACCGCAGCCAGATGGCCGAAGCGTTCGCCCGCCGCCATGGCGGCTCGGCAGTCGAGGCATACAGCGCCGGGTCGAAGCCGTCCGGCGTAATCAATCCGAAGGCCGTCGCGGCAATGGGCGAGCTCGGCTACGACTTGAACAAGCATCCGTCGAAATCGCTCGCCGAGATTCCCGACGTCGAATACGACTTCGTCGCCACCATGGGCTGCGGCGATTCGTGTCCGTTCGTACGGGCGAAGCGCCGCGAAGACTGGCAGATACCCGACCCGAAGCACCTGCCGCCCGACGAGTTCCGGGCCGTGCGGGATTTGATCGAAGAGAAAGTCAAGGTCGTGTTGAATGAGTTGGGGATTCAGGACTCTTTCGCCCAGCAACAGGTACGGTAATCGCTGGTCGCCCCGTCACACCGGCTCGCTCGACGTCGGCACCGCTCTCGTTGACTTGTTCTCGTCCCGCTCGCGCTGGATTTTCTGATACAAAAGCACGCCCAGCACCGCCAGGATGACGAGCAGGACCGAAATGACCACGATCCGCACGGGCGACCGGGTGTACCGAAATCCCTCGTCGTCCTGGCGTGTCTTCTTTTTCTTCCGCGGCCGGTCGTCCTCGTCGTCCTCTTCCCGTCGGGGCCGCTTCTTCCGCGGACGAACATCTTCCTCCTCGTCGTCTTCGACGACCACGGCCGCCTTGCGGGGCTGCGGCTTCGCAGGGGCCTCCACCCCAAACATCGTCTGACATTTCGGGCAGGTGAGCGTCTGCCCCTCGACGAAGCCGGCGGGCGACGTGGACTTCAGCCCGGCATTGCATTCGGGGCAGCGGACGAGGGAAATGGCCACGGCGAATCCTCTTCGGAATCCGGCCGTAGTGTAACCCCGAACGCCCCGGCCGCAACGGCGGCTTTGACAAATCGGTCCGCTTCTCGCCGGAAACGGAACCAGATAGTCGATATCCGCGACGTGATTGGAACCTTGAATTAATCCGCCTTCATACCAGGGGCAAGGGGAATGCCTGCTGCGGTGAGATGGTGGTTGAGAATGGCTTGCGGTGAGGAGTTGATACTCTTGGTATTGAAATTTTCTCCTCCGAAAACTCGGTATTGTCCGCATTCGAAGCAAATGGCGATATCGACTGTTATGCCATTCTTAACCGTACGAATTGCATGGCGCGGTATGAAGCACCTGAAGGCCGGTCCACCTTTGGCAATGCCATCGGCCAATGAGTCGAGGATTTCCTTCCGAACTGCTGGGTCTTCGACGTCTATTTTTCCTAACACGGGATACTTGTGAAAATACTCATCGACTTTCGGTTCCTTGCCTAACTCATAGAAGTTGCCGTCAATGGAATAAAGGATGAGCTGATCGGCATCGGTAGGGAGTGTCGGGCGATCTGAACACCACCAAGTATACGCACCGAGTGCGAGCAGGGAACTTACCAGAATGATTGCAAGATTTCGGCGCGTAACCACTTGAAACCTCCAACCGCTCCGGTTGGAGGCATACTATCACATCTTCAAATCCACACCTATGCCGCGACGCGGTACGGGCCGAGGGCGGTCCCCGCGGCGCTTTGCTCCAGGCTTCGCAATTCGCGGACGGCCTGTTTCAGCACCGTGCCGACGAGCGAATCCGGGCCGAGCCGGCGAATCATATAGGCGATTTCTTCCGCGGCCTCGCGGGCCTCCCCGGCGTCGATCGACGGGGTCAGCGGAAGGGACGAAACCGGAAACGAAGTCGTGGCGACCATGCCCAGAACCTCCCTGTTCTTGGGTGAAGCGGCGGATTCTAGGCGGAAGTATATTCTGCGTGCAAGACCAACCGGCAGGTGCGGCAAAGACCCGATGCGTCCACGTCGTTCGCAATTATGAACGCCGCGGTCCGCTTCGGCGTCTTTTGCGGCTGCCTGTTCTCCAATTGACCGGCGTTGGTTTCGCCGTGCCCACTTCTTTCCGGATCGAATTGGGACCGGGCACAAATCCCTGAATTATCCACTTGGCACGAAACCTGCTTTTCGCCCGTGGTATCGAATATACCCCGAAGGAATTGCCCATGCATTCCCGTCGAACCGGCTTCACACTCATCGAACTGCTGGTCGTCATCGCGATCATTGCGGTTCTGATCGGCTTGCTCCTCCCGGCCGTGCAAAAGGTCCGCGAGGCGGCCGCACGGATGCAGTGCGGCAACAACCTGAAGCAGATCGGCATCGCCATGCACATGTTCAACGACACCCAGGGGACGTTGCCGAACATGAGCTTTTGCGGCGGCGGCTGCGAAGACACCAACCCGGGCATGCAGAACATCTTTTACCGCTTCCGCCACTACCCGGTGGCCTTCGAACTGCTGCCGTACGTCGAGCAGGACAACCTCTACAGGCAGTTCAACATCCACTTCGTGGGGACCGACAACGTCACGCCCGGTGTGGCTGGCGGCCCGACCAACCTGCAACTGACGAACGCCCCGCTGAAGGTCTTCCTATGCCCGTCCGAGCCGACGCCGGTGAACCCGGTTTTCGCCTGCTACGCGAGCTATGGGTGGAACCGCGGTAACTGCGACGTCCGCTCCCCCGCCCAGTCGGGCGACATCTTCAAGCCGGGGCAGGCGTACGGGTTCACGCCCTCCGACGGGGTGTTCATCTCGCGGATGGACGCCGGCCTGGATTACGCCACCGGCCAGGCGCTGGCGGCCAAGCACGCCGCCGACCCGACTTGGTGGCAACCCGACAACACTTACAGGATCAAGTTCCAGAGCATCAGCGACGGGCTGTCCAACACGATCGCCGCCGGCGACTTGCAAAACATCCTCCAGGGGTACACCACGACGACGGTGAACAGCGTGTCCATCGGCACTACGCCGGTGCCGTCGGGCGGACCGACTGCATGGGGAGCCAGCGGCGGCGACTACTACTGTGAGGGCCGAACCACCGTGCCCATGAATACCCTCTCCGGCCCGTACTACGCCCGGACCATCACGGACGCACCCAGCTTGCACGACATCCTTTACAAAAGTCCGATTTACTCGTTCCGGAGTATGCACTCCGGCGGGTGCAACTTCCTGTTCTGCGACGGCACCGTCCACTTCATCCGCCAGTCCATCGACATGCCCACCTACATGGCGCTCGGCAGCCGCAACGGCGGCGAGGTGATCGGTGATTACTAGCCGAATCATCCTCAGTGCGCTGGCTTGTGCGATCGCGGCCGGGTGTAGGAATGGGGGTATCGACGCACCCCGCACCTCCCCGGTCGCCGGCACCGTGCTCAAAGGGGGTAAGCCGGCCGCCGGCGTCAAGGTGACGTTCCATCCCAAGTTCGACACGGGGGCGGTGAAGTTCACCCCGTCCGGGGTGACCGACAAGGACGGGCGGTTCGTCCTGAGTACGGCGGCGGCCAACGACGGCGCGCCGCCGGGCGACTACTCCGTGACATTCGAACTCTTAAGGGCAGGGACCGACAAGAGGGGGCTCGATGTCGATATCGATGCCTGGAAGGGCAAGTACGCCGACCCGGCGACGACCAAGTGGAACGTGACGGTGCAAAAGGGGGAGAATACGTTCGACCCGTTCCGACTCGATTGAGGAGATTATGCGATTCGTACGGCCGCTGGTCGTCGTCGTCCTGACCGTCGCCGGGTGCCAAGCCCCGGTGCCGCCCCACGTCGCCGTCTACCCGGTCGAAGGGCAATTGCTGGTCAGTGGCGTCCCGGCCGCCGACGCCCACATCACCTTTCACCCGCTCGACGGCAAAGGCGTGCCGGTCACCGGCAGGACCGGCCGGGACGGGTCGTTCACGTTAACCAGCTTCACCCCCGGCGACGGCGCCCCGGCCGGGGAGTATTCCGTCACCGTCGTCTGGCCGAACGACTCGATCGTGAGGGACGAGTGTGCCGACACGACCACCCACGACCGTCTGAACAAGGCCTATTCGGACCCGGCCGCCAAAAAAATCGTCGTCGTCGTCAAGCCGGAGCCAAACCACATCACCCTGCGGGTCGCGGTCACCTCGGCCGGGTGGTCGCTACCCCCGAAGCGGTAGGCCGACGGCCTTTACTTCTTTGGCGACATGCGGCCGGTCTTCACAAGCCCGAATTGTGGCCATGCGCGGTCAAATCGTGGCAGGCTGGTCAGCTTACAGACGGCCGTCAGTCGTGCCGTAAGGCTTCGATGGGGTCCAACCGTGCGGCGCGCCAGGCGGGGTAGAGGCCGAAGAATGCGCCGACGAGGATGGAGACGCCGACGGAGAGGGCGATGGACCACCAGCTCATGACGGCCGGAAGGTTGGAGTTGAAGACGTGTTTGGCGACCGGCGGGGCGCCGAAGACGATGGCCATGCCGATGAGGACGCCGTTAATGCCGCCGACGGTCGTCTGGACGACGGCTTCGACGAGGAACTGGGTGATGATGTCTTTGCGTTTGGCTCCGAGTGCCCGGCGGATGCCGATCTCGCGAGTCCGTTCGGTGACGGTGGCGAGCATGATGTTCATGATGCCGATGCCGCCGACGAGGAGCGAGATGGAGGCGATGACGGCCAGGAGGCCGGTAAACCGGGCCTGTTCGCGTTCGGCCGCTTCGAGTCGGTCGAGGGGGACGGTGACGGTGTAGTCTTCGCGGAGGTGTTCTTCCCGCAGGATGCCTTTGATCGCATCGCCGACGGCTTTCACCTTGGCCCGACCGTCGGTCGAATCGAAATCGGCGTCGACCGTGAGCGTGACCTGACTGAGTTGAACCTTTTCCCCGCTGCGGGAGCCGGCGGTGCGGGAAATGACGGTTTCCCCGATCCGCGCCCGGCAGGTGGAGAACGGGATGTAGACGTAGCGGTTATAGTCTTCGGCCGCCTGGCTGCCGCCGGCCCCGGCCGACACTTGCCGCTCGGCCGTCACCCCAATCACCACGTACCGGTGCCCGCGGATCTGGACCGAGTGATCGAGCGGATTTTCGAACGGGAAGAGCTTGTCGGCCACGCCCGCACCCAGGACGCAGTAGTTGGCAATGTTTTCTTCGTCCTCGATCGTCAGAAACCGCCCGCTCGAGATTTGGAGTTGATTCACGTCGGCATATTCGGGGGTCGAGGCGACCAGCGTGGCTTTGGGATCGACCCGGTCGAGGTAGCGGACTTCGGACGGAAACACCCGCATCGGGACCATGCGGACGATGACGTCGCCGAGGGTGGAGAAGCGGTCGAGGTCGGTAAATTTGAGGCCGAAGGTAGCGACGAACGACCGACTGGCGGTGACCGAGTCGTCCGCCGGTTTGACGCTGGACACGATGATGTTGGTAGCGCCCTGACGTTTGATGTCGTTGAGGGCGTCCTGCATGGACCCTTTGCCGAAGGCCATGAGGACGATGACGGCGCCGGTTCCGATGACGATGCCGAGGACGGAGAGGGCAGCGCGGAGTTTGTGCAGCCAGAGGGAGCGAACGGCGAGGCCGACGCTGCGGGCGAACTTGGACCCCGCGAGGCCGGTCTTTCGGGCGACGACCCAGCCGATCCCGCCGAGAAGAATCAGGCCGCCGACTGCCAGCGCGACGTATAGAAGGACGGCCAGGGATTGGTTTGAAGTGTGCGGCATGGGGGTTTAATGGCTGAGGGCGAACGGGGTGCCGGTGTCGTTGCGAACGTCGGACTCGACCCGGCCGTCGCGGAGCCGAATCACCCGGCGAGCCCAGGCGGCGATGTCGTTTTCGTGCGTGACCATGATGATCGTTTTTCCCGCCTTGTTCATCTCGCGGAGTGTGGTCATGATTTCATCGCTGGTCTTGGAATCCAGGTTGCCGGTCGGTTCGTCGGCGAGGACGACGTGGGGGTCGTTGACGAGGGCCCGGGCGATGGCCACCCGCTGCTGCTGCCCGCCGGAGAGTTGCATCGGCCGATGGTCGAGCCGGTCGGCTAGACCGACCATTTCGGCCAGGGCAATGCACCGCGCCCGGGTCGCGGAATTCAACTTGATGCCCTGGTAGAGCAGCGGCAGTTCGATGTTCTCCACCACCGTATATTGGGGCAGCAGGTTGTACGACTGGAAGATGAACCCGAGGTAGGTGCTGCGAACTTCGGAAAGCTGGTCGTCGTCCATGCGGGACACGTCTTCGTTCTTCAAAATGTAATTGCCTTCGGTCGGCCGATCGAGGCAGCCGAGAATGTTCATCAGGGTCGATTTGCCCGACCCGGACGGCCCCATCAGGGCGACGAAGTCGCCTTCTTCAAAGTCGAGGTTCAAATATTTGAGGACGTTAACGGTCACGTCGCCCATGTAGTAGTTTTTGACGAGGTCGGTGACTTGAACGATGGCGGGCATGGGTATTCGTCGATGGATAAGGTTCGCGAGCGGTTACGGATTGGGAAAACTCAGACCTCAGCCAAAACCGTTTGATGGAACGTCATCCCTGCGGAGACGAGTTGCGGCCGCCTAGTTTGGCATCGGCCTTTCCCTTGCCGTCGAACAACTTACCGCGGTCGGCGTCCTGCTTGGTTCGCGAGTTCGTCGAGTTTTCGCGGGTTTTGACCGATTCGCCGACGATGACTTTCGGGTTAATAACGACTTCGTCCCCCTCGGCCAGACCGGAAACAACCGCCACCATTTTATCGTTGAACATGCCGAGCTCGACGTCCCGTTCGACTGGGCCGGACGGGGTGATGACGAAGACCTTTCGTTTGTTGCCCCCTTCGGTTCCGCCGACGACGGCCTGGAGCGGCACGGCAAGGACGGGTTCCTTGGAAGCGTCGACGTGGATGGTGACTTCGGCGCTCATGTCGGGTTTCAACTTTAATCCATCCATCGAATCGTCGATTGTAACAAGAGTCTGGTACACCTTGACGTCGCTGGACATGAAATCGGCCTGACTGGCGACGGCGGCCACCGAACGGACGTGGCCGTTCAATACGCGTCCGGCCTTCGCGTCGACGCGGATCGTGGCCGACTCGCCGGGGACTGACACGCGGTATTCGGAATCGCGGAGGACTTCCCGGAGGTGGTCCAGTGACGTATCGGAGTGGGCGATCAATCGCGAAAGCGGGTCGGGAATGGTGAGCATGGCGGCCCGGGCGGCCTCGATGACGCCGGTCGACAACCGGACGTCCCCGCGAATGCGGCTCACCATTGCTTCGTGAACCTTCGTATTCACTTGCATTTTGCGGAGGTCCGGGATCCGCATCATTTTTTGGCCTTCCTTGACTTGTTCCCCTTGCGCGATCAGGCCCTGCTGGGTTTGGCCCCATCGATTTTCGGGTTTGATGTAGACCACCATACCTTCTTGGGGGGCCGTGATTTTGCACTCGCGGATTTGTTCGTCGATTTCCCGAAGCTTATCCCGCTCCTGAATGAAAACGGAATTGGCTGTTTTCCGGGTGGATTCGGCCTGGACCTCCCTGGCGTGGGCTTGCTGCTTGGCTTTGATTAACCCCATGCGGGCCACGTCCCATTTGGATTTCAGGTCAGTGAGGTCCCGTTTCCGCATGAACTCTTCGAGGATGAACTTTTCCTTCTGAATCTTGGACACGTTGTCCTGGGACGCGTCGTATTTGGATTGTTCGACTTTGGCCTGACTGGCGGTCAGATAGCCGAGGCGGACGCTCCGCCCGGCCCATCCGGCCCGATCGCGGTAAGCTTCCTGGTCGGACTGGGCCTGTTTCAACCGGCCGGTGACGTCGTCCAACTTCTGGTTGAATTCGCCCCGTTCCGTCAGGGTTCCCGCCGCGCCCAGCACGGCGCCAAACGGGTTCATTTCCGGTTCGGACCGCACGCCGAGATACTTTTCCAGGTCCAGCGCTGCCACGTCCAGTGCTGCCACGGCGGTTGCAATGTCCGATTCGTTCGTCAAAACCTGAATGCGATACTCTTCGTCCGCCTTGATCCAGTCGGCTTTCGCTTTCTCGACGACGATGCTCTGGGCTTGGAACTGGTCTTGCAGTGCCGAGTCGTCGAGGTCCATCAACAATTGACCCTTGGCAACCATCGACCCGTCGTCGATCACCCACTTGATCGTGCTGGCATACGTGCCTTTGGACCCGGCCTTGACCCGGCAAATCACGTCCCGGTTTTCCGACGACTCGAGCTGACCACGTTCGACGACCGTGACCGGGAGGTATTCGTATTTGACTTTGTGGGTAAGAAGGTCGGGCCGCATCCCATCGCCGAACAGGTCTTTACCGAATAGCAGCGTGGCGGCGGAAACTATCACGGCTAACAGGACCAGACTGCCGACGAGGATGGGGAGCGAACGGGACAACCGTCGTCGGCGGCGGCCGGGAAGGGTCTTGGAGCTACCGTCCCCCGATAGGGGCGGGATCGCCCGCTCGGGACGGGTTTCGATCGGTTCCAGGGTGAGCGGAGAGGTCATCAAGCCATACCCCACGGGTGTCGAGCGGGAGAAGGTCCAAGTCGAGATACAGTTCCATCCGGGTGGTCGTGTAATTCACCCAGGCGGTGTACAGGCCGTTCTGGGCTTGCACCAAGCCGTCCTGGGCATTCAGCAGTTGCTCGGTCAGAGCCGCCGGTCCCCCGGCCGAATCCGACACCTTCGGGTCGGGCGGAGCGAGGAGGGTGGCGCGGGCGTTGTCCACCTGGGCAAAAGCCAACTCGACCGCTCGCTGGCTGAGTTTGAACGACTCGGCCGTTTGACGGAGGGTCCGCAAATCCTGTCGGGTATCGGTGAGGATGTTATCCTCGAACGCCATCAGGATCCGACGCTGCCGTTGGTAACCAATCAGGGCCGCACGGTATTCGTTACGTTCGGCCCGGCGGACGATGGGCAGATCGGTCCGCAGGATCAGTTGGTGGCGGGTCCGGCCTCCCGAGAATCCCAGGAAACTCGACTCGGCCGGCGACGTATTTGTAGTTAAATCATACTCGACGTCAAACTGTCCTTGCAAGGCGTTGGCCTTAACGGCGACCTGTCGCCAGGCGTCGACGACCTGCGCCCGTGCGTTCATCAAATCGAGCCGGTTCGTCAGTGCAACCTGCTCGACCTTTGTAAACGCTTCATCCAGTGGAACCTGCAGGACGTCCGTGTCGTCGAACACGACGCCCGGTAGCAGCGGCCAGTCCGCCCGGATCTTGTCCATCCGCTCGTTCCGGACGGTAACGGCGACGATCATGCCGGATTCGAACGCGGCCCGGAAGACTGCGGCCTGTTCGCCCGCCTGCCGGTCGGCCGGGAGGCGAATCCACGGCTTCGCCTCATACTGGCGAAGTGCGAGTTCGAACCGGGCGAAATCGGTCGCCGCCTCGTTCGCGTCGAGCGCCGCTTCGTCGGCCGGAGTGTCCGGCTTGTTGGCCAACTGACGATCCGTTTTCGCGTCCAGCAACTTCTGGCGCGCGGCCCCCAGTTCGGAGACCCGCTTTTCCAACTGAGCCGTGGTGAGCTTTGCCAGCTCTGCAACGACTCCGGGATACTTTTGGGCGAAGTTCGTCCCGCGGGATAATGGCGTCTCGGTCAGGAGCTTACGCCACCGTTCACGGTATTGTTGGACCGGCTCGTTCGCGTCGAATTTGCCAGCGGCGTTTTGGACCGCTCGGAGGTCCGCATAAAGCTTGTCGAATCGGGCGAGTTGTTTCCGTACCGGACGGACGGGCGTATCGTCCAATTCCAGAGGAATCGTCAGAGGCACGCCGAGTTGAAGTTTGAAGTTGTCGACCGCTTCCTGGTAGAGCCGGGTGTCGATCAGCACGGTGGTCCGGCCCCGGATGAGTTGCTGTTCGACTCGCACGGCCTGAAGCTCGGTGGCAATTCCGCCTTCTTTCAAGTTGTTGAATAACTTGAGCGTCTGGCCCAGAGCGACGACGTTCTCCTGCTCGTTGGCCAACGTGGCGGCCCGCAAAAGGGTGGGTAAATACCCGGCCCGCGGGGCGGTGAAGTTGTTCCCGACAGCCCGGCCGAGGTTCGCGGACAATCCTTGGAGGCCGTACGGGTTGTTCGTGTAATCCCCGGTTCCGGCGATGGCGACGTAAAACACTTTGCGAAACCGAGCAAACGAGCGGATGGCATAGAGCAGCGTCCGCTCGGCCTGGGTCAGGGCTTCCAGCGTGACGGCGTACCCGCCACCGCGAAGGAACGGCTGGAGTAACGTCAGGCTCAAGTTGGAGATGCCGACTTGCGGTTTATCGCCACCGAGTTCGACGACGATCTGGTTGGCGAAGCTTACGAGCAACTGCCCGCCCGAGGCGAACGTTTTCCCGATGCCAGCCGTCGTGTTGAGCCGCCAGCGGTTGCCGGCACCTTCTACCGTTTCACTCCCCGTCGATTCCCGGATGACTTGTTCGGCCGCGAACGCCTGGGCCGCAAACGTGAAGCGTTCCTGCGTCACGGACAAAGCCGCCAGATACAAATCTTCCCGCCTGTCCTGGAACTCGCGGCCGTTTAAGAGGGCGAGTTCACAGGCCTGTTCCAGAGTAATGCGGTATGGTGTGCGGTCTTCTTTCACTGCTGCGACATAACTTTCGAGCGGAGCCGGGTTAGCAGTATCCGTGGGAGGTGGCGCCGGTTCGCCCGCACGGTTCCCCGCGTCCCAGGCCTGAATCATCTCGAGATAGCCCGTCCCCTCGTACCGTCCGGCTCCGCCTCGCCCCGGTTTCTGCGGGTTCGGCGAAAGGACCCACGCGGCATAGTCGTCCGGCGGGTATGCGGGAAAGTCCGGGCTACCCGCATCCGCGTACCGAGCCCGCGAGTCCGGGTAGGCGTGCCAGTTTTCAACCCCCCACTCGGGGAAGATGTTCTTTTGCGTGATTACGCCTTCGACGTCCCGGTCGGCCCGTTCCCGATATTGCAGACGGGAACAACCGGCGAGGCCGACGAACGCAAACGTTATGGCCGTCAACCCGATCCGCCCCGGCAAACTGGGCAGTGCGGCGAATTGTGGCAGCGAAACCGGCCGCATGACACCCCCGCTCTGAGGCGCGGAATAATCGGTATGTCCGGTATCGGCGGAAGAGTTTACCCAACTTCAAAAAATGGGATCGTCACACTTGGACCTTTTTCCACCGGCCGCTGGCAAACCGCACGGCAAATAGGCTTCCCCGCACCACGATATCGGTACTCATCGCGAACCACGCGCCGAAGAGTCCCCATTCGAATTCCGGTCCGGTCAGCAAATACCCGAGCGGGATTCGGACCCCGAGAAACCCGACCCAGGTTATGAGAACCGGTACGCGGGTATCTCCCGCGGCACGGAGGGCGTTCGTGAAGATGATCGAAGCCGCGAGGAAGGGCATCACGAATGCGATGGTTCGCAGGGCCACGACGGCCAGCCCGGCGACGGTGACGTTTTCCGGACTGTACAAGTCGCACATCGGCCGGGCGAGTGTGAAGAACACGACGGCCATGCCCGTCATCGTTCCGCACCCGATCAGGAATGCCGTGACGCCCCCTCGCGCTGCGCGGGCCGGCCGGTTCGCTCCGAGGTTTTGACTGACGAGCGCCATGGCGGCGGACCCGAACGCCGCTCCGGAGAGGTATCCGAGGGCTTCCCACCGTAGCGCAATGCCGTGCGCAGCGGCCGCTTCTTTACCGAGGCGGTTGACGAGAGTCAGAAACCAGAACTGGCACATGGCGACGGACAGCGAGTCCGCGGCGGCCGGCAGACTCACCCGCAGCAACCGGCGGATGAGCGAGAAGTCGGGAACGACGTGGCCGATCCGGAGCTTCAACCCTGATCGGCCCCGGGCGAGCAGGGCGAGCACGACCAGCCCCCCTGCGGTATGCGCCGCGGCGGTGCCGTAGGCGATACCGACGAATCCGAGGGTGGGTATCAAACCGACGCCGCGGGAAAAGCAGTAGGCAACTGGCACGTTGACCGACGCCACGCCGCCGAGAACGAACAATCCGGTTCGGGTATCCCCCGCTCCGACGAAGCAGGCAATTCCGGCCGTCTCGATCATCTGCAGGGGGAGGACGCAAGCGAGTGGTGTGAGGTATCGCACGGCGAAGTCGGGCGACTGCCCGGGCAGTTCCAATAGCCCGGTCAGATCGGGAATGAACAGTAGCCCGGCCGTCGTCCCCATCAGGCCGAAAGCCGCTGCGAGTACGGCCGCCTGCCCGGCGGCCCGATTTGCCAGGACGAAGTCCTTCGCCCCGAAGAATCGCCCCACGAGCGCCGTCGCCCCGGCCCCGACGATGACCGAATAGCTCGACACGAACCAGTACAGGTAATTCGCCGTAGTCAACGCAGCCTGGTGGTCCGGGCTGAAGGTCCGGGCCAGGTACTGGTCGTATTGTTGGATCAAGAAAAGGAAGAACTGCTGCACCAAAGCGGGCAGGGCCAGGGCCATGACCTGCCGGACCATCGGGCGGGAATCGGTCGCGAGCGTGCGGGGTGGATCCTTCTCCATTGCCTACCGCACCGGCCGGTAGAACCGGTTTGCGATTACCCCTTCCGCCGCCAGAAGGAGGAGGACCAGGATGAGCAGCCAGGGGAAGAGATCGACCGGCTGGTTGAACTTCGTCTTCAACACGTCTCGCAACTTCGCGTCCTTGCCGAGCGGAATGACGCTGTTCGGGCCGAATAAGTCTTCAATCGCCGCCGCGGGGACTTTCACCAGATTACTCTCCTCGGCGGCCGGGTTCAGGCTGAACCCGGACTTCTCCCCCCGGTCCGTTGCGATCAGATAATTCCCGGCAGTCAGCGTCTTCGATGCCCCGATTCGAATTTCCGTCTGCTTGTCGCCCAAATTGAACTCGGCGTCGGACCCCGAGACCCCCGGCCCTTCGAGGAGGAGTTTCTTCGGTGCCGCGCCGTCGGCATTCCGCGGCACGCGCAGAACCAAATCCCGGCCCGTGGGGAAGTTGAAGGTTTTGTCCGCCGCCGCGCCGCAAAGGTACGTCATCACGACGTGGGGGAAGACGGTTGCAAAAGCGTTATCGGACGTGGCGAAGTAATTGTTCCACGGGTTCGCGGCGTCGGTGACGTCGAGCCGGGTGGTGAGGAGGAGTACTTTCCCACCAGCCTTTCCGACGGCGCGTTCGAGAAGGGCCGGGTGCCGTTTTGCCGGGTCGTCTTCGTCGTTGAAACGCACCGCGACGGTCGCCCCTTCGAGCGGCTCCGCCGCGTAGTATTTGAACGCCCGCGGCGGCCGCTTCACCACATCGATGTTCCCCTGCCGGATCCAATCCTTGAACGGCCCGAGCAGCGGGTGCCGCAGGGCCGCATCGTCGAGGGCCCACGTCACGCCGCTCCTGCGGTCGGGGGACGACGGATTCGCCGGGGGTGGGAATCCGGCCGTGTCAATCACCCGCCCCAGTTTTGCAGGCATCAATTCCTTCGCGAACGGATTCGTCGGGCCATATCCCGGTCCGACTGCCCGGCCCGGGGCGATGAATAATTTCCCGCCACCCTCGACATATCGAAAGAGAACGTCCCAGACCTTCGTCGGGTCGGCGACGCCGAGTAACGTCACGGATTCGTACCCCGCAATCGAGTCCACGTCACCCGGTTTCCGCGTGACGGCTTCGAACTCCCCCACAGCGTCGTGAGCGATACTCCAAAAGAATGCGTCGGCCGGGTCGTCGCAGATGGTCAGAATCTTCCGCGGCTCGGCCACTTCGATCGTGACATACCGTTGATTGTCCGCCGGGAGGTTGTCGTCGGTTGCCAGGGAGAATCGGACCTGGTGCACGCCCTTCGCGAGGCCCTTGAGTTCGAACAAAACGGCTTTGGCCGATCCTGCCGTCACGCGAACCTCTTTCGTTTCGACTGTGCCCTCGTACTCCCGCCGGACCGCCGCCACCACGTCAGACCCGGCCGCCGACACCGTGACGGCAAATTTCACGGTGGCCCCGACCGGCACAACTTGCCGGTCCACGTCGACGGCCGTGATCCCCACGTTCGCCGGCTCATCCACTCCGACGTCGAAGAGCAGGTGCGCCACTTTCGGCAGTGGCACCGCGTCCCGCTGCTTCTTCAATTCCTCGACCCGATCCGCCGCCCAACTCCCCACGGCCCGGTCTGTGAAAACGGCGATCAACTTCGGCATCGGCTCCTTCGCATCGGTCTCCCGGTCCACGTCCCGCATTAACTGATACGCCACCGGCAGCCCGGCGGTGATCGCCGGGCCGCCACCTTTCGGTTCCGCGATCGCCTCGATCGCCCGTCGTGCATCCGCGACCGATTGCTCCCAGGTGCCGACGGGGTCCGTCGGGTCGAGGACGGCCACTCGGGAACCCGTCGGCAGGTCGTCGAGGAGTTCCAACGCCCGTCGCTTGGCGTCGTCGAGACGGGTCTTGCCGTTCGCCATATAACCCATGCTCGGCGTCGTGTCGATCAGCACGACAACCGCCACCGGTTGCTCCCCGGCCAGCGGCAATACGCCGTCGGAATAAACCGTCGGCTGGAACAGCATGACGGCGAAGAGGGCGATCAACAGCATCCGCAGCGCCAGCAGCAAAAAATGCCGTAGCCGCAACTTCCGTTGGTTCAGATTCCGCTTTTGCTTGAGAAACCGAAACGCGGGAAAGAGGACCCGTTTCGGCTCCTGCTTCATGATCAGGTGAAGCAGCACGGGCAGTCCGACGAGGGCGACGCCGGCAATCAGAACGGGGTGCATGGTGAAATCGTATCCGGTTTTTGCGAACCATGTACCTTAGCCTCAATCTTCGGTCGGCGGTGGGTCATCCCAGCATTCCCACGGTTCGCGGGCGAAGACTCTGGTGCGAAGGCGGTCACATTGTTTCAACGACAGATACGGTAATCCGACAATCCAGAGCATCGAGATAATTAAGATCGCGGGTCTTGGCATCGCGAAGCCGCATTGTTGCAGAAGTAATCCGAAGGCGAACATCAGGAGAGTGCCGAGAGTAAAGGTCAGGAAGAAGACGGAAATGAACACCGGAAACAGGAGTTCATTCGATGCTCCATAAGTCGGTGGCCAATCCTGCCGTTCCTGGGCAAGAGCCACATCAGCGTGTAGCCAGAGTCGGAATCCGTTTCTATGGGCGATTCTGGCGGCAATCAGAAATGATATTCCCGCGAGGTACAAGCCGACCACCAACGCGATAGCGGCTCCGGCGAACACCTCCGTGACGAGATCGACGGCCCTGTTCCCTGCTCCTGGAACGGGAACGGGCGGTTTGGGTAACAGCATAGGGATGGCGAAAAAAACTACGCCGGCAATCGCGACTGGTTGAGTCGGTTTTCCAAGTCGTTCAAATAGCCCTCGGGATTTCGGCGGAAGCGGCGGCGGTCGACCCGCCGTTCCCGTCGTTCGTTCAATTGGGCCCGCAGGGTTTTCCACGCGGCGGGATCGGCGGCGGCCAAGTCGGCGGTGGTCACCGTGCCGCGGCGGGTAGCCAGACCCGCGACCAATTTCGCCGACCCGCGGAGCACCAACGCCGGGGACGCCCGCTTCCGACCGGTCGCCCGC
>DASXPC010000118.1:0-7410 GCA_036493815.1 Fimbriiglobus sp. | reverse complement strand
CCAATTCCGCCTCCCCCGCGCTTTGCCAGCAAAGCGCCTGAAGCGACAGGTCGTCTTTGAAATCCCCGGCCAATTCAGTCATTTGCTTGCGGGCTTCTTCAATATTCGCGATCGCCTTGCCCCGCTGCTCCTTATCCTTCGTTGCCAGTCGGTCCAGCCCTTCCGGCCCGAGAAGGATGCGGGCCGCCTGCAGCCGGGCCGCCTTCGACGCGGGGGATTTTTTGTTCTGCTCCGCGAAGTCCCGCAGTGCCTTTTCGCTCGTCGCCCCGTCGAATTCGGTCCAGACGCGGGACGTGTCCGACTTGCCGCTGCGAACCGTATAGTAAATAATCCCGGCGACGAGAACGGTGGCGAGGGCAATGCCGACGACTCGCGTGGTGAACAGTCGGCCGGACCGAATACTCTCGATCAGATTCTCCGCCCACGCATACAGAGCGTTCTTTTCGAGCTTTTCCTGGTGCTCGAACGCCTTGATCTTCTCGATCTGGTGTTTTTCTGCGTTCATCGCCGGGCTCCGGGCCGTTCACATGCCGGACCGTCCGTCCGGAACCGCCATCATACGGCGCCGCCGCCGGGGAAACAACGCGGACCGGATGCCCTACAATACCCCGACCGTCTCCGGACCCTTAAGGACACCCCATGCTCGGCAGGTTTTTCTCGAAGATCAAGAAGGGCCTCGCCAAAACCCGGGGGGCATTCTCGGGCGTCGTCGGCCTGTTTACCGGCAGCCACCGGGTCGATCAGACCTTTCTCGGCCAGCTCGAAGAACGGCTCTATCTCGCCGACGTCGGCACCGCCGCCACCGCCACGATCGTGGAAAAGGTCCGGCAGGCGTACAAGGACCGCGAGGTGGGTGACGACGTGAAATCGTTCGTCCGCCAGCAACTTCGCGACCTCCTGCTCGACCCGAAGGGTGGATTAACGTACGCCCGTCCCGGCCCCACCGTGGTCATGATCGCCGGCGTGAACGGGTCGGGGAAAACGACGAGCATTGCGAAATTGGCGAACCGGTTGAAGGCCGAGGGGAAAACGGTGCTGGTGGCCGCGTGCGACACGTTCCGGGCGGCTGCCGTGGAACAACTGACGGTCTGGTGTCAGCGGATCGGGGTCGAAATCGTGAAGCAGGGCCAGGGGGCGGACCCGGCCGCCGTTGCCCACGATGCGTGTGAAAAGGCCAAGGCGAAATCGTTCGACGTCCTGATCGTCGACACGGCCGGCCGACTGCACACACAGACCCACCTCATGCGGGAACTGGAGAAAATTCACCGCATCGTCGCGAAGCAGATCCCCGGAGCACCGCACGAGGTGCTTCTCGTCCTCGATTCGACCACCGGACAAAACGCGGTCGCCCAGGCCGAGCAGTTCACGAAAGCCGTGAAGTGCAGTGGAATCATTCTGACCAAGCTTGACGGAACGGCCAAAGGTGGGGCAATTTTTGCCATCAAACAAAAGGTCGGCCTCCCGGTGAAATACGTCGGCGTCGGCGAGACGGTCGAAGATTTAGAGCCGTTCGATCCGGACGCGTTTGTCACGGCCCTATTTGAAGAATAGGTTTTGTCACGGCCCGCCGACCGAACAGGTAGAGGACGAGGACAACTGGCGCGTGCCACAGGAATGTCACTTCGCGGAGTCCGGCCGAGTGCAGGCCGAAGCAGACAGCGGTAAGGGCGGTGGAGGTGAGAAGAATCGGAGTGAAGAGTTGCGGCCTCCGGCAAGCTGAGATGGCCAGCAACTGTGTGACCGGTACGAGAAACAGTACTTGATCGTAGATCCAACCGTACGGACTGGTCAGACAGGAAACGATTACCACAATGGGCAACCGGTCGGCCCAATCCCAGTGGTCGCGGTTCCGGACGTAGAACCAAATGCCCCACACGAGCCCCACCGCGGTCGGAAGGAACGACAACCAAAACCGATCCACCCCGAAGAGGAGTCGGAGGGCCATCCCGAAAGTTGGAGGTACGAAACCGGCCGGGGGGCGACGGGCGAAGGCGTCGAGGTAGTGGGAAAACACGTCCGGATTCTGGATGATGGCACCAACGGTCAAGAGAAATGCGGCCAAGCACGCTCCGATCGCCGGCCTCCACTGTCGGCGGTCGATCGCCCAAACGACGGCAAGTAACCCGAGAAGGTAGAGATTTTGCGGTTTGGCCAGACTGAAAGCGAACACCGCTCCGGCGAGGCCGGCGCGACCAGCGACCAGACACCCCAAGCCGCCCGCCACGCCGAGTAAAACCAGCGTACAGTTCTGTCCCAACCCGACCGTCTGCAAACTGGGATACCACGCAAGGGCCGCACACCAGCCCCAAATCAGCTTCTCCGGGGGTCCGCCATAAACCCGCCAAACCGCGGTAACCGAAAGGAACAAAGAACCGATCTGGACGAAACGCCACGCCCACCGGGCCGTAGCAAAATCGACTGCTGTAAATGGAGCCAGGAGCGGAAACGTCCAGGGTGGGCTCCACACCTGTCCTGGGATGACAACACCCGGGTCGATAAGCCGTTGGGGTTCGAGGAGGGAGTCCGGGTCATAGGCATTCCCTCCGCGGCCGTTTACCAACGTTCCGGTCCAGTAGGCGCCGAAATCTTCGACCTTCATAGTCGAAGCCGTGGCCCAGACGCCCGGACGTATGGCGGCGATTGAAACGACCGCTGCTACGGCTGTTACCGTTCCGATAAGAACGACGGTGTACGGTCGTTGCATCCCGAATCCTTTCCGGTTATTGGGGAGCCACGACTGACGCCGTCGAATGGTTATAGGGAATCATAACTCGTCGAATTGCAGAGGATTTCCCCGTCTTGGGATCACAATCGACGATCACTCCGGCGAGGCGAACGTCGCCGGTGGCAACGTCGAAAGCGGTCGGTTCGAAAGTGCGGGCGGCGTGCAGGACGCGGTCAATCCGCCGGCCGAGCACGCCGGCGTACGGGCCACACATTCCCACGTCGCAGAGGAACGCCGTGCCACCGGGAAGGATTTGCTCGTCCGCGGTCGGAACGTGGGTGTGGGTGCCGAGCGCGGCCGTCACCCGACCATCGAGATGATGGGCGAGCAGGTATTTGTCCGCCGTCGCCTCGGCGTGGACGTCGGCAACGATCAATTTCGTTCGATCGCCTATCGCGGCCAGTACCCGATCCGCCGCGGCGAACGGGCAATCGACCGGCTTCATGTAGGTGCGGCCCATCAACGAAAATACCGCGACGGGAAGTCCGCCCACGTCGAACAATACGAACTCCTTCCCCGGGGCCGCCGCAGGGTAGTTCGCCGGCTTGCAGATCGGTTCGTCCGTCTTCGCCAGAACGTCCGCAATCGCAAACTTCTTGTAAACGTGATCGCCGAGCGTAACCGCATCGATCCCGGCCGCGCGGAGACTGCGGTAATCCCGCGGGTTCAATCCCGATCCGTCGGTGCCGTTTTCGCCGTTGGCGACGACGAACGAAAGGCCTTCGGATTCCCGGAGCTTTGGAACGAGGGCCTTCACCGCCAGAAGACCCGGCGGGCCGACCACGTCGCCGAGGAAGAGGAAACGCATCATTTCAAGCAGTTTCCCAAGACAACCAATCGATTGTCTGCTTTCGGCATTGGCGACACTTGATGTCGATACTGATCCAACCGAATCCTTCAAACCAGTTGGACCCGTTTAGTAGCGATTCCGACTCTTCGATGGCCGTTTCAGGGTTCTCGCCACGAACCCGCACAATCGCCGTATGAGGTCTAGCTTGGCATTCAATGCATTGCCATTCCGTCAACTTACCGTCGAATGGGGCTATCCGATTATCGCCAGCAAGAAATCCGTTCCAACCGTGCCTGCTTTCATCAAATAATAGATATTTAAGCTCGCAAGCATGACAAATTGCCTCGACTATCGCGTAGTAAAGACCGTCGAGAAGAACAGAACGAGGACCGCCGATCCCATCTCCGTCAGTTGCCGTGAATTTCAATCTCATTTCTTCGTGACCGCAAGTGCATTTGACTTTCCCGACGAAGAGCGTCGAACGGCATTTCGATTTGATCCGGGTAGTGCACTTCGCAAGATGAGATGGAGTTGGCATACCGTCTTTCGGCCGAAGGATCGGGTGCACTTTCTGCACATTGGCTATTTCTTCAGCGGTTCGCGAATTTTTGCTCTCTGTTACCTCGAACGGCAATCCCTTGTCTGAATGTCGATCAAATGTGTGTATTATTTCACTCATTTCCATTACTGAAATAATTCCCTCCCCGTCAATTATCGCCAGACGTCGACTGTTCGGGAAAAAACGAACCCAACGAAGCAAGTTCGTGTCGGCGCGAGCCTGACCGACACAACGTCTTTCGCTCGGACACCAAATCAAAACTCCACGATCCGACACGGTGGCGATATAACGGCCGTCCGGAGAATAGGCCACGGACGTTCGCCCACCCTCTAAACGTGAACAACTCCCTACCGGTGTTGAAATCGAATACTTTTGTTTTGGATTTGTGAATACCGGCGATCGCAATGTGTCTGCCGTCCAGTGAAACACACATGTCGGCGAAGTCGTCCATTTGAAAGCTTGGAATGCGATAACTGTACAATTCCGCTTTTGTAGTCAAATTCATTACAGTTAGCCGGCAATGCTCACCCGTCCAAACGAGATGAATTCCATCGGGCGAAAAGGCGACCGTGTACGAATACCATGATCGAGCGGAAAATGTCGCCTTCTTCTTCCCCGTAACCACGTCCCATACTTTCACTCTTCCGCCGCATCCGACAACAGCAAGGTACCGGCCATCGGGCGAAAAATCCACGTCCTTGGCATCTGCCTTGAAAAATTCGAAGGAATGTTTTTGGTTTTTCGTTTCCCAGTCCCACACCGTAACACTGCCATCGGATCCGGCCAATGCAAGGAGGACGCCGTCAGGTGAGAAAACAAGCGGATTGAAAGGCGATTGCGAACTACGCAACCCTTCCCTCAACGAAACCGGAGCGAAGTGTCGAACATCTTTCTTTTCGATATCTATCGCTTCAACTGAATGCCCAGAGGTGCCATCGTTGTTGTAGCCGACACATGCAATGGATCTCCCGTCCGACGAAACGTCAAATCGCATGATTGATATTGTTGGCTTGATGATCGCTGCCAATTTCGCCTCCTCAGGCTATGGTCGGGGCGGAGCAACTATTTCGCCACGTCCACCGCTCGCGACTCCCTTACCACAGTGACCTTGATTTCACCGGGGTAATCCAGCTGCTGCTCGATCGCCCTGGCGATTTCGCGGCAAACTCTTAACGCATCCGCGTCGGTGGTGCGGTGGGCGTTGGCGATGACGCGCAATTCCCGGCCGGCCTGGATGGCGAAGGCGTGATCGACTTCGGGGAATCCGCAGGCCACGGCTTCGAGTTGTTCGAGTCGCTTGACGTACTTTTCGAGCGACTCCCGCCGGGCCCCGGGTCGACTGGCGCTAATCGCGTCGGCCGCGGCGACGATCACCGTGTACGGGTGATCCACCGTGATGTCGTCGTGGTGGCCGACGATGGCGTGCAGCACCTCCCGGCTCGTTTCGCCGTACCGCTTGGCCAGTTCCGCTCCGACTTTCGGGTGCCCGCCTTCCATCTCGTGGTCGGCCGCCTTGCCGACGTCGTGCAGCAAGCCGCACCGGCGGGCGAGTTGGGGGTTCAGTCCGATTTCCGCGGCGATCAGCCCGCACAGGTGGGCGACTTCGAGGCTGTGTTGCAGGACGTTCTGGCTATAGCTGGTGCGGAATTTGAGCCGGCCGAGCAATTGCAGGATCTTGTCGTGTGGTGGAGAAACGTCCGCGTCGGTCGCCGCCTGTCGACCCACTTCGAGAATGTGCTTTTCCATCTCCTGCTGCGTTTCGAGCACAACTTCTTCGATCCGGGTGGGGTGGATGCGGCCGTCGGCGATCAGTTTCGCCAGGGCCAGCCGGGCCGTTTCTCGGCGGACGTTGTCGAACGCCGACACGATCACGACGCCGGGCGTGTCGTCGACGATCACGTCCACACCGGTGGCCTTTTCGAAGGTACGGATGTTCCGCCCCTCCCGGCCGATGATCCGTCCCTTCATGTCGTCGCTGGGGATGTCGACAGTGCTCACCGTCGCGTCGGCCGTGTGGTCGGCCGCGTACCGCTGGATCGCCGTCGTCAGAATTTCCCGTGCCTTCGCCTCGGACTGCTGCCGGAGCGATTCGGTGTGTTGCCGAATTTTAGTCGCCACCTCCTCCGACAGCTCCCGTTCGAGTCGATCGAGCAGCATCCGCTCCGCCTCTTCGCGGGACAGGCCGGTGAGCTGCGATAGCTTCTTCGTCTGTTCGGAAATCACGTCGTCCAGATTTTTCTCTTTTCGGTCCAACTCGTCCCGCTTCTCCCCGAGTTTTTTCTGAAGCTGGTCAACCGCCCGATCCTTCTTCGTCAACTCCTTCTGCTGGTCTTCGAGGGCGTCGTCCTTCTTCTCCAACCGGCGTTCCAGTTCCCGTAGTTCCGTCCGCTTCTTTTCCAGTTCCCGGGTGATTTCTTCCTTCCGGCGGAACGCCTCGTCCCGGGCTTTCAGCTCGGCTTCCTTCATCAATCGGTCGGCGTCCCGACGGCCTTGCTCGACGATATCTCTTGCCTGCAACTCGCCCCGGCGGATTGCTTCGGGGTCGACGGCGACGGCCTGCGGCGCGGTAGGGTAGGAAACGGACGGGGCCTTGGCCACGCGGACGGACCGGGCGACGACGAACGCACCGCCGAGTGCGGCGGCCCCGGCCAGCAGGACCGCGGCAATAATCAGGTAAGTTTCGAGCATGGGGCCACCCCGGAGGGCGGTCCGTCGGCAAAACGTCGGCCCGCACCGGATTTTTCCGGACGGGATGGCGGAAGCGCACGAACGCCGCGGGAGGGAATCGCCGACCGGGGCGGCAACGCCGCCACTGGGAACTGGCTTCTATCGACCGGACATTCCCCACAAACCCCGGCAATGCCGGCCGCGCGATTCGGGCCGGCTCACGTCGTTTCAACCCCGCCCACAGGGAGCGGGTCCGAGTCGCTGACGGGCACGCAATATTTATGGAATCGATCCGCCGCCACGGCGGAGTCGGTATGGAGGTATTATGCAGCGGGGCCGCGGGTCGGGTCAATGACGAAGTCGGGGAAGCCACTTATGGGCCGTGATTACCGGCCGTCAGCCGGGCCACCTCGGCACAATCCTTATCCCCGCGACCGGAAAAGCAGAGAACGACGACGTCGGTCTTCGGCCGGGCGGCGGCGACGCGAAGCGTTTCCACTACAGCGTGGGCCGTCTCCAACGCCGGCAGAATCCCTTCCAACCGGGAACAGAGGTGGAAAGCGCTGAGGGCCGCAGCGTCCGAGACGTGGGTGTACCGCACTCGACCGAGGTCGTGCCAGTAGCTGTGTTCCGGGCCGACGCCGGGGTAGTCCAGCCCGGCCGAGACCG
>DASXPC010000117.1:0-43533 GCA_036493815.1 Fimbriiglobus sp. | reverse complement strand
TCGACGAGTTTGCGGGCGTCCCGGTTCTGGTCCCGACGGGAGTAGGCGTCCGCGAGACGGGCGGACAGATCGAGGTCGTCGGGATTTTTCTTGTGGGCCGAGACGAGTTCGTCGAGCGTCATCGGCGATTCGTCCGAAAGTCGGATCGTTTCCGCTTTCGTGTACGGTTTGAGCAAGTCCGCGAGAAAAGCCTTGTATTTCTGCTCGAACGCCGGTTTTTCGACGCCGCAGGCTTGCCGGAGGGCCGTGTCCGTGTCCGCCCCGGTTTTGTAGACGTCGAGCATTCGGGAAACCGCCCCTTCGCCATACGTCTTCACTAGAAATTCGACGTACAGGTTGCTCTGGCAATAAGCGAGGGTCCATTCGTCAGGCGTCCGAGGCCGCACGAACCCGAGCATGACGTTGTCCAGGTTGAACAGTTTGCCGGCCCGTTGCGCTTCGAGGAGGAGTTTGGTCCACTCGATCGGGCGGGTCATGTGTTCGTTGCGAACGGCGAGGCCTTCGGTGAGCCAGTGCGGGCAGAAGAAGTTCGTCTGGCTCAGGTTGAAGATGTGGGTGAGTTCGTGGCGAATCACCCGGCCCCAGTTGAACGGCCGGCGGAGGCCCTCCGCGGCGGGAGAAGCGATGGCAACGATGCGGCCGGTGCTCGCTCCGATGGTGTGCAGGTCCGGCAAACCGATCGTCCGGCCGCTGAACATCTCGTGCGACTTGAACACCTCGAACAGTATCGGCTGTGGCGGTTCGTAACCGTACTGTCGTTTCAATTGCGCGTACGTCTGCTCCAGATAATCGGCCATGAACTCGATCAGCAGTTTGTCGTGGGCCGGGTCGAAGCGAATGACGAAGTGCGGCGTTTTGCGGGTGTCGTACTTGTCCAGGTGCTTCATCACCTTGATCATGTTCGCGACCCGGACGTTGAACGGGTCGGCCTTGAACGCCGCGGCGAGGACTTCCTTGCCTTCCGTTTCCTGGCCCAGGCGGAGGTAGAGCAGGCCGAGGCTGTTCCGCGGCCCGATGAGCATCGGCCGGAGGTCGGCGGCCTTTTTGAACAAATCCTCGGCCAGGACGTACTGCTTCCGCTCTTCGAGCGATTCGGCGTATTCGTAATAGAACTGGCCGGGCTTCGCGTCGTACGATTCGGCATCCTTGACGACTGCGGCGACCGCTTCTGGTTTGCGCTCGGCGGCATAGCACCCGGCGAGCCGGCCGAGCGTCGCCGCGTCCCGCGGATTCACCGCCTTAGCCGCCAGAAGTCGGGCCTCCGCCTCGGCCGACTCGTTCGCCATCAGGTGAAGTTCCGCCCGCAACCGAAGGGCCGCGGGCAGCCGTGGGTTGATCTTCAGCGCCTTGTCCGCGAACTCCTCGGCCTCCTTCAAATCGAACTTCTGCAATGCGGCCAGCCCCTTCCCTACGAACGGCTCGGCCGCCTTCGGGTTGATCTTCAACGCCTTGTCGAACGCTTCGACCGCATCGGGGCGGTTGTACTTTTCGAGCAGCATCATCCCCGCGTAATACTCGGCCCACCAGAAGTCCTTGTCCGCCTTCAACGCGTCGCCGTAGACCTCGTTCAGGATGAAGCTGAACTGCCGGGAAATGTTGTGCCAGCGGGCGTTCTCGGCCCCGGCGTGGCCGACGATCGCCAGGTCGTCGGGGTCGGTCACGTCGTTGTCCGCCTGGCTCCGTGCCGAGTACGTGCGGACGAACCAGCGGACGTCCGTGTCGGCTTTCGGCAGGTCTCCCGAGTCGCGGGCGATCCGGGCTTTCACCCAGCGGGCGAGGAAATTGTCCTTGTCCTTCGCCAGGGCCGCGTCGGCCGCCTTCGCCGCTTCGTCCCATTTCCCCCGCTCGAACAGCAAATCGGCCCGGGCGGCATTCAGGTCGGCCGAATTCGGAGATTTCGCCACGGCCGCGTCGAGGGCGGCAAGGGCCTTGTCGTACTCTCCTTCCCCGCACCACGCCCGACTGATGCCGATGGCGGCGGCGGGCCGAGTCGCGTCATCGCTGAGGAGCGGCTCGAACCCGGCCCGGGCCTCGGCGTAGTTGCCGTGCAACAACCGCTGCCGGGCGTCACCGAGCGGCCCGGCGGGTGGAACCCATTTCTTCGGCGGGGCCGCGGGGGAAAAGGAGACGACGAGTCCAGCGAAGAACAGGGCAGCCGCGAGCCGCATGGGGTTGGCCTCGGCGAGGGAGGAAGTCCGTTCGATATTGTCACGGTAACGGGTAAGGGGGGGAGATGCAACCGAGTGATCGATGAGTGAAATCGCTCCGCCCGGCAAACGTCTTTTTTGCGGAGCAGGAACGTGCCGAATCGGGTAAACTGCGTACGTCCTCATACCCCGGCCGACCATGAACCGAACCGCCGCCCTTTTCGCCGTTGTCGTGGCCGCACCGTTCGCTTGGGGCACCGACCCGGCCCCGTCGCCGGCCGTGAAAGCCGACCCGGCCGTCGCCCTGGCCGCTGCCATCGACCGGCAACTCGCCAACGACTGGGCCGTTCACGGCACCGTTCCCGCCGCCCCGGCCGACGATGCCGAGTTCCTCCGCCGGGTTTCCCTCGACCTGACCGGGCAAATCCCGAACGTGCCCGATGCCCGCGCCTTTCTGGACGACGCGGCCCCGAACAAAAGGACGAAGCTGATCCAAACGCTTCTCGCTTCCTCCCGGCACGCCGACCATTTCGCCGCCCTGACCCGGGCCGAATGGTTCCCGAACGCGGCGAATGATTTCCAGCTCGGGTTCCAACTTCCCAATCTGGAGCAATGGCTCGCCGGCCGATTCCGGGAGGACAAACCGTACGACGAAACGGTCCGCCTGCTCCTGACCGCCGACGTGAATTTCGGACAGCGGGGCAAGGTTGAAGTCCCCGTTATGGATCGGGGCCCGTTCCGGGCGGACGACGCCGCACTGTCGGTTTTCTACCGGGTCGCCGACGGCAGACCGGAACAGATGGCCGCCGCGACCACCCGGTTGTTTCTCGGCATCAAGCTCGAATGCGCTCAGTGCCACGACCACCCGTTCGCCCCATACACCCAGGAACAGTTCTGGCAAATCGCCGCATTCTTCGGCGAGTTCACCCCACTCTCGCCGGTGTCGCCGAGCTTCGTCGGCCCGCTGCCGCCGCAGTACGACCGGAACCGCATTTCCATCCCGAGCCGGACCAAGGCGGTGGAGAAAGTCGTCGAGGCAAAGTTCCTGGACGAGGCTCCCATCACCTGGACGGATGCAAAGAGCCCGCGTCAGGTGTTGGCCGCGTGGTTGACCGGCCCCGGCGAACACTACTTCGCCCGCAATGTCGCCAACCGCATGTGGGCCCATTTCTTCGGCCTCGGCCTCATCGACCCGGTCGACGAGTCGTACGCCAAGAATCCGCCCAGCCATCCGGACCTGCTCGACGACCTGACCCGTGCACTCGTGGCCTCGAAATACGACCTTCGCGTCCTGATGCGGGCCATCGCGATGAGCCGGGCGTATCAACTTACGAGCAAACTGAGTGATCCGTCGCAAGCCGACCCGAAACAGTTCGCCCGGATGAACCTGAAAGGCCTCACCGGCGGCACGGTGTACGACTGCCTGGCCACGGCGACGGGGTATCGGCCGAATCCGGACGAATTGCGGAACGCCGGTCGGCCGTTCGACCAGGGCGTGCGGTCCACCTTCATGTCCCGCTTCCCGCGGTCCGGGAAGCGGACCGAAACGCCGACGTCGATCCTGCAGGCGTTAATGCTGATGAACGGCCGGTTCGTGGCCGACAGGACTTCGATGGATAAGGGAGATGTACTCGCGGCCGTATCCGACGCCTCATTCCTCGACACGTCGGCGAAAATCGAAACCCTCTTTCTTGCGGCACTGTGCCGCAAACCGACACCGGACGAATCCGAACGGTTCGCCAGCTACGTGGACCGCGGCGGCCCGACGAACGACTCGAAAAAAGCTCTCGCCGACGTCTTCTGGGTCTTGCTCAACAGCACGGAGTTTCTGTTTAACCACTAGTCCGGTAGCGTGGATCAAGCCCGGCTTTGCGGGCGCCGATCCACCGATACCCACGGGACGCGATTGCGGATTCGGTGGGTCGGTCCTCGAAGACTCGCTTGACCCACCCTACAGGTTCGGGAAATTTCGTAGGGGAATTAACATGTCCTTCCGAACAGATCTTTCTCGCCGCCACTTCCTCCGCACGGGGGCCGTCAGTCTCGCGGTCTCCACGTCCGGCTGGTTCGGCCGACTGGCAACGGCTGCGGAAGGCGACCCCAAACGGAAACGAGCCTGCATCCTCCTCTGGCTCAACGGCGGGCCCGCCACCATCGACCTCTGGGACTTGAAACCCGGCCACGAAAACGGCGGACCGTTCCGGGAAACCAAAACCAAATCCCGGGACCTGCGGATCAGCGAACACCTGTCCAAACTGGCGGAATGGGGCGACCGGCTCGGCGTCGTCCGGTCCCTGTCCACCCGCGAAGGGGACCACGAACGGGCCGTCTACCTCATGCGGACGGGCGTGGTGCCGAACCCGTCGCTGCAATACCCGACACTCGGTTCGCTGTTGTCGAAGGAACTGGGCGACCCGGCCGCCGAACTGCCGAACTTCGTCAGCATCGGGCCGCAGCGGTTCTTCGGGTTCAACTCCAATTCGCCCGGTTTCCTCGGGCCGAAATACGCCCCGCTCATGGTCGGAGACGGGCCGCGTCAGGGCTTTGCGGATTTCAAGCAACTCGACAAATACCTGAAAGTGCAGAACATCGAACGGCCGACGGAGGTCGATGCAGTCCACGGCACCGCCCGGCTCGAACTCCTCCGCTCCATGCAGGACGACTTTGCCGTCTACCACCCGGGCCCGATCACCGCCAGCCACACCCAGGCGTACGAATCCGCCACGCGGCTCATGCTCTCCGACGCCGGCCGGGCGTTCGACTTGAGCAAAGAGAAAAACGAGCTCCGCGAAAAGTACGGCAAAACCCTGTTCGGGCAGGGGTGCCTGCTCGCCCGGCGACTGGTCGAGAAGGGCGTGCCGTTCGTCGAAGTCACGCTCGACGGGTGGGACACGCACGCCAATAACTTCGATCTGGTCAAGAAGATGTCCGGGGAACTCGCACTCGGCTGGTCCTCGCTGATGGCGGATTTGAAAGACCGGGGCCTTTTGGACACGACGACGATCGTCTGTGCCGGCGAGTTCGGCCGGACGCCGCGGATCAATCCGCAGAGCGGCCGGGATCACTTCCCCTCGGCCTGGAGCGCGGTAATTGCCGGCGGCGGCATCAAGGGCGGCCAGGCCTACGGCCGGACGAGTGCCGACGGCGTGAGCGTGGAAGAGAACAAGGTCTCCACGGCCGACTTCCTCGCCACCGTCTGCAAAGCCGTCGACGTCGACCCGGACAAGCAGAACATGTCGAACATCGGCCGGCCGATCCGCATCGTCGATCACGGAACGCCGATCGCGGACCTCCTGAGCTAACCCGCCAGTGCGGAACGAACCATGACCCGAAGGCCCGTTGCCATCTGCCTGGCACTCGCGTGGTTTTCGCCCGCCTCTGCCGATCCGCCCGGGGAGCGGGCCGGCGGCACGACGACTCCGACGACGGCAAAGGGGATCGCACCGGGCGGCCGGGGTCCTGCCCGGCCCCGCGGCGGCGCGTTTGCCATTACACTCCCGGCCAAAGGCCGCGGCGTCGAACGCGTTCTCCCGACATTCCACGGCGGACCGACTCTCACCGGGCAAACCGCGGCCGAATGCGTCCTGTTCGGCAAGACTCGACCCATCCATATCCGCGTTTTGCTCAAAGTGAACGGAAAGCCGCTCGCCGAAGCCTGGGACGAACACCTCCGGACCCTGTTCCGTGCCTCCGACCGCAACGACAGCGGGTTCCTGAATCGCTACGAATTCGATTACGTCTTCTCCCCCGCGGGCGTATCGAAACTCCTGCGGGGCAAGGCATACGTCCCGTTCCAGGATGGCGATGCGGGCCCGGACTTCAATGCCGCCGACAGGGACAAGGACGGCCGGGTTTCGTTCGACGAGTTTCGGGCGTATTATGCCGAAGCGGCGAAGGGCGTCTATTCCCTTGCCGAATCGACAGAGCCGGGGCCGGACGCTCGCCTGTCGCAGGCCTTGTTCGTGTTGCTCGACCGGACGAAGACGGGCCGGGTTTCGGCTGGCGACTGCAAGGACGTTCGGGATCTGATCGCGAAGTACGATAAGAACGGCGACGACATGTTGAACCCGGAGGAAATCCTGGCCGCGCGTGGATCACCCGATCCCGCGGCCGGCCGGATGGTCGGCCCTGCGAAACCCCCGCCCCCCGCCGCAGCCGGTCCCCTTTCCGCCGCGACGGCCGACTGCATCCTTCTTCACTACGACTCGAACCGGGACGGGTTATTAACGAAAAACGAGATGGAGGCCGCACTCTTCACCGCCTTGGACAAAAACGGCGACGGAAAACTGACGCGGGATGAACTCAAGGCGTGGCGGGCCGGCGCCCCCGACCTGATCGTGACCGTTTCCACTGGGAACAAACCGGACCACTGCTCGGTGGATATCTCGGCTCCGGGCGGGGGAACGTTGCCGCCGTGGGCCGCGGTTAACCGGGTGGATAGGAGCCACATCGTATTGCGGGCGGACGGCCGGGTGATCGAGTTCGCCGCACCGGTCGGGTCGGGCAACACCGTCCCGCTCGACGGGGAAGAGGATTTGTCCTGGCCGGCGGGACCGAACAACCGCCCCAGCGCCGTCGTCCGGGAGGCGGACCTGAGCAATCAGAATCAGGTCTTCCGCGTGCTGTTCGACCACATGGACGCCGACGGTAATGGAACAGTCACGTACGACGAATACCGGTCGTACATGATCCTGCAGAGGAGCACGGCAGGGTTTCCGGTGACGGTTTCGTACTCCACCCGGTCGGTGGACCTGTTCAAGCGGCTCGATACGAACCGCGACGGCCGGTTGAGCGCCCGCGAACTCCGGGCCGCTTACGAGACACTCCGGCCGCTCGACCCGTCGCCGGACCCGGTCGTCACGCATGCCGCGCTCGAACCGTCGGCCGTCTTCCAAATCGGTCGTCCGTCCGGAACCGCCGGACCGCAAGCCAACCCACCCCCTCCCGGCCTGACGGCTTTCGTCGACGAATCGGCCCCACTCTGGTTCCGCAAGATGGACGTCAACGGTGACGGGGAAATCACGAAAAAGGAATTCCTCGGCTCGGCCGAGCACTTCAAACGGCTCGACACCAACGGCGACGGGGTCATCAGCCTCGAAGAAGCCAACGCTTACGAAGCGAAGAGAAAGAAGTGATCGATTACACGGAAACCGTCCGCCGCAACCCCTCCGCGAACGTCACGTCCGGCTTGTAACCCAAGTCCGTTTTCGTTTTGGAGATGTCCGCCCGCGAGTACTTCACGTCGCCCGCCCGGGTGGGACCGAAGGTCGGTTCGAGTTTCGTTCCGAGTATTGTGTTCAATTCGTGGACGAGGTCGAGGAGCGTGACGCTCGACCCGGTGCCGACGTTGTAGACGTTCCCCGGTGCGGCCGGGGCTTCGGCCGCCTTCACCAGCGCCTGTACCGCGTTGGAAACGTACGTGAAATCCCGCGATTGCAGCCCGTCGCCGTGGATCGTGGGTCTTTCGCCCCGTTTCATCGCGGCGGCAAAGATCGCGATGACGCCCGAGTACGGGCTGTCGGCCCGCTGGCGGGGGCCGAAGATATTGAAGAATCGGAGCCGGACCGTTTCGAGGCCGTAGGTGGCGTGGAACGCCTGGAGGTAGAGCTCGCCCGCGAGCTTGGCCGCGGCATACGGGCTGCGAGCGGCAATCGGCTGGTCTTCCCGCTGCGCGTCCTCCGGCCCGGCCGAGCCGCCGCCGTACGCGCTCGAACTCGCCGCGTAGACGACCCGCCGCACACCCAGCCGCCGGGCCGCATCGAGTACGTGCAGGGTGCCGGTCGCGCAGGCCGCGTGGCTGACCAGCGGGGCCTCGACGCTCCGGGTGACCGACGCCAGCGCCCCGAGGTGAAACACGAGCTGGCTTCCCTTCACCGCCCGGTCCACTGCCGCGGGGTCCGTGAGCGTTCCCTCGACGATTTCGACCTTCCCCGCCAGGTGATCGAGGTTCGACCGGAGTCCGGTGCTGAAATCGTCGAACGCACGGACCGAGAATCCGCGGCCGACTAGTTCGTCAATGAGGTGCGACCCGATAAACCCGGCCCCGCCGGTGACCAGTGCCACGTCCTTCACGCGAATCTCCGTTTCGTACCCGGGCGGAAAGTAGTGTAGGACCGGGATCGGGGGCTGGACTAGATGAACGGCCCGAAGTCGCCTTGGCCGGGGCTGGGAGTGCCGTTAGAAATAGGAAAAGATGAGGGCCCAAGAGATGTCTACGATCATTAGCTTGGACGAGGCTCAAGCAACGTTCAAAGAACTCGTCACCGGCTTGGCACCGGGGCAGGAAGTTGAAATCGTCGAGAACCTCCGGATAGTGGCGAAACTGATCGGCGGGCAGCCGGTTCGCTCCCCACGCCCGGCACCCGGCCTGGGAAAAGGATCGGTACTCTACATCGCACCCGATTTCGACGAGCCGATGGAGGAGTTCAAGGAGTATACGGAATGGAACTCCTCCTCGATACGCACGTGTTTCTGTGGCTGATCGAGGGGAATTCGAATCTGAGTCTTCCGGCGAAAAAGGCACTGAACGATCCGCTCAACGAACTGGTTTTGAGTGCGGCATCGATCTGGGAACGGGCCATCAAGATCGGGAACGGCAAACTGAGTCTGAACGATCCGCTGGACGTTTTTGTGACGAAATGGGTGGCAATTTATCAGCTCGACCCATTGCCAATCCTTCCGAACCACGCTTTGGCCATTGTCGGTATGCCCGATCACCACCGCGATCCATTTGACAGACTGCTCATCGCACAAGCCACGATTGAAGGGCTGACTTTGACAACCGCAGATAAGAAGACCGCAGCGTATGGTGTACCATTCCTTTGGTAACGAATCCGGTGACGGCCCCAAGGCGTTTCTCTTGCCCGAACTCCCCGACATCACCGTTTACGTCGAAGCCTTGCAAAAACGGCTCCTCGGCAGACGGTTGCTGAGGGTGCGGGTGCGGTCGCCGTTTCTGGTGCGGACGTTCGACCCGCCGCTGGACGCGACGTTTGGTAAGGAAGTGCAATCCGTTCGCCGGATCGGGAAGCGGATTGCAGTCGGGTTCGAAGACGACCTGTGGATCGTCCTGCACCTGATGATCGCGGGGCGGTTGCACTGGAAGTCGCCGAACGCGGAGGTGGGGGGCAAAATTGTCCTGGCCGCGTTCGACTTTGCCGAGGGCACCCTGCTCTTCACGGAAGCCGGGTCGAAGAAGCGGGCGTCGCTGCACGTCCTTCGGGGCGAAGCGGCGGTGCATGCCCACGACCCCGGAGGACTCGACATATACACGGCAACGACCGACGCATTCCGCGAAATACTGACCCGCGAAAACCGCACGCTCAAACGGGCCCTCACCGACCCGAAAACGATCGACGGCATCGGCAACTCGTATTCGGACGAAATCCTGCACCGGGCGAAACTGCCGCCGCTCGCCCTGACGAAGAAGTTGAAGGCCGAGGATTTCGACCGGCTGCACACGGCGGCAAAAGTGGTGCTTACCGAGTTCACCGAGCGACTGCGGGCCGAAGCCGGCGACGGGTTTCCGGAAAAAGTGACGGCGTTCCGCAAGGAAATGGCGGTCCACGGCAAGTTCGGCAAACCGTGCCCGGTATGTGGCGTCAAAGTCCACAGGATTCGCTACGCAGACAACGAAACGAATTATTGCCCGAAATGCCAGACGGGTGGGAAGATTCTGGCGGACCGCGTCATGTCGCGACTCCTGGGCGACGACCGACCGAAGCACATTGACGAGGAAGAGGATTAGTTCAACGGCCCTTCCTTGTCCCCCATCGGCACTTTCTTCGGCGGCGGGATCAGGTTGGTTCCGTCGGCCGTGCTTCCGCGAAGTACGCCCGGGTCCGTCGCCGGGACTGCCGGATGGGAGGCCGGGAACCCGGACGACAGCAGCAGGCCGAAACCCAACAAGGCAGCGACGGAAAGTGCCAGGATCGCCCGGCCACTAACGCTCTCGTTTCGGCGTCGGGCCGCCGGCACGGGCGTCGGGTTGCCCTCGAGTGCCCGGCACGCCGGCCAGGGGTTCGGCACCTGATCGTGGAAATAGGCGGTCAACGCCCGGTCGAGGCCGTCGGGGGATGAACTGGTCATGGCGGTAACGTCACTCCGGCTTGGGTCAGGCGGTCGGCGAGCCTCTGGCGGGCCCGACTCAACCGCATATGTACGGCCGACACATTCACGTGCAACACGTCGGCAATCGTCGGGGCGTCGTAATCCAGAGCATACTTCAGAGTTAGGATGTCCCGGTCGGCGGGGGCCAACTCCCCCATCAACCCCCGAATCTGTTCGTACATCTCGCGTTCTTCCAGCACATCTTGAGGGGACTTGGTAGCCGACTTCACGCCGTTCAACATCTGCGGCGGTTGGGTCCCGTTCCTGCGAAACGAACTCTTGGCGAAATCTTCGGCCAGGTTCCGGGCGACCCGCATGAGCCACGCCCGCGGGTTTTCGATTCGTTCGCCCGCCTCCCACTGTTTCCAGAGGCGGAGGAACGCCTCCTGGGAAACGTCCAGGGCCAAATCGGCGTCCGGCCACCGGGCGTACGCAAGCGCCCACACCTCGCGGCCGAACCGCTGGTAGAGCGCGTCAAATTCTCGTCTACGGGGGTCCGCCCCCGGGTCCGGGTTCATTACGTGGCCGGTCGTGGTGCTCCCGTCCCATGATGACGAGGGTCGGGACAAACATTAACAGCTTATCAGACGACCACGACGAGATTATCCCGGTGCACCAGCTCGACGTACGGCGTTTTCCCGAACTGGGTGTGGATTTGCTCGGTCGTCCGGCCCAGGATGCGAGCCGTATCGGCCGCGGAATAATTTGTAAGCCCGCGAGCCACTTCCACCCCGGAAATGTCCACCACCGCGACCACGTCACCCCGGCCGAAGTTGCCTTCCAATTCCCGGACCCCTACGGGCAGAAGACTTTTCCCCCGCTCGATCACGGCCCGGCAGGCCCCGACATCGACCCGGAGCGTCCCTTTCGGGCGGGCGGTGTAGCCGAGCCATCTCTTCCAGGCGGACACGCCGTCGCCGTGAGGCAGAAAGAACGTACCGGTCTCCGTCCCGGCGAAGATCTCGTCGAGCACGCCGTCGCGGGAGCCGTTGGCGATAAGGACGGCCCCGCCCGCGGCGGTGGCGATCCGGGCGGCTTTGAGTTTGCTCCGCATGCCGCCGGAGCCTAGTGCACTTTTCGACTCCCCGGCTAGAGCCGAAACGGCCGCGTCGATATTTGTCACTGCGGAAACGAGCGATGCGGTCGGGTCGGTCCGGGGGTCGGCCGTATACAGGCCGTCCACGTTCGTCAAAAGTATCAACAGCGGGGCTTGCAGCAGGTTCGCCACCATCGCGGCGAGATGGTCGTTATCGCCGAATTTGATTTCGGCGACCGAGACCGTGTCGTTTTCGTTGATGACCGGCACGCAGGAGTATTCGAACAGCGTGAGGATCGTGTTGCGGACGTTCAGGTATCGACCCCGGCTGTCGAAGTCGCCGGCGGTCAACAGGATTTGGGCGGGCTGCACGTCGAACGGGGCGAAGGCTTCCTGATAGAATTGCATAAGGGCGGTCTGGCCCACCGCGGCACAGGCCTGGAGGTGAGGTAGATCCGCCGGACGTTTGCCCAACCCCAGCCGGCCGACCCCGGCTCCGATCGCACCCGAACTGACGACCGCCACCCGCCGGCCCGTGCCCCGTATCCTTTGCAACTGCCCGGCGAGGGAGAAAATCCGGTTTCGGTCAAGTCGGCCGGACGCATCGGCCAGAACGTTCGTACCGACTTTTACCACCACGGGATTCGCCGCATCCAGCAACGCTTTTCGGTCCGAGTCGACCATGGCTGCCTCCGCGCGGGACGACCGCCCGCGGCTGACGTCTTTCTTACCGTATCGCCCTCCGCCTGCGAAGACGGATCGCGGGGGCAACCATACTGGCGGTTTTCCGTCCCGTACCCCACGAACGGACCGAGGTTGGAAAACTGGTAACAATCGCGCAACAGACCTTTGCGGACCGTCGGATCTTCGGCTAGGATCGAACCCGACCTCTCCAGGACGGTCGCGGCAACGTGACGGCTGACCCCCGGAGTAGCCATGCGCTTTCGACCCCGGATTTGTTTACTCGTCCTTGCGGCCACGATCTCCGGGATCTCCGCGGCCGTGGCGGGGCCGCCGCCGGCAAACCCCACGCCGGAACTCGACCCATCCGTCGGCCTCGCGTACGAAAAACTCGGGCAGTGGGAACAAGCCCTCAACATTTATCTGAAGCTCTATCTCGCCGATCCGACCGCCCACGCCGACCTCCGCGAAAAGATTCGCGTGTGCCTTCGGCACACCGCCCAGGTCCGCCGGCACCGCGACCCCGTCTTCCAGCAATTCGTCCTGAGTCTGCCGCTCGCCGACGCACTGAATCTGTACATGGAAGCGGTCCGGCAACTTTCCACCCGCTACGCCGACCGCGACCGCTCGACCCCCGCCAAACTCTTTTCCCTCGGGGCGGAAGAACTCGAACGAGCGTTCGCCGAGCCGAATTTCCGCAAGAAATACCTGATCGGTTTTGCAGATAAGAAGATCATAAAGTTTCTCGCCGAGGTTCACACAACCTACCGGGCGAAGTTGCCCGAAAACCCCCGCGAAGCCCGGCAAGCCGTCCGCGAAATCGTTGCGGCGGCGGAATCACGGATCGGGTTCAAGGACGGGTCCGCCCTCGTCCTCGAATTTCTCTGCGGGGCGTGCACCGGCCTGGACGAATTCACGCTTTACGTTTCGCCGAATTCGACCCAGGGCGTCCTGGCCGCACCGATTACGGAATTCGCCTCGTACGGCATTTTGATCGACTTCCGGGACGGCCGGTTGCTGGTCGATTCCGTCGTCCCGAATTCCTGGGCTGCTTCGAACACGCCGTTGCATAAAGGGGACCGGATCGTCCGGGTCAACGGCCGGGACATGGCGAACGCCACGCCGGACAAGCTGGCGGAAGCCGTGCGGAACCCGAGCATGGCCGGGCACGAACTGGAAATCGTAGTCCCCGTGCCGGACGCGGTCGGCAGCGTCAACCTGCCCCTCCCCGCCCCGACCGTGTTCGGCGAAGCGATGATAAAGGACGGCGTCGGGTACGTGCGGATCGCCTCGTTCCGCGAAGGCACCCTCCGCGAGCTCGAAGAAAAACTGATGTCCCTCCGGGCCCGTGGCATGCGGGCCCTGATCCTCGACCTCCGCGGCAATCCGGGCGGCCTCTTTACCGAAGCCGTGCTGGTCGCCCAACGGTTCCTGCCCGCCGGCGTGGTCGTCACCACGCAGGGCCAATCGCCCGACGTGGCCAACCGGGTCTTCTCGTCAGACGCCGGCATGACCGCACTCGACGTCCCACTCGTGGCACTTGTGGATACTCGCACCATGTCCGCCGCCGAGGTGCTGGCGGGGGCGCTCAAAGATCACAACCGTGCGACGCTTGTCGGCATGCCGACTTTCGGGAAGGGCGCACTCCAATCCCATATTCGGCTCCAACAACCCGACGTCTCGGCCGCCAACTCGCCCGCCGGCACGCTCGTCCTCACCGTGGCCCATACCTTCTCGCCCAACGGGTTCCCCCTCGCGGCAGGCGTATTACCCCACATTCTCGAACCCGATCCCCAGAAGCAATTGGACGCCGCCGTCGTCCGGGCGACGGAACTGGCGGGACCGCCACCGATGGGGTATTAGCTCACGTCTTGTCGAACTTTTCAGGTATTGCATTGGGAAAGGCATCCGGATCTATTCCCTTCGTGCTGGCGTTCGCTCTGTTGTGAAGTCTTCCTTTTTTGTGGCCCGGGCCGAAATTCCGTTCTAGATTCCCATATCGTTAGCTGATCCGACTAAGGATGGAGTGCGGACATGCCGATTCCCGTCCGGTGCCCCAAGTGCGACGCCGTGGGCGACCTGCCGAACGAGGCGGCCGGCCAGCAGGCGACCTGCCCGCTCTGTCAGACGCAGTTCCCCGTCCCGTTTCCGGCCCCACCGCCAGACGTTGCCGAAGGATACGGGGTCTGGGTCGATACGCTCGCGGCGGCCCCGGTTCCGGATTATTCCCCGGCCCCGCCCCCCGTCGAGCCGGTCCGCATCCTGAAGGAGAGTCCGCAGCCGGCCGACCCTCCGCTTCCGGCTCCCCCGGCGGAAATCGCGGTTGTTTCCGATGCCCCGGGCTGGGCCCGGGCCGAAGCCGATCAGTTCAAGGCTTACGTAACAGCTCAACTGATCAAGTTGGAGAACACCCGCCGGCAGATCGCGGACGCCGAATCCCGGTACGAGGCGTTATGCGTAAACCGATCGATGGATTTGAACCGCGTGGCGGCCGGCTTGGACGCCCGGCTGGCCGACCTCGACCGCCGAGACGCGGACGGGCACCGCGCAGCCGAGGCCCTGGCGGCGCGCTCCGCGGAGGTCGAACGCCGCGTCGCGGAATTGGCGGACCGGGAGGGGGCGATCGTCGCCCGGGAGACCCGGCGGGCCAAGTTGGAGGCCGAGGCGGCCGACCTGGGCCGGTTGGTGGCCGAACTCCGGCCCGTGGTCGAAAAGTTGGAACTCCGCAAAACCGAAGCGGAAGCACTGCGGACCGAACTGGCGACGAAGCAGAAGAACTTGGACCGCCGGCTGATCGAGGTCGGGCGGAGCGAACTGGCAGTGCAGAAACGGATTGCCGAACTCGACGAAACCGAACGCATTTTACAGAAGGAACTCGAAGACCGGGAGCTCGAACTCGAACGGCAGCGGGCGGTCCTCGCCGAGGAAATGCGGGCGCTCCGAGCCCGGGTGCCGGTGGACGCACAAACGCCGATGCCGCGGAGTCTGGAGGGATTCGGGTCGAAAACTCCGGTCAAAGCTCTGGTCGGGATTTGGTCGGAAAGTGCTACGAAGAACAAATCACCGGCCGCGATTGTCGATCCCGGGCGGTAGCGTCGAAATTGCTTATCCCGTCCGACGTCTTCCTGGCGAAACAGGGAGGAACGCCTCCCTGCGACGGTTGGCCTATCGATAAGCCGCCACTCTGACGGCCCGAATTCACTTAACGAATCACCTTGCCGGTCACGTCGAGCAGCTCGGCCGAGGCGACGTTATTGCCGAAGGTCTTGTAGTCCTTGAAGGTCCAGACGACTTTCTTGTCGCGGGTGACTTCGATGAGCTGGGGGTTGTTCGGACCCGCGTGGCAGTTGCCGAAAACGATGTGCCCGTTCGGCAGCACCTGCAGCGTGGTCACCCAAGCAAGGGTGATGCCGGGCAAATCCTTCTGATCGATCTGCCAGACGATTTTCTTTTCGGGCGTGACCTCGAGCACTCGGTTGTTGTTCCCGCCCGCGATGAGCGTGTTCCCGCTCGGCAAGCGGACCGCCCCGTAGACTTCGGTCCCGTGCCCTTCCGGCCCGTGGCCGTTGCTCCGCGGCCGGCCGTTCAGGTCCAACGCGTATTCCCACACGACCTTACCGGTCGGGTCGTACTCCCGCACGCAGCCGTCGTGCTCGTGACAGACCAGGTAATTCCCCGAATCCAGCTTCCGCACCATTCGCGTGTCGCTGTGCGAACTCGGGTTCTTCACCGTCAACGGCACGACCTTCACGATCTTCGCATCCTTGTCCACTTCGACAATGCGGGCGTTGCCCGACTCGGCGATCATCGTGTTCCCGTCCGCCAACCGCTGGAACGCGTGAATCTCGACCCGCCCCTTGTAACCCGGCTTCGGCTTGGCCTCGTACTTCCAGACGATTTCCTTTTTGGGATTGATTTCGACCACGTTCGTCGGGCCGGTGTGCGTCAGGATGTTGCCGTTCGGCAAGAGCCAGAGGCCGTGGACGTCGTGCTTATCGGGATAGACCCATTCCACCGCGCCCGTGTCGGAAACGATGGCGATGTGTCCCTTCGAATAGTCCGCGGCGATCAGCTTGTGTGCGATCGGGTCGGCGGCGAAGAGGGGGCTGGCCGCGAGGGCCAGGCAGACGACGGTGAACCGCATGGAGAACTCCGGTGGGAAATGGGCCGCCAGAAAGGCGCCACTGGCAGGCAGGATTCGTTGTAGGCCTCGCACCCCGCGGCGACTCAGTTTCACGCCAGGATCTCTTTCACGACATTCCCGTACACGTCGGTCAGGCGGTAGTCCCGGCCCTGGAATCGCACGGTGAGCTTCGTGTGGTCGAGGCCCAATTGGTTCAGGATGGTGGCCTGCAGGTCGTGGACGTGAACCGGATTTTCGGTAACGGTGTAGCCGATGTCGTCGGTCGCCCCGTGGATGTAGCCTCGCTTGATGCCGGCACCGGCGAGCCACATGGTGTAGGCGTCGATGTGGTGGTCGCGGCCGACTTTTTCCCGCTTCTCGCCCATCGGCGTCCGGCCGAACTCGCCGCCGAAGACGACGAGCGTGTCGTCGAGCATGCCGAGCCGCTTCAGGTCGAGAATCAATGCCGTCGACGCCCGATCCACGTCGAGGCAGCATTTGGTCAGGTCCTTGTTCAGGTCTTCGCCGGGGCCGCCGTGGTGGTCCCAGTTCGTGTGGTAAAGCTGAACGAATCGCACACCCCGCTGGATCATCCGCCGGGCCAAGAGACAGTTCGTAGCGAACGACGGCTTGCCCGGATCGACTCCGTACAGGTCCTTCGTCTCCTGCGTCTCCTTCGACAAGTCAGTCAGTTCCGGGGCGGCAGTCTGCATCCGATAGGCCATTTCGTACGCCGCGATTCGGGTCTGGATTTCCGGATCGCCCACGGCATCGTGGCGCAGCCCGTTGAGGTCCTTCACCGCGTCGACGAAGCCACGCTGCTTGGCGTTATCCACCCCGGGCGGCGGTTTGAGGTCGAGGATCGGGTTCGCCCCTTTGAGGAACGGCACGCCCTGGTAGACGCTGGGGAGGAAACCGTTACTCCAGAGGGCGGCCCCGCCGCGGGGGCCGCGGGGGCCGGATTGGAGGACGACGAACCCGGGCAGGTTGTCGGCCTCGGAGCCGATGCCGTAGGTGACCCAACTGCCCATACTCGGCCGGCCGAACTGCGGGCTGCCCGTATTGACGAACACCTTCGCCGGGGCGTGGTTGAACACGTCGGTATGCATCCCCCGCAAATAGCAGACGTCGTCCACGATCTGCCGGTGGTGCGGGAGGAGTTCGCTCACGTCCATCCCCACCTTGCCGTATTTACCGAACGAGCGCGATGAACCGAGGAGCGTCGGCGTCCCCTTGAGAAACGCGAACCGCTTGCCTTTGATGAACGATTCCGGCACCGGTTTGCCGGAGAGTTCGGTGAGCTTCGCTTTCGGCGTGAACATGTCGAGTTGGCTCGGCCCGCCCGCCATGAACAGGTAGATGACCGCCTTCGCCTTGGGTTTGAAGTGCGGGGCTCTGGGGGCGAGCGGGTCGGTCCGTTTACCGACGTCCGCGGCCGTGGCGTCCTTCGCCAACAACGAGGCGAGGGCCATCGTGCCGACGCCGACACCGCAGTCGCGAAAAAAGTGGCGGCGGGTACGGGCAACCGCGTTTTCGATTTGTGGGTGCATGGTTACTCCCTCGTGATAAATTCGTCGAGATTCATCAGGACCCGTGCCACGGCCGCCCATTTCGTTTCCGGCGGTCCGGATTGATCGGCCAGATACTTCAACACCCGGTTGCGTTCCGACTCGCTCGGCAACCGCGAAAAGCAAAGGCGAAAGGCGTAGTCGATCTTCCCCGCGTCGTCGGCTGGGCCGTCTTTCAATAAGCGCTTGCCAAGTCCGTCGGCCAGTTCGACGAATACCGGGTCGTTCGCCAGGTGCAGCGCCTGCAACGGCGTGTCGCTCCGATTCCGGCGAGTGCAGGACACCTGTGCTTCGGCTCCGTCGAACGTCGTCAGCAGTGGATGCTGCGACTGTCGGAAAATAAACGTGTATATCCCCCGGCGATACCGGTCTTCGCCCTTGCTCACGATCCAGGTCTGCTTCTTCTGCGTGAAACTGAAGACTTCGGTCGGTTGCGGCGGATAGACGCCCCGGCCGCCGATTTTCGAACACATCATTCCGCTCGCACACAGGGCCGCGTCCCGGATGATTTCCGCGTCGAGTCGCAGCCGCGATTGCCGGGCGAGCAATTTGTTATCCGCGTCGACGTCGTTCAGTTCGGGCCGGGCCGTCGAACTTTGGCGGTACGTCGCCGACGTGACGAGTAGTCGCAGCAGCTTTTTCGTGGACCAGCCGTTCTCGCGAAATTCGACGGCCAGCCAGTCGAGCAGTTTGGGGTGAGTCGGAAGCGAGCCCTGCATGCCGAAGTCATTTTCGGTCCCGACCAGTCCCTTACCGAAGAGGTACTGCCAGTTTCGGTTGACCACGACACGGGCGGTAAGCGGATTGTCTTTGGAAACGAGCCAGTTCGCGAGGTCGAGCCGGGAGAGCCGTTTCCCGTCCGAACGGATTCCGTTCGCCAGGACCTGCGGTACGGCCGGCATCACCGGGTCGCCGTGGCGGAGGAAATCCCCGCGAATGTGGACGAACGTTTCCCGCGGCGGCTTCCGCTCGCGGAGGATGAGTGTGGTGGGCGTCCTTCCGAGAACCCGCCGGATCTGGCCCGCGACCTTGTTCGCCTCGGTCGTCTTTCCCGCCTGGTCCAGGTCCTCTTTTTTCTTCCTCAGCTCGTTCACCTGCCGTTCGACCTCCGCCGACGCCCCGACCGGCAACGTCGGTTCGTCGCAGGAATTGAAAAACGCATAGAGGGAGTAGTAGTCCTTCTGGGTCAGCGGATCGAATTTGTGGTCGTGGCACTGACAGCAGCCGACCGTTAGTCCGAGCCAAACCGCCCCGATCGTGTTCGTCCGGTCGATGGTTCGTTCGACCCGGAACTGTTCGGGGTCGGCCCCGCCTTCTTCGTTCAACCCGGTATTCCGCTGGAACCCCGTCGCCACCAGTTGATCGGTGCTCGGGCTCGGCAGGAGGTCGCCCGCGAGTTGCCAGCGGGTGAAATCGTCGAACGGCATGTCGGCGTTGTACGCCCGGATGACCCAGTCCCGCCACGGCCAGATCGACCGCGGGCTGTCGATGGAATACCCGTTCGAGTCGGCGTAACGGGCCAGGTCGAGCCAGTACCGGGCGAACCGCTCGCCGAAGTGCGGCGAGGCGAGCAACCGGTCCACCACCTTTTCGTACGCGTCGGGGGTTTTGTCCGCGACGAAGTCGTCCAATTCTTTCGCCGTCGGCAATAGGCCGGTGAGGTCGAGCGTGACCCGCCGGATCAGCGTGGCCCGGTCCGCTTCGGGCGACGGTTTGATTTTGGCCGCCGTCAGGCGGGCTTCGATAAACGAGTCGATCGGGTTCCGCGACCAACCGCTTGTCATGGGCACCGCCGGCCGCTTCGGCGGCACGTACGACCAGTGCGGGGCGTAGACTGCCCCCGACGCGATCCACTGCTTCAGCACCGTAATTTGTTCCGGCGTCAGCCGCGGCCCAGCCTTGACCGGGGGCATCCGATCGTCGTCATCGTCGGCCGTGATTTTCTCGACCAGCAAGCTCTCCCCCGGTTTCCCGGGCACCACCGCATCCTTCTTCCGTGCCAAAACGAGCGAGTCGAGCCGGACCCCGCCCTTCTGCGTCGCGGGGCCGTGGCACTTGAAGCACCGATTCGACAGAATCGGCATTACGTCGCGGTTGAAATCGACGGCGGGTGGGTCTGCACCTTGAGTGGAGGTGGCCAAAAGGCCGGCCCAGCAAACGGCCGGGAGAATAAGGCGTCGCCTGAACATGAGTTGCCGCAAGGCCGGAGGGAAAAACCAATCTTAGTATACCCCGTACAGCCGTCGCGGGCAGCAACTTCTTGAAGTGTCTCGGCCTGTTCGACGCGACAGTCTTGTCGGAGCGCTGGGCGTCGAGGTCAATCGCCCGCAAATGTTGGGGCCATGTCAAAGGGAACGAATGCGGACAAACCAGACCACTGCGAGCAGAACCACGAACGCGGCGAGGACCGATCCCGGCTCTGGTACCGGAGTGAATCGGAGTCCAACATTGAACGGGCTGTACACTACGGTCCACTCGCCCGGCAGAAACCCCGCGGTCGTAAAGTCCGAGGCGGAGAACGTCCCGGTTAGCATCACGTTGGTGTCCAAAATGGTATAATTGCGAGAATTCCCAACCCCGACGGCGGCTCGCAGGTCGTCGGCCGTAAAGCCGTTGAGCGCGATGCGAACGGTCCCGTTCAGGACTGCTGTCCCGACAATAGAGGTCCGGCCGTTATCACTGATCGCAGTGCTATACAGATCGATGAGATTCGTCCCCCCACTAGCGAACGTGACATTCCCGAAGACATTTAACTGGGTGAAACTCCCGGCCGTGCCGGGTCGCAGGGTGCCATGGGGTCCCACCGTGAACGATCCGTTGACCGGACCGGTGCTTCCCTGAAGCGTTTGAGCGTTGACCGAGCCGAGGGTGTATCCGCCGGTCACGAACGACACGTCGAAACCCCCGCCGTTGCCGAGAACGATCGTGGGGGAGTTGTCGATGGATCCGAACTGGCCGAGCACGAGTCCCCCGCCGTTGATGTTTGTCGCTCCGGTGTACGTGTTCACACCGAACAACACGAGGTTTCCGGGCCCCGTCTTAGTCAGCGACCCGGTACCCGAGACCGCACTGGCGATGTACAAGGAGCTGCCACCGGCTGCCACGAACATCCCGCCGCCGCCGGAGCCCAGGACGATGGCCGGATAGAACGTCGCCGCCCCGGAGGTGCCCGATTCGAGCCGCAGTCCGCCATTAAGGATCCCCGAAACCGAGCCCGGCCCCTGGCTGTTGAGGAAAAGGGTTTGCGAAACGGCTCCGTACAACACCGGGGTCGCCGCGGCCGCACCTAGGCTGAGCGTGCTAAACGGATTCACCGTAACGTTGCCAACGGTCGGAAAACCGCCCGTCGGCGCGCCGACCGGTGCAACCAAAACCCGCCCGGCATTCGTTCCGGCGACGTCTCCGATCGTGATGCCCCCCGTGAACGTGCTCGTACTATCGAGCGAGAGCGTGCCGGGACTGTTGGTGGAATTTCCGCCCCCGAGCACGGTAATCGACGAGCCGGGGTTGACTTCCCCAACGTTGCTCCGAATGAACACGGTGTTCCCGAAGGAGTTCCCCGTCGCCCCGGTCCCGGTCGCGATCTGCACCACATTGGTCGTCGCCCCGAGCGAGACGGCCATCGTGGACGCCCCAGCTCCTTCCGTATTCTGAATGAAGAGCGTTCGGGGGACAGCTGCCGTGCCGCCGTTGTGGAAGATAATCGTGTTCGCTATGCCGTTGATCGTCGCCCCGTTGAGGGTCAGAGTGCCGGGCGTCGCGGCGGAACTGTTGCCGATGGTGAGGTTGAACGTCCGAGCGTTCGTAACGGTAATCGCACCGACAGCTTGGTTGCCCGCCCCATTGTTCGTCGCCCCACCCATGTCGATTCCGATATCCGTTGGCGGGTTCAACGCGAACTGAGCGATGTCGAGGCCGCCGGGCACGACCCCGCCGGTCCAATTAGTTCCGGTCAACCACGCCCCATTCGCCGACGTATTGCTGTAAAGGATGGTAGACTGTGCGGACGCACGGCCAGCCGCAACGAGGAGCCAGGCGAGTAAGACTACGCCAACGCGATTCCACATGGATGGGTCTCTGATCGTAAAAGTTGACTTCGTCTCGGAAAGATCGGTGCCGGATACGGGGTTATTTCGGTTCGCATCCGACCCCTGACAAGCAGTTTCCTCCCCTCCGAGTTATGACCCCGGGCAGCGTTGGGCAACTCGGAAGCGATGCGATTTCATTGGCAACCCAGCCCGAATCCGGTCCAGCCCCCCAAAAAGGAATTTGCGACGTACCACTCCCATAGCCGAGGCAACCCCGCCTTTAAAGGATGTTCCCGACTTACGATGCCATCTGGGAAATGCGGTCAAGGAATTCGGTCAATCGTCAGGCCGGCATCATTGCAACAGATTTGTAACGCCGCTCGGCCAAACCCGTGCCGTCCCCGTCGAATGCGGTGTAGCATAACTTCGCCCGATTCCGGAGGACCACCCGTGACTCACCTTAGCCGACGTTCGTTTCTGACCGCCACGGCCGGCGGTCTGGCTGCGACAGCCATCCGCCCGCGCCTGGCGTTCGCCGACAAAACCGCCTCGGAGGAAAACCCCATTAACGCCTTCGCCGGCGACTTGTTCGCCCGGATTAAATCGGAGAAGGGGAACGTCTTCGTCTCCCCGTTCAGCATCGAAACCGCCCTGGCGATGACCGCGGCCGGGGCCAAAGGGGACACGCTCAAGCAAATGCAATCCGTGCTCCGCCTTCCGGCCGACGCAGACGACCGGTTCGGCAAACTCCTCGGCACGATCAACCCGGCCGGAGTAAAGCAGCCTTACGAACTCGCCACCGCGAACGCCATCTGGGCCCAGAAAGGCATGCCCTGGCGCGAAGAATTCATCAACCGCGTCGCCGGGCCGTATGCTTCGGCTTTCAAGCAAGTCGATTTCCGCACCGCACCGGACGAGGCGCGGAAGGAGTGCAACGCCTGGGTCGAAAAGAAGACGCACGAAAAGATCAAGAACATTCTGAACAAGGGAGACGTCCAGACCAGCACCCGCATGCTGCTCGCCAACGCCATCTATTTCAAAGGAACCTGGACGACCCCGTTTGTGAAAGCCGCGACGGCGGACGCGCCCTTCTTCCTGGCGGACGGATCGAAAGCGACCGTCCCGCTGATGTACCATTCCGGTCACTATTCCTACGCCGAGACGAGCGACGCACAGGCCGTATCGCTGCCGTACAAGGGCAACGACCTGTCGATGCTGGTCCTCTTACCGCGGAAGCCGGACGGGATCGGAAAACTGCAGGATTCGCTGACGGGCGCGTCGCTGGCCGAGTGGACCGGGAAGTTGAAACCGGAGCCGGCGGTGCGCGTCTACCTGCCGCGGTTCAAAGCGGAAACGCGATACGAGTTGGGGAAGACGCTAGCCGCAATGGGAATGCCCGACGCGTTCGACGCGAACAAGGCCGACTTTTCCGGAATGCAATCCGGACCGGAGAAGTTGTGCATCGGGTTCGTGATACACAAAGCCTTTGTGGACGTGAACGAAGAGGGAACCGAAGCGGCCGCGGCGACGGTGGTCGGCGTGCGAACCGCCAGTGCCGTCATGAGCACGCCGAAAGTTTTCCGGGCCGACCATCCGTTCCTGTTCGCCATCGTGCACAACGCGACGAAGACCGCCCTCTTCCTCGGCCGGATGAGCGACCCGAAGTAGCCGGGTCGGGTCAGATTCGACGGGTTATGCCGATCCTGTTTTTTCCTGCGGGGAGGTGTTGGCCCCCCTCCCTGCGGGTTGAGCTTTCCGCACCTTCAAAAACGGGTTAAGGTTCCGATATCCTGAAATTCGGAATGGCATCTCATGTTCTCTTCAGCCTTATCCGGGATGGTCTTTATTTCGATGCTGGGCGGAATACCAGCCGCGAACCAGGATATCGCCCAATACCACGTAATCGTGTTCGGCGGCCAACGCGACATTCTTCGCCCCGGGTCCGGCCATACGTGGGCCACCTTTACTCGGACGACCACACGGCCGGACGGCACCCGGGTAATCGACCCTGTCACCATCAGTTGGATGCCGACAGACCTGATGGCCCATCGCCACTTACTCCGCGCCACGACGGGCGTCAACCTGTCACTTGAGGCCACCCTCTGTTGGATGTGCGGGCCGCGGTGCAAGGTCGCGGCCTTCGGACCGTACGAGATCTCACCCTGTCTGTATGAGAAAGCGCTGGCTCAGGCCGCCAACCTCGAATCCGGATGCGTTAAGTACAGCGTTTTCAACTTGAAACCGGATGTCGATCACTGCATCCACGCCGTCACTAGAACCGACTTCCGATGGGAACGGGCGGCGAACCCGAACCTGACCAACGGCATGCATGGAACACGCCGTGTCGCCAAGTCCCTTCTCGAAACCGGCCTCGGCACAAGGCCGGCGTGCCCGCCCAATTGGCTCGTCCCCGCCCTCGGCTTAGACAAGTTCCCCGTCAGCGTCCATCTCGCGCCATGATCAAGTTCGATTCGTCGAGTCGATAGGATAGCCGTGCCCGCCGACTTCCCGGCGCGAGGGCACGCAATGACTCCCCCGAGCTTTGCCACACTCCGCCTCGAACTCCGCCCGGATAGCGTTGCCGTCCTCAACTTCGACCAGCCCGGCAGCAAAGCGAACGTCCTCACCGATCAAGTCTGGGAAGATTTCGAAAACGCCGTTGATATCCTCCTTGCGAATCGAACGGAAGTAACCGGCCTCGTTCTGGCGAGTGCGAAGCCGGGCATCTTCATCGCCGGGGCCGATCTGAAACTACTCGGAAACGCCCCAGGGCCGAACGACCCGGCCGTCCGCTCCTTCATCGACCGCGGCAACCGCACCCTCTTCAAGCTCGAAGCCCTCCCCTTCCCCACCTGCGCCGCCGTAGACGGAGCCGCGCTGGGCGGTGGGTGCGAAGTAGCACTGGCATGTGACTCCCGAATCTGTGGAAAAAATGCCAAGTTCGGTTTGCCCGAAGTCAGCCTCGGACTGATCCCAGGCTGGGGTGGAACGCAACGCCTCCCACGGTTTATTTCCACTGCCATGCCTATCGAAACCGCCTTCAGCATACTTTCGGCAGGACGAACGCTGACCATTCAAGAGTCGGCGGCTGCCGGTTTCATCAATGCTGCTGTGGATTCCTCCACACTTGTCGATGTTGCCTCTCAATCCGTAACAGACACCAGGTTAAAGAGTCTTTTCGAGTCGTCGCGACGGCGAAAGCGGGAGCCGATTCCCCGAGACCAATACGCCAACTTTCATCCGTCCATCGCAGATTCATCTGACGCTGTTCGGGCGGTCGCTTCGGTCATGACTCGCGGGGCTCAACTGCCCCTCCGGGAAGCCATCGCCCTCGAAACCGAAGCCTTCATGAACCTCGCCGGCGGCGAGGAATCGAAACGGCTCATCGCCGCGTTTTTCGCCGCCCGGAAGAAGTGACACCGCGAGTTTCCAACCGCTCGCCGTCCGATTCCCCTAGCGAATCGCCCCCCAGTCCGGTAAACCATTCGGGGGAAAGTGTTGTCCGTGCCGGAAGGGATGGGCATGAACCGTTCGACAGGAGTCGCCGTGCGGGGGACCGGGACCAGCGTCCCGACCCGCGTGGTGCTGAACGACGAATTCTCCGAAACGCTGGAAACGTCGGACGAATGGATCCGTACCCGGACCGGGATCCGGGAGCGGCGGATCGCCGGGCCGAGCGACTCGGCCGCGTCCCTCGGCATCGACGCGTCCCGGCACGCCCTCGCCGCCGCCAACATCACCCCGAACGATTTGGACCTGATCGTCTGCGGCACGGTCACGCCGGACCTGATGTGCCCGTCCACCGCCTGCCTGATCCAGGCGGCCCTGGGCTGCCGGCCCGTGCCCGCGTTCGACATCGCCGCCGCGTGCAGTGGCTTTGTCTATGCCCTCGGCGTCGCGGAACAGGCCATCCGCTGCGGCTCCGCCCGCCACGCCCTGGTCGTGGGGGCTGAAGTCCTCACCCGCACGGTCGATTTCACCGACCGCAACACCTGCATCCTGTTCGGCGACGGGGCCGGGGCGGTCGTGTTGAGTGCGACGGACGACACGACGACCGGCATCCGCCGGGTCCGGTTATACGCCGACGGTGCCCGGCAGGAACTGATTCAGCTTCCAAGCACGGTGACGCAGAATCCGCCGCCGGGGCCGGGAACCTTGCCGCAATTGCGGTACATCCGCATGAACGGCCGGGAAGTGTTCAAGTTCGCCGTCTACCGGATGATCGAACTCCTGGAGCAGGGCCAGGCCGACTGCCTGGAACTCGGGTGCGAAATCGACCTCCTCGTTCCGCACCAGGTGAACCAGCGGATCATCGACTCGGCCCTGGAAGCCACCGGCTTCCCGGTAGACAAGGTGGTTGTGAATCTCGACCGATTCGGGAACACCTCGGCCGCGTCGGTGCCGATCGCGTTGGACGAAGCCGTCCGCGCCGGCCGGGCCAAACCCGGCGACACCGTCCTCCTCGCCGCCTTCGGCGGCGGCCTCACCTGGAGTTCGGCCCTCATCACACTTTAGGCCGGCCCATGCGCGCCCTGGCATTGGCTCTCGCACTGCTCGTTCCCCCGGCCCGGGCCGCGGACGTCACCGTCACCGAATCGAAAGACGAAATCCGGATCGAGACCGACGCCCTTTCCGCCAAAATTCGGAAGAAGGGCTACGTCAGCGGAATTGCCGGCGGCAGCTTCCTCGACAAGAAAACCGGCGCCAAAGACCTCGGCTTCGGTCTCCACATCATGGACTTCCTCCTCGCCCCCGGCTGGCGGGACGACGGCTACCCGCGGGAACCAAAATTCCACGGCAACCTCCCCAAGCATTACGTCGAAGGCCCGCAAATCTGCACGAAGGCGAAGGAACTCAAACCCGAAATCGTCCGGGGGAACGGCTTCGTTGCGATTACACTGAGGTTCACGTTCACCGAGCCGGGCAAAGGCTACAAGGCCGGCTCGACCTGGGAGCAGGTTCTCGTATTCAAGCCGGGACTGCGGTACGTCCTCAGTTCCGAAACAATCGCGAGTGCGAACGACGTGGACGACCTCTTCTACCGGATCGACATGCCGGGGCACATTAGGCACAAAGCCGACGACACGTTCGATTCGGTCTACCTGAGTTACGCGAAGGATATTATTCCCGCTGCCGCATTCCGGACCGACTTCGCCCCGGACGCGAAGTACCTTTACCAACGGGACGACAAAAAGATTCCCGACCGAATGATCCGCGCCTACCGGGTGAAGCTACACGGCAAACCCGGCCCCTGGCTCGCGGGTATGACTCTCGACCCCGCCGCCGTCAGCGAAGCCTGGTGCCACCAGCGCGGCTACGTCTGCTTCATCGAGGAACTCCACCGGCGAAAGGTGAAAACCGGCGAATCGTTCGGTGCCGCGTACGTGATCGGGTGGTTCGATGACGTCAAGGAAATGAATGAAGTGTACGACGGCTTGAAGGGGGTGAAGAGGTTTATTGTCGAGATGAACGGTGTACGGGCCGTAAAATGAATGAAACTCTAACTACGACAAGGCCGGGGTCGTGGTCAAAGAGACGAGGATAAAGCCGAAGGAAAAATAGGGCGTTAAGCCCCATACTTTCCCAACCTCAACGCGTGGGCCATCGCTAGCAGCATCAAATGCTGTGCCTGGAACTGGCCCAACCCGCCGCGAAGGCAGTTTCGCTCGCCGAACGTCGTCTCGGCGTCGGGCCGGCAGGTGTCGGCCAATAGCAGCGTCGGCACCGGGTGCCAACTGTGGCTCTTCAGCTTACTCGGCGTACTGTGGTCGCCGGTGACGATCAACACGTCCGGCTTCTGCGCCCGAATCGCGGGGATCGCGGCGTCGAGCTTTTCGGTCATTTCCACTTTGCCCGGGAAGTTTCCGTCCTCGCCGGTGCTGTCGGTGTATTTGAAGTGCAGGAAGAAGAAGTCGTAGTCGTTCCAAGCCGCCTTCAACCGGGCGACCTGGTCGTTGAGCGTCTGCCCGGCGTCGAGCACCTCCATGCCGACGAGTCGGGCGAGACCGCGGTACATCGGGTAGACGGCGATCGCCGCAGCCCTGAGGCCGTAAACCTCCTGCAGGGTTTCGATCTTCGGATACTTGGCGAAGCCGCGGAGGGTGCAGCCGTTGGTGGGAGCGGCGGCCTTCAGGACGTCGGCCGCCTGCGTGATGAAGGAATTCGCCACGCCGGCCGTCTTCTTCGACGCCGCGTCCGACCCGTGGGCCAGGAGCGGTTCCACCCCCACCGCCTGTGGGTCGGTGTCGTTGACCATGTCCCCCAGATTTTCACCGCGGAACACCACCACGAACCGGTGTTCCTTCACCGGTTCGACGAACACTTCGACGCCCGGGATCGTGATCTGCTTGAGTTTGGCACAGGCCTTCACGCAGGCATCCGTCGACGGCCTCCCGGCCCGGCGATCGATAATTAACCCGTCCGACCCAAGGGTGATGAAATTCCCCCGAACCGCCACGTCTTTCGGCCCGACCGGAAAATTGATGCCTAGCGCTTCCAAGACCCCCCGACCGATGCGGTGTTCCAGCGGGTCGTAACCGAACAGGCCCAGATGGCCTGGTCCACTGCCGGGAGTGATTCCCGGCAACACCGGCAAACTCAACCCGCATACCCCATCCTTCACGCACGCGTCGAGGTGCGGCGTCTTCGCCGTTTCCAGTTCGGTCAGGCCGCCCGGTTCCAACGGCAGACCCCCCAGCCCGTCGGCGACGACGAGGACGATTTTCGTGCGCGCCGGCTCGCGCAGCTCCCGGACCAAATTGTGGATGTTCATACGGAAAAGTTTACGCCGTGCGGATGGTGACGTACAGTAAGGGAAGATTCGTCCGTAGTCCTTTGACCTTCGTCCTTTACTTCTACCGGTAAGGGGTGGGACGGACCGGAGGGCGGCGAACGAGACCCGCAGGGCCCCGCGATGCAATTACCCGACGAAGCCATCGAGTACGACTTTCGGCGGCTGCTCATCGCCGCCACCGATGCCTGGACGCCGCTCGCGGTGCTTCAGAACGAGCATTTCCTGCCGCCGGAACGCATCGACGCGATGCGTACGCTTCTGACCGCCGTGCGCGGACAGGTGGCGTCGGAACGGGAGTTGCTCAACCCACCGGCGAAACTCCAGCCGTTGCAGCCCGGTTTCATCGACCTGCCCCAGAAAATGCTCGACGCCTTTCGCCGGAAGGGGGACACGAGCGAGTTGGGGAAAGTCATTCGCCTTGCCAACCGGATGCGGGAGAATTGCGACCGGGTTGTCGTGCTCGGAATCGGCGGGTCGTACCTCGGTCCGCGGGCTTTGTTCGAGTCGCTCTGTCACTCGTACCACAACGAAATGCCGGCGAAACTCCGCGTCGGCCGACCCCGCATCTACTTCGAAGGCAATAACCTCGACAACGACGCCCTGCAGGACCTCCTCGAACTGTTTGAAAATTGCTGCGTCGAGCCCGACATGCCGGAAGAACGGTACGGCGCGATCGTGATCAGCAAGTCGGGGGCGACGCTGGAAACCGCGACCGCGTACCGGACGGTGCGGGGCGAGGCGATGAAGTTTTACGGCCCGAAGTCCGAATGGCTGAAAAAGCTGATCGTGCCGGTCACCGGGCCGAAGGGAAAGCTCCGCGCGTCGGCTAAGGCGGACGGGTACGCGGACGACGACATTCTGACCATCCCCGACGACGTCGGCGGCCGGTACAGCGTATTCACCCCGGTCGGCCTGATGCCCGCCGCGGTCATGGGGCTCGACGTGCGGGCCCTCCTGCTCGGCGCCGCCGCCATGACCAAGCGGTTCCTGGAAGAACCGTTCGACAAAAACCCGGTCCTGCAGTTCGCGGCAGTCAACCACGTCATGACCACCGAGCGGAACAAACCCACGCGGGTGATGGCCATCTGGTCGAAGAAACTGGAAGCAGTGGGTCTCTGGTACGACCAGCTCCTGTCCGAATCGCTGGGGAAAATGGGCAAGGGGGCGACGCCGATTTCCAGCGTATACACCCGCGACCTGCACAGCCGCGGGCAACAGCACCAGGACGGGGCGTGGGACAAGCTCATCAACAACCTGTTCGTCCGCACGCCGAAACACCCGCCAGTCATGGTCGGCATGTCCGACCGGAACGAAGACGAATTGAACGCGATCAGCCGGAAGGGATACCCGGACCTGCTCGACGCGGCGTTCCGCGGGACGAACCAGGCGTACTATGAAATCGGCCGGCCCACGGCCGACATCGTGCTGCCGACACTGAGCGAACACACCATCGGCCAGTTAATGCAAATGCTCATGCTCGCCACCGTCGTCGAAGGCCGACTCGCCGGCACCAATCCCTACGGACAGCCTGGCGTCGAAGCGTACAAGAAAAACATGACCGCCATCCTCCACGCCACCCCGAACCTGCCCAAAGGCGAAGTGCGAGACCAAACCAAGGGGGCGTAACTGGCCTTCACGGGCCTTTCATTTCCACGGCATACTCTGCCTCGAGATATTTCCGTTTCTTCCGTCCCGAGGTCGCCCGTGCAGAAATTACTCCGCGTCTCCGTAGGCATGGCTTGCTTCGCCGTCCTGGCCGTCGCCCTCGGGTGCGGCAAGAACTCGTCGGGTTCCAGCGCGAACTCCGGAAACGGCCCGAATCCAACTCCCAATCCATCTGGCGGCGGCAGTGGGGCTCAGATTTTCGCCCAGCTTTGTTCCAAGTGTCATGCCACGCAAGCCGGGAAAAAGGGTAAAGCCCCGAATTTGGCCGGGATCGGATCGAAGCCGGAAAAAAATGTCGATTGGATCGAAGCCCACGTCAAGAATCCGAAAACTCACAATCCGAGATCCCGCATGCCGGCGTTCGAAGGGAAAATTTCCGACGCGGACCTGAAAACCCTGGCCGATTACCTCAAGACTCTCAACTAATTCATTCATTTCACGGGTACGAACCGCACGGCATCGGCGACGACGAAGTCGTTGGTGCCCGTCGTTCGGACTTCTACCCACCCAGATTCGCCGGAGTCGAAATGGAATTGGCCGAGCGTCACCGACCCGGTCGTGCCCGGATTCTTCCGCTGGTCAACCTTCACCGTCGTCTCGCCATCTCGGTCCCGGACGGCGACGGGCACGTTCGTCGCCCGGTTGCTCGCCGGCGTGTAGTACAGGAAGATTTCGTACGTCCCCGCGGCGGGCAGTTTGGGCGTGAACCGGACCGATTTCTTCCCCTTCCCGGCGTTGTCGTCGTGGAGGTAGCCCTCGCCCACGTAACAGCCTACCGAGTGGGACGGTTTCCAATCGCCCACGATCCGGGCCGTCGCGTCGTCGACGAGAATTCCCGGCAGCGACTCGACGGCCAGTTTGCCCCCGCCGGCTGGCACCGGCACGTCCGCTGGGTCGAGCACCGCTTTCTGGGCGAGTAGCTTGGCTTTGATCTTTTCGTACGCCACGTCCTGCACGGCCTTTCTCTCGGTCGCCGCCAGTGCCCCGGCCACGCCGCACGCCTGGCCGAGAATCATGTACACCGGCTCCATCCGCACGGTGCCGTACGCCACGTGCGAGGCCGACATGCAGACCGGAACGAGCAGGTTTGAACATTCGGATTGCCGCGGTGTCAGGCTCCGGTACGGGATGGCGTACGGCTGCACCGGCACCTGAAAGTCCCCTTCGTTCACCGCAAAACCATCCTTGTTCACGAGCCGTTGGACGTGATGGGAGTCGGTGTTGTAGCTGCCCAGGCCGACCGAATCCTTTTTCGTCCGATCGGTGGTGATGTCCTTCTGGGTCATCACATAGTCGCCGATCATCCGCCGGGCTTCCCGGACGTAAAGCTGGCTCGGCCAGTGGTCCGACTCCTTGAACTCGTCCGCCGCCGGGCCCCATTTATTGACCTCTTCGCGCAAGACTTTAGGCGTGCGGTAATCGTTCGCGAGGAAGTAAAAGAACCCCTTGGTGTAGTCGACGTGGTCCTGCCAGATCGTGGCCCGCGTCAAGTAGTCGGCGTCCGGGTATTCCCAGTTCTCCCCGATGAAATCCGTGCTGACCGGTCCGTTGTTGTTCGTATCGGTCTTTCCGTTCGGCACGCGAACGGGATTGCAAAGCTGTTTGAACGTCACGGTCGGCCGGGCTTCCAGGTACCGGACGAGTAGCTCGTACTTGTTCGGGTCGTAAGTCTTGGGTTTCGGCCAGGGGAGGCGGTTGTCGGCCCGGTCGGTCAGGCAGAGGCGGAAGTTGTAGGCCTGCACGGCCCGGTCGGCGGACCCGGCGGGGGGGTATGCCCCGGCCTGGACGAACGGAATGGGTTTATTATTCGCGGTCCGCGCCGGCACGCGGACGCCGAATTGGTGGGCCGGACTCTTCGCCTGAACTCCGGCCAGCGATTCGCGGTATTGCTTAGCCGCTTCCCGGCCGACCGTGTAATTCACCTTCGCCCGGGCGAGCAAGTCGCCTTCGTAACTCGCGTCGATGAAAACGGACGCCGAAAAGATGTCGAAGTTCTGGACGGCGAAGGAATCGATCCCGGACCCCGTCTTCATCACCAATTCCACCCGCCGGTTGAACAGAACTTCGACGTTCACCTCGTCGAGCATCTTCTTGAAAACCCATTCCGCGACCTTCGGCTCGAACTTGAATCCGTCATCGCAGGCTTTGACCTGCGGCGACTCCGCACCGTAGGCGAACTCGTATCGGGCTTTGACGCGGCGGAAGAAATCGCGGGAATAGCCGCCGATGGCGGCGCGTTTACCGGTGTCGGTCGCCCCGAGGCCGCCGGACACCATTCCACCGACGTGGGTGCCCGGTTCGACCAGTAGGACTTTCTTCCCCTCCTTGGCGGCGGCGTAAGCCGCGACGATCCCGGCGGGCGTCGCGCCGTAAACGATCACGTCGGCCTTATATTCCTTGGCTCGTCCCGTCGAGGCGACCAGGACCAACGCGATGAGCGAGATGCGATTCATGCGAACCTCGGGTCGAAGCACTGCAGAATACTGTAGCCGACCGCACAAGGTCGAACAGAAATTGGCGGGAGGGGTGGGAATGGGTGAGCGTCTCAATTGTTGGTGAATTCCGTGTACCAGGCTATTAGCCCCAGAGGGGCGGGGGACGGTAGCCCGGGGTTCCGCTTCGCTCCACCCCGGGCTACCGTCCCCCGCCGCTACGCGGCTGAAATACTCCGTCGTCTACCGACACACATGACGTTCACCCGGCGGGAATGCCACGAACATGGGACCCCACACTGGCGTAACTTATTATACGCAAGAACAGGTGTCCAAACAGTCCGTAGCGTATCGATTTCCAGAAATCCGTTCGCCCACGAAATGTACCCGTCGATTAAGAGAGTAAACTTCGAACCCGGATTGACGGCTCAAACCGGCCCGGCGATGATTCTAGCCGGGTCATTCACACGGAGGACTTGGCGATGACAAAGAACGTCGTTCGACGACTGGCGATCCTCGGGGCGTGCTGTGGAGTCGTCGGCGTAGCCGACGGTCAGCCGCCGACGGCACCGGCAATTTCTACGCCCGTGCCCGGCTTGACATTTTCGACACCACCTGCCGGGAGTCTTCCGAGTCTGACCACGCCCGCAACGCTAGCTCCAATGCTCGAACAGACACAACTGGTTCCCGCGACGGTCGAACCAAATTTCGACACACTCCTCGCCGACCTGATGGCCGTGCGAACCCAAAAGGCCGAGCTCGAAAAGCGGGAGAAAGCGATTACCGAAGCGCTACTCAAGAAGTTTAAGGAACAGAAATCTCAACTGGAGAAACTTGGTATTACCGAACCGGCGCCTGCTTTGAAGGACGAAGTGAAACGAGTGAATCTCAAGAAAGATGATGTTAAGTTCGGGCCATCCAAGTAGGTTCGACAACCCGTATTTCTGCAATGGATTACACCCGCCGGGTTTCCCGGCGGGGAATCCCTCACGGCAATCGCAATCCCTTCGCTATTACTTCTTTTCCAATTTCGGCTGCAACACCACCCAGACGCCGGAAAGTAGCGGCGGAATGCGGTCCGGCTTGGCGGCGAAGATCAGGTCCTCGTTGGCCGACGAGACCTCCACCGGCAGGTCGAGCATAGAATCGACGAAGTTCGAGATGCCGATCATTTCCCCGTTGTTCGCGCAATAGTATTCCGGATCCTGAGGCCGGTCGGGGTTTTTCAGGAACCGGCTGCCGGCGAAGACCCACGTGTACGCCATGTCCTTTTTCGTCTTGGTGTCGAGGATCCACTCCTGGGCCGGGTGGGTGAAAACTTTGCCGCCCTTTGTGTAATGCACGAGCACGTCGATCGTCGTTCCCGTTGCCGGCTTGTACTCGGGTTTCATCGTCTTCGTGTTGTAAAACGAAACCGGCGAACCGGGCCTGGCCCCCGCGGCAAGCAGGGCCGCGTGAATCAGCCGGGCATCGATTTCGGTTCGAAGGATTGCTTCGTGTTCCTTGGTCCCGTTTCGACACAGGAACACTTCGAGCGGGGCGTCCGTCTGCACCACCTCGGCCGTGAACACGACCCGTACCACCTTCTTCTTCCCGTCCGCCGTCGGCACCAGATCGAGGAAAAGTGTCTTCTCCTTGTTCAACGCCTTCAGTTCCGATTTCGGATCGGCCTTCGGTGGGTCGGGCCGCTTTTCAGGGGGAGAACCTTCCCGATCGAACCCGGGCGGGGGACTCGGGCGGACGGTCGCCTGACCGGCGGGTTTATCGAACCCGGCCGGGCTACGGGCAACGGCCGAACCCGGCGGCGTCACCTCCGCTTTCGCCACCGGGGCGGAGGCGGTATGCGGCCGGTCCGTTTTCGTTGACTGCGGTCGCGGTTGACGGTCCGTGGGCATGGAGGAACCGCTATCGCAACCGACCAAGACCCCGAGCAGGAGGGCCGGCAACAGAAAGTGTTTCATGATAAGTTCAAGTTAAAGGTGGGGAGGGATTCCCACAACCATAAATGCAAAGCCCGTGCCGGAGAGGATACGAACGAAAACCGGGGGCTGATGCCCCCGGTTCGCCAAGATTTGACCACGGGTGGTCAATTGGCCTACTTCAGTTGGCTCATCGGTGCTGGCATTTTTTCGGCCGGCTTGACTGCGGCCGGGGCGGCAGGTGCCGCCGGCGAACAACCGCATGACGGGGCCGGTTGGCAGCCGCAACCGCAAGATGATGACCCGCACCCGAGCCGGCTTACGATGCGGGCAAGGAAATCTCGAATCGGCGTGGGCCGGCAGCAGGAAACGCACGACGAATTACAGCTTTTGGCGACCGGGCCGCAAACGGACCCGCAGCCGGTCCCGCAGGGCTTGGCCGACGAGCCGCACCCGCACGCCGGAATCCTCCGGGTCACCTTCGTCGGGACCATTTTGATGACCGTTTCCCGGTGCTCGATACAACACTTGGTCGGCACGAGTTTCACGCACTCTTCCTTCACCAGCTTTACCGTGCAAACCGGAACCTTCCGGGTCACCTGCTGCTCGCACATCCGCGTCACCGTTGTCGGGATCTGCTTGACGACTTCTTCGCAGACGGTGTGGCACGCGGTGTACGGTACCCGCTTCGTCTCGCAGGCCGAGACCATGCGGACGTGGTTGTACGACACCTCTTTGGCTACTTTTTGCCCCTCGACGAACACCCGGCCCGGCCCGCCCACGTCGTACGTGCGGGCGTTCGGTCCGCAGGCGTTGGCCGCGGCCGCACCGAGAATGCACCCGTTCGCGTCGGCCTTGGCACCCGCCGCCAGATTCGACTCGTCCACATAAGCCCCGCACGCGTTCCGGCTGGCCGTATGGGCCACCTTCTTCACCTCCGTCACCTCCTGCATCCGCGTCACCCGGACCGGGACTTTTTCGACAATCGTCTCCCGGATGCGCTTCGTCGTGCAAACCGGAACTTTATCCACGACCCGTTCCTTGACCTTGCGGTGAATCGTGACCGGGACTTTTTCGACGACCCGCTTCTGCACGTGCGTCGTGCACGCAACCTGCTCGGAGATGGTTCGGTACCGCGTGACCTTGCGGGTCTCGGTCCGGTCGGGTTCGTGGATCAGGGCGAGGTGCGTTCCGGTCTGCTTTTGAACTGATTGGCAGGAGCAGGCGTCGAAGCAAGTCTCGTACGTCGGCACTCGGCAAAGCCGCAGGCCGCCCTTCACGCAGTACGGTTCGCAAACGACCTCGGGAACCCGTCGGCAGACGGTCCGGGTGGTCGTGACCGGTTCGCAAATCGTTTTGCAAACGTCCTGCGTCGATTTTTCGCAGACGTCCCGGGTCACGGTCCGGCAAACTTCCCGGAAACAGTTTTCCGTTACGGTCCGGCACACGACCCTCGGGCACTCCTTCATTACGGTTTCGCAAATCGGCCGGCACGACGTTACCGGGGCCTCGGTCCAGAACGTTTCGCACACCGGTTTCGAGACGTGGAAGTATTCGGTCCGGATTTCGCGTTCACACACCGGCCGTTGTACCGTATACGAGACGTCGCGGTAAAGCGTTTCTTCCACCTTGCGTTGGACCGTATACCGGGCCTCTTTCATAACGGTTTCTGTCACGGGCTTTCGGATCGTCTCGACGACGTCCCGCATCGTCGTTTCGTGAACCGGCCGGTACGACGTAGTCCGCTCCTCTTTCAATACGGTGGTCGGGACGGAGCGGACGACGACGGTCGGCGTGGGCACGAAAATCGTTTCGGTAATTATCGTCGTTCCCGGGACCGCGGACGCATCCGCGGCGGCGGCCGGGCCGGCGGCGGCCAGAGTCAGAAGCCCGCAATGGCTGGCGCGGGCGGTTTGCGGAGCAAGAGTCGCGGCGGCCGCGACGCAAAGGGACAAATAGACGGAACGGGCCGTCATGGCGGCATCCTCCTCACCGGCCGGTGGGCCACCCCCGCGTTCCTTCGCGGAGGCATCGGTCGGAGATTTCCCCGACCGGGGGCACGTCGGCCTGATCCGTTCGCCCGTATTACGACGAGCCTCTCGCCGGGCGAAACCGAGTACAGACCGGCTCGTATGTTCCGTCTATCGGTCCGAGTTTTCCCGTCGGAGTAGCCCCAACGGTCCGGCCGGGAATGTTCGTTCGGCCCGGCGCTCGGCTTACGCGGGACACGCCTGTCCTGCGGTCCGGGGCGGTTGTGCCGGCCGGGCACAAGGCTGCGGACCCCGACTGACGCGCAAGCGACCATGCGGCTTCCACCCGACGAAGCGCGGAACCGAAACTTGAACAAAATCAAGCGCAATTCATGGCCGCCATGATTTAGCCTTCCTACCACCCCGTAGCCCGTTACGCGTGATAGAATGCGCTTGACACCGTGCATAAAAACTGCGACGTGTGAATGGTACGGCCGAAGGGCGGCGGACCGCCCGACTCGCTACTCCTGCCCGCCCCCGGCTTCGCGCGACACCCCGGCCGGGGATACCGGACATTCGACCGAGGACTCCGATCCCATGCGGCACTTCTCCTGCGACCTCTGCGGCAAAGACCTGACCCCCGGCACCGACGCCCGGTTTTTGTTGCGAATGGAAGTGATCGCGGCGACCGACCCGAGCCGGCTTTCCGACGACGACCTGGATAGCGACCACGTGGAAGAGATGGCCCAACTGCTTTCGGAAATGCAGGCGGACGACGCCGACCCGCTGCCGGATCGAAAACAGTTCGAGTACGACCTTTGCCCCGGGTGTTCGCGGAAGTTCGTCCGAGACCCGCTAGGCCGGGAATCGGTGTTCAAGCTACAATTCAGTAAGAACTAATTTATGTCCGTTTCGTCGGTGCTTTGCCGCGTATGCCGATCTTGCTTATTCTTTTTGTGACGGCGGTTTGCCTGCCGATAGATTGGCCGGCCCCGCCGGCCGGGGTGTCGACGCTCTGGACCGTGGCCGGCACGGCGATCCTTACCCTACTGCCAATACTCTCGGCCTCCGTCGCTTCCCGAACGGCTTCGACGAGCCTCGCCCGCAACCCCGACCTCCGCTCCTCCGTCGCTCGAACTTTTTCCCGCCTCCGACGGCTCGTCTTATTTCTCAACCTTGCATGTTTCGCCGCAAGCCTCTTTGTGCTCGGATGGGCCTGGGTCGTCTGGCATACCGTCACGTGGAACGGTCGGCTTATTCCCTTCGCCGAAATTCTCGTCCCGGCGCCGTTCCTCTTCGCGATGAGTTTGAACTGGCTGATTTACTACCCCGCGGACCGGGCGATTTACGCCGCCGGCGGATTCCGCCGACCGTTCCCCGGGTGGTTCGCCCACTGGTTCGCGCGGGCGCGGCGGTTCGCCCTGTTCGTAATCTTCCCCGCCGTGCTCTTTACCAGCTATCAGACCGTCAGCCGTCTCGCCCCGAAAGAGTGGCTGGATTCTCCTTGGCTCTACCTTGCAGGGTTCGGCCTGTCGGCTCTGGTCTTCGTGTGTATGCCGGTGGCGATGAAACGGATTCTGGGAATGCGATCATTCCCGGCCGGGCCGCGGCGGGACCGGTTCGAGGCCCTTGCCCGCCGACTCAACGTGCGGTTTGCCGACCTGCTCGTCTGGCCCACGCACGGAACCCTCGCCACCGCGGTCATGCTCGGCATCGTGCCCCGGTTTCGCTATTGTGCGTTCACCGACCGACTCCTCGAAGACCTCACCGACGACGAACTCGACGCGGTGTTCGGGCACGAAATCGGCCACGTCAAGCACGGCCACGTGCCGTTTTACCTGCTATTTTTTATCCTGTCCTCGGCCGTGATATCCACCGCCGTTGCGGCCGCGGTTGAAGTCCTCGGGCTCGAACACGCCTTCACCAGCGGCCCGCTGGCCGAAGCACTTCTCGTCGCCCCTCTCGTCGTTCTCGGCATTTATTTATTCGTCGTATTCGGGTGGCTCTCCCGCAAGTGCGAGCGGCAGGCCGACCTTTACGGGTCGCGGGTCGTGTCGTGCGGCCGAACTGATTGCGCGGTACACGACCAAACCGATTTCCCCGCGAAGGGTGTGGCCGGCATGTGCCCGACCGGCATCCGCGTGTTTGTCAACGCCCTGCAACAAGTGGCCAGCATCAACGGACTCGACTCCGTGGATGGGGACCACCATTCCTTCCTGCAGGCCGCATGGGCCTGGGTCCGCGCCTGGCAGCACGGGCCGATCCCCGCCCGGATCGCGTTTCTCCGCAGTCTGATTCTCGATCCCTTACGGGAGCGGGTCGCCCAACGGCGGATCTTCTTCAGCCGGTGGGGCCTCCTCCTCGGCCTCGCCGCGACTACCATGCTCATTGGATCGACCATCGGGTGGGCGGTCGTGTGGCGGGCCATGTAAAATCGGACTGCCGTCCCGCACTACCAATTGCTCCGGAGCCCCGTCATGCCAGCCATGCGTTTTCTTCACCCCTTGTCCGCGGTCGCAGCGATTCTGTTCGCCGTCTTATCGGCCGACGCGCAGGATCGTCTCAAGACCATGCCGGGGTACGACCAGTACCAGAAGATGAGCGGGAAAATCCCCGGCTCGGTCAAGTTGGGATCCCTGCTCGTAACGTGGAAGGACGACGGGAAAGCGTTCGAGTATACGAAGGACGGGAAGACATACCTGTATGATTTGGCGACGAAGAAGGCGGAAGAGACAAAAGGCTCCGCGGCCGGGGGACGGGGAGCGTTCGGCGGACGTGGGCCGGGCCGGGGGGGATTCGGCGGGCGAGTCCAGGGCCGCGGCGGACGGGGCCAGGGCCGGGGTGGACGCGGTCAGGTCGGCGGACGCGGGCCCGAACGCGGCCGGCAGTCTACATCTTCCACGTCCCCCGACGGGAAACATAACGCCCTCTACCGCGATCGTAACCTCTGGATTTCAACGGACGGCAAAGAAACGCCCATCACCACTGACGGCAGCGAAAAAGACCGCATTAAGTATGGCACCGCAAGCTGGGTCTACGGCGAAGAACTGGCGCAAAGGACCGCCATGTGGTGGTCGCCCGACAGCAAAAAAATCGCCTACTACCGCTTCGACGAATCGAAAGTGAAAGACTATTACTTGGAACTCAACCAGACCGACATTCAGAGCAAAATGGACGTCGAACCGTATCCCAAGGCCGGAACGCCGAACCCAGCCGTGGACCTCTACGTGTACGACGTGGCGGACAAGAAATCGACCAAGATCGACGTGCGGGACGGCATGATGTTCAAAAACGATACGGTCGGGTATTACGTCTACCAGGTCTCCTGGTCGCCCGACGGCAAGGAACTGCTCTTCAACCGGACGAACCGCCGGCAGAATGTTTTGGAATTCACCGCCGCCGACCCGACCACGGGCAAGTGCCGCGTCATCGTCCGCGAAGAATGGCCGGCCAGTTGGGTCGACAACCACCCGGCCCTCCGCTACCTCAAAGACAACAATCGATTTCTCTGGACCTCCGAGCGCAACGGGTACAAGAACTTCTACCTCTACGACCTCTCGGGCAAACTGCTCGCGACGGTGACCCACCACGATTATGAAGTGGCCAACATCGTCCGCATCGACGAACCGAACGGACTGCTTTACTACATGGCACGGAGCGGCGACAATCCGATGAAACTGCAGTTCCACCGTTGCACGCTCGACGGAAAAGACGACAAGCGGCTGACCGACCCGGCCTTCAACCACGGGATTAATCTCTCGCCGGACGGCAAATACTTCATCGACATCGCCCAGACACACGACACTCCACCGGTCACGCGCCTGTGCGATGAGGATGGTAAAGTCGTTGAAGAACTGTCCAAGAGCGATATGTCGAAATTCGATTCACTCGGGTTGAAACGGGTCGAATTGATTACGTTCAAGGCGGCAGACGGCGTCACCGAGTTGCACGGCCTGCTGCACAAGCCGTCGAATTTCGACCCGACGAAGAAATACCCATTGCTCGTATCGGTGTATGCCGGGCCGTCGACGAACGCCGCGCGGGAAACCTTTACCCTGCCGAGCGCGATGACAGAGTACGGGTTCCTGGTGGCGTCGTTCGATTCCCGTAGCGCCGCCGGTCGCGGAAAGAAATTCCTCGACGCGATCTACATGAAACTCGGAGTGACGGAAATCGACGATCAGGCCGCCGGTGTGAAGTCCCTCTGGAACCGGCCGTACGTCGACAAGAATCGGGTGGGCATTTACGGCACGTCCTACGGCGGGTACGCCTCGATCCTCTGCCTCCTCCGGCACCCGGAAGCCTTCCAAGTCGCGAGCGCCTCCTCCCCGGTTACCGACTACCGCCACTACGACACTATCTACACCGAACGGTACATGTGGCTCCCGCAGGAAAACGAAAAGGGGTACGACGCGGGCAGCGCCATGACCTACGCGGACAAGCTGAAGGGCCGGTTAATGATCTATTACGGCACGGCCGACAACAACGTTCACCCGAACAATACGATGCAACTGATCAGAGCACTCCAACAAGCCGGGAAGAGTTTCGACGTGCAAGTCGGCCCGGACCGCGGCCACTCGGGCGTCAACCCGCAGCGGATGATGGAGTTTTTCATCGAGAATCTCGTTCCGGCTACGACCAAGTCCGAAACGAAATGAGGCGAAGAGTTGTTCGGATATCGCGGGCGGAGGGAACGCCCGCGCGACACTCGAAAACTACGGCCCGATCGCGGTCGGGCCGCGTTCGCCGGTGCGAATGCGGACGCAGTCGTCCATCGGCAGCACGAAGATCTTTCCGTCGCCGATACTCCCCGTCTCCCCGCTCCGGGAAGCGTGGACGAGCGATTCGACCGTCGCCTCGACGAACGCTTCGTTGACCGCGATTTCGAGTTTGATTTTGGGAATCAGACGAATCTGCATCTCGGCCCCGCGGTAAACTTCGGTATACCCCCGCTGTCGGCCACAACCACGGACGTCGGTCACCGTCATCAGATACACGTCCCGTTCCGCCAGTGCCTTCTGAACTTCTTCGAGCTTTTCCGGGCGGATAATGGCGACGATCAGTTTCATCCGACTCATACCTCAGAAGAACGAACGGTTCGGAAAACGTGCCAGAGGTCATCTGACAACTGGCTTATGAATAAGATTCCACGTGCGTCTTGACCGGTGTGCCTTCCAAGGCGTCTTCGAAGAGTGCCTTCACTTTATCCTTGATCACGATTGAATCCCCGCCGCGGAATCGGAAAACATTTCCGGTAATGGTCGTCACGTAGGGGTAGACGGCTTTGAACGTTTCGGTCGGCGGCACATCCCCGGCCTGGCAGAGTTTCGACCAGGCGGCCATCAGCCGGTCGGCCGGCGGACCTTCGACCACCACGGAAAACTTCTTGCCGTTCACCCCGTTCGGCGGGGCTACCGATGCCTTCGGCTCGACGACGGCCCCGGCGTCTACGTCCGGCCCCATGTCGAAACCGGTCTCGCCATGCTGGCTCAGGTCGAGACCCGCCGCCTCGGCCTGAGTAGAGCAAGTGAAGCCGATGGTTTTCTCGATCAAAATTACCAGGAAACTGGTGACGAGAAATGCGTACGCGGCCGCGGCCGCCACGGCGATCAGTTGCACCTGAAGTTGAGCCGCTACCCCTTCCTTCATGGCGCCGGGCCAGTTGTCCGGTTGCCCGGTGCCGAACCGCCACAGCGCGACCGAGCAGAGTGCACCGGTAAGGATCGCACCGAGAATTCCTCCGACCCCGTGAATGCCAAAGGCGTCGAGTGAATCGTCGTATCCGAGGAACGACTTGGCGGCGACCGCACCGTAACAAACGACGCCGGCCGCAGCCCCGATGATCAGGGCCCCGATCGGGGCGACGTATCCGCTCGCCGGCGTGATGGCCACGAGACCCGCGACGAGGCCGGACGCGAACCCGAGTGCGGTGGGTTTCCCGCGGTGTAGCCATTCGACGAGCACCCAGGCCAGTCCGGCCATCGCCGCCGCGATTTGGGTCACCGTGAACGCCGACACGGCCTGGCCATTGCTCGAGGTCGCGCTCCCCCCGTTGAACCCGAACCATCCGAACCAAAGCATGCCGGCCCCGAGCAGGGTAAGCACCACACTGTTCGGGTGAAACGTTTGTTTGCGGTAACCGATCCGCTTGCGGAGCAGAAGGATTGCAGCCAATCCGGACATGCCGGCGGCGATATGGACCACCGTCCCGCCGGCAAAATCGAGGGCACCCATTCCGTTCAACCAGCCCGGCTTTCCGTCCGGCGTCCAAGCGGCGGCCCACACCCAGTGGGCCAGCGGGTCGTAGACGAGTGTGGTCCAGAGGAGGGCGAACAGGCAATAAGCCCCGAACTTCACCCGCTCGGCAAACGCCCCGGAGACGAGGGCAACCGTGATGATCGCGAACATTCCCTGAAACATGGCGTGCAGATAGAGCGGGCACCGGGTGGCCGGAAAGTATTTGAACTTTTCGCCCGTGGCGGCGTCGACGCCGAGGCCGACGAGGTCCGAGCTCCACCCGATGTATCCGCCGTGACTTTCGCCGAAGGCGAGCGAGTATCCGATGATCACCCACTGCACGCCCACGATCCCGAGGGCGACGAAGGTGTGCATCATGGTGCCGAGCACGTTTTTCCGCCGGGCCATGCCGCCGTAAAAAAGTGCGAGCCCGGGCATCATGAACATGACGAGGGCGGTCGAGGTCAGCATCCAGGCGACGTCTGCCGATTCTTTGGCTTCATTGACATCCTTGACCGTAGCCGGCGTCTTCGACGGTTCCGATGCCGAAGGCGGATCTTGGGAGTACACCGGAGAAGAAAACCAGAAAACAAGAACGAATGGAAGAATTGCCAGTCGCAAGGTACGCACCACACCCACCTCCCAAATTGGGGAGTATGTGAAAATGGCGCGTAGTTAGGCAAGCTCGGTGCCAGACGGAATCAGAAATTGGGAACGTGTCTTTCGGCCGCGTTTCAAGAATATTTCGATTTCAACGCACCGCGGAACTTTATTACGTATGCCACATTTTGAGGCACGCCTGCAACCAGATCGCGCATGAGTTAA
>DASXPC010000116.1:0-8791 GCA_036493815.1 Fimbriiglobus sp. | reverse complement strand
GCAAGACTGTCGAGTTGGTGGCTTAGGGTGTGGAGTTCACCGGTGAGGGACGACTGCAGAACGAGGAACTTCTTGCGGTATACGATCTCGTCAACGGAATCGTCGATGCCGGTAAAAGCCTCATAAATTCGGGTGATTTCTGTTTCCCCGGCCGGGTCGACGAAGAGGCCATTCACGGCGTTCAGGAATTCATACCCCGAGGTGCCTTCGGTGGCCCAATCTTCCGGGGCGGTCTCGTCTCCGGTCAGAATTTTTTCCACCACGACGAAGAGTGGACGACCCGACACGGTTTGACTCGCAACGACCGGTTCGGCTTCCGCCCAGGTGAGGCCGGGATAGTCGTCCGGCCGTTCCGCGAGTAACCGTTTGGCGGTGGACGTCAAATACTTGGTTTGAAGACGATCGAGGTATTGTCGCGGGTCGTACAGCCCGTCAATGTGGTCGATTCGCAGGCCGTCGATCAGGCCGCGCCCGAGCCACTCGAAAATAAGGCGGTGGACGTCTTCGAAGACCTCGGGCCGCTCGGTGTTCAACGCGGCCAGATCGTTGACGTCGAAGAAGCGGCGATAATTGATCTCGTCCGAAGCGACCCGCCAGTCGCACGCCCGGTAAGCCTGGGCGTCGAGGAATTGGTCGAGGCCAGTCATACCGGCAGGGTCGCCGGGTACGCCGGCCAAGACGGCGACCGCCTTGCGAATCTCTTCCGCCGCGGTCGGATATCGACGATCCAATTCGGCTAACCGCCGCTTAATCACCGCGACCTCGGCCCGGCGGATGACGACTTTTTCCGGATCGGTCTCGTTCCGAGATGGCAAGTTACGCACCGCGGTTAGGATGCTCTGCAATTCTAATACACCTTCGGTGTCCTGACCCGTGACCGCGCGTGCCCCGTCCACAGCGGGGGCGAGGACGGCGTCCCAAGTCCGCGGATCGGTCGGCAACCGCCGGCCGTTGAGCTCGATCCAGACCGCACCCCCTGCATAGACGGGACGAAATTGCCCGCCGTCCACCGCTTTGCCGTATGATTCTCCCAGGATCGGCAGAAGCACCTTCCCGTGCAATTGTTGACGGAAATGATTGGCCCAGGCGATGTCGAAATACCGGGCGTACGGCGACGACGGGCCATGTTCGAGAACATCCGCCCACCAGGCGTTTTCTCCGCTAACGCTCATATGATTTGGGACGACATCGAGAATCACTCCCATCTTTCGTTCGCGCAGACCGGCCACCCATGCAGAGAATTCCTGCTCGGTTCCGATTTCGGGATTGATCCGACTATGGTCGGTCACGTCGTACCCGTGATTGCTGCAGCTTTTCGCAGTCAAAAGGGACGAGGTATAGACGTGGGAAATTCCGAGGGCGTGCAGATAGTCGGTGATCTCCGCTACTTTTTGAAATGGGAACCCGCGGTGCATTTGGATGCGATAGGTGGCCGCGGGAGTGCCGCGGCGATCGGCCGAAAGTCGGGCCGAGTCGGTCACCAGCCGGTCGATCGCGGACGTCACGCGATCACCTCTTGGTTGCCGCGCCGAGCGACGGCCCGGCCTGGCGGACGTCTTTCCGGATCGACTCCACCTGCAACGGGGTGGGACCCGGCTCCGCGTCCAATTCCGAGCGGGTCCGGAACATGGCCGTCGTCCGTCCTCCGAGCAAATATTGCGTTCCCTCACCCACCGACTCGGCCGGGCCGCCGGCACCCCCCGTATCGAAAAGCCGTTCCCATTTGTGACCCGGGTTGGTCGTAGGAAGGGTAAACGGTACCGGTTCGTAATGGGCATTCATTAGCACGAGAAGGGTATCCCCAAGAATCGGTTCCCCTCGCTCATCCGTTTCGTCGATCAGGTCGCCGGCCAATCGCATGCCCAGGCAACGGACCGATCCGCCCCAGTCCGCATCGGTCATGTCCGACCCCGACGGCGCGAACCAGGAGATGTCCGTCACTCCCGCCCCGCGAATGGACCGGCCCTGGAAGAATTTTCGCCGGTGCAACACCGGCTGTTCCCGCCGAAGTTGAGTCGCGGATTTCACGAACGCGAGAAACGCTTTCTGCTCCTCGGACAGTTCCCAATTCAACCAACTCATCTCATTGTCCTGGCAATACGCATTGTTATTGCCCCCCTGGGTGTGACCGAGTTCATCGCCCGCAAGCAGCATCGGTACGCCCTGCGATATCACGAGCGTGGCGACGAAGTTTCGCACCTGCTTCGCTCGAAGGGCTTTCACTTGCGTGTCGTCGGTTGGCCCCTCAACCCCGCCGTTCCAGGCGTCGTTATTGTCCGTCCCGTCTTTATTGTTTTCTTTATTGGCTTCGTTATGCTTCCCGCTGTAACTCACCAGATCGCGAAGGCTGAATCCGTCGTGGCAGGTCACAAAATTGATGCTGGCGTACGGCTTCCTCCCGCTGCCCTCGTACAAGTCGCTCGATCCGCACAGCCGGGTGGCGAATTCGGAGACCGTGCCGCCGTCCCCCTTCCAGAACTTTCGGACGTTGTCCCGGTATTTGCCGTTCCACTCGGTCCACCCCGGCGGAAAATTGCCCACCTGATATCCGCCCGGGCCGACGTCCCACGGCTCGGCAATCAACTTCACCTGCGATAAAACCGGATCCTGATGGACGATGTCGAAAAACGCGCCGAGTTTGTTGACTTCGAAAAGCTCCCGGGCGAGGGTTGAGGCCAGGTCGAAGCGGAACCCGTCCACCCGCATTTCCTGCACCCAGTAGCGTAAGCTGTCCATGATGAGTTGGAGCACTTTCGGGTGCTGCATGTTCAAGGTGTTTCCGCACCCGGTGAAATCCATGTAGTACCGCGGGTCATCCGGAGAGAGACGGTAATACGCAGCGTTGTCGATCCCTCGCCACGAGAGTGTCGGGCCCATCTGGTTCCCCTCGGCGGTGTGGTTGTAGACCACGTCGAGGATCACTTCGATCCCGGCCGCGTGCAGAGCCCGGACCATCATTTTGAATTCGTGTACGGGGCTGAGCGCATTCGATGGCGAATCGTACGGGTGCGGGGCGAAGAATCCGAGCGTGTTGTAACCCCAATAATTGGTCAGTCCTTTGTCTAGCAGGTGGCGGTCATTCAGATGGTGATGGACGGGGAGGAGTTCGACCGCCGTAACGTTCAGGTCGACCAGATGACGGATAACGGCATCGGACGCGAGTCCGGCGTACGTACCGCGGATGGCTTCCGGCACGCCGGGGTGCCGCATCGTATATCCTTTAACGTGCAATTCGTAGATGATCGTTTTGTGCCACGGAATGCGAGGCGGGCGGTCGTCGCCCCAGGTGAAGGCGGTGTCGACGACGCTCGCAAGCGGCGCGAAGGCGGCGCTGTCCCGGTCGTCCCGGGCCGTGTCGTCTTGACCGATCGGATACCCGAACAAGCTGTCGTCCCACGTCACGTCCCGCCCGATCATCTTGGCATACGGGTCCAGGACGATTTTTTGGGGGTTGAATCGGTGGCCCTTGGCCGGCTCGTACGGACCGTGTACGCGGTAGCCGTAGAGTTGGCCGGGAAGGACGTCGGGCAGATAGCAGTGCCAGACGAGGTCGGTGTATTCGCACACGTCTATGCGGGACGAATCGGCCGTTTCCGTCCCTGCGTCGAAAAGGCATAACTCGATCTTCGTGGCGTGTTCCGAAAAGAGGGCAAAATTTACGCCGGCTCCATCCCACGTAGCCCCGAGCGGGTAGGGGCGACCCGGCCAGACGCGCATGTATACTCCCGGAACGGGATACAAACGGCCGAGGGCCGAGGTCGGCCCCCGGAATCCAATGTACGAACCGACAGAATTACTGGACCTGATCGCGGACTTTCTTCGCCCGTTTCAGGTGGTCTTCGAGCGTCGGCAGCGTCTTGATGATGAATTCCTTCAGTCGCATGTTGGAGACTTCTTTACCCGCTTTTTTGAAACAATCGACCGCCTCCTGGTGGGCCTTTACCTGCTGCTCCATGTAAGCCTTGTCGAAGGCGGCCCCGGTCAACTTCTGCATCGCGGCGATCTCGTCGCGACACTTATCACTGAGCCTTTCGGGGACGGTAACCGGAATCCCGGCGGCAATGGTCTTTAACTCTTCATTGATCGCAGTGTGATCCTTGACCATCCGATCGGCGAATTTCTTGACTGCGGCATTCTGCGCCTGGGTTTGTGCCGCCTTCGCCATTTCGACCTCAGCCATCCCCCCGCCCGCGGCCTTCTCGACGAAAGTCTTGTTGTCGAGCGGTTTATCGTTCTTCTTATCGTCGTCCGCCGACGCCGGCCGGCTCACGGCCAGTCCAATTGTCGCGGCAAACAGGAACGTCACATATCGTTGAAGCGTCATACCAGCCCTCCGGGTTCAGATACAAGGAACCGACCCGACGCGGGCCGGCATGGTATTTTCTTGCAAAGCGTATGCCGGCATAAAATGCCGGAAAATGGCTGCCGCGTGAGAACGCAAGTGCTCGTTTTACGCGATTATCATCTCAACATTTCCGAGTACGCATGATCGAATCCCCTACGCGGAAACCTTTCCACTTTACCCGTCGCTACCCGGTCGGTGCGGAACTTGACGGAAATGGCAGGGCCCATTTCCGCGTCTGGGCGCCCGGCCGACGATCGGTCGAAGTCGTCTTCGCCGACACGACGATTCCAGCGGTTGCGCTTGATGCCGAACCGGACGGATATTTTTCGACGCAAGTTCGGGGGATGTCGCCCGGCCATGCTTACAAATATCGACTGGACGGCGGCGACGATCTTTATCCGGACCCGGCATCCCGCTCCCAACCCGACGGCCCGCACGGGCCATCGGTGCTCGTCGATGCCCGGGCCTTTCGCTGGACCGATTCGGACTGGCGGGGCGTCCCGCGAGCGGGCCAGGTCTTGTATGAGCTCCACATTGGAACATTTACCCCTGAGGGGACGTGGTCGGCGGCGGAGAAGGAACTGGAGGAATTGGCCGCTGTCGGGATTACATGCCTAGAAATCATGCCGGTCGCAGACTTCGTCGGCCGGTTCGGGTGGGGCTACGACGGTGTCAACCTGTTCGCACCGTCCCGGCTCTACGGTTCGCCGGACGACTTCCGCCAGTTCGTCGATGTCGCCCACCGGTGCGGCTTGGGTGTCATTCTCGATGCGGTCTACAACCATCTCGGGCCGGACGGGAATTACCTCGGCCAGTTCACCGAGGCCTACTTCACTGACCGGTACAAGACTGACTGGGGCCGACCGATCAACTTCGACGGGCCCGACTCCGGCCCGGTGCGGGAGTACTTTCTCGCCAACGCCGCCTACTGGATTGAGGAATTCCACCTCGATGGTCTCCGGCTCGATGCGACCCAAAACATCTACGACGACGCCCCGCCCGAGCGGCACATTCTGACCGAGATTGGCCGTGCGGTTCGGAAAGCTGCGAACGGCCGGGCTACGTTGATCGTGAACGAGAATGAACCCCAACACGCCGAGCTCTGCCGGGCTGAAGACAAAGGAGGCTATGGACTCGATTGCCTCTGGAACGACGACTTCCATCATTCCGCCACGGTCGCACTTACCGGGCGTAACGAGGCCTATTACTCCGACCACCTCGGCACGCCGCAGGAACTGATCTCGGCTGTGAAATACGGCTACCTGTACCAGGGCCAATGGTATTCCTGGCAGAACCACCGCCGCGGCCGGCCGGGGTTCGACCTCCCCTCGGCCGCGTTCGTTACATTCATCCAGAACCACGATCAAGTCGCGAACTCCGCTCGAGGATTACGTGTCCACGAACTCACCAGTCCCGGCCGATATCGTGCCATGACGGCACTCTTTCTCCTCGCCCCCGGCACGCCGATGCTGTTCCAGGGGCAGGAATTCGCCTCTTCCTCACCGTTCCTCTTTTTCGCGGACCATAAGCCCGAACTGGCCGCTCAAGTGCAAGCCGGTCGTGCCGAATTTCTGTCGCAGTTCCGTAGCCTGGCCGATCCCGAAGCCGTCACACAGTTCGCCCCCCCAGAGCATGAGGGAACATTTGCCCGCTGCAAACTTGATTTCGCCGAACGGCAGAAGCACGCCACCGCATATCAACTCACGAAGGATCTATTGCGGCTCCGGCGGACGGTTCCGGCATTTCGAGCCAACGACCGGAGATCGTTCGACGGTGCCGTGCTCGGAGAGCAGGCGCTCGTCATTCGTTTCTTCACTCCCTATGACCAGGACCGGTTATTGATCTTGAACCTCGGCGGCGATCAAAACCTGCTCTCATGCCCCGAACCGCTCCTTGCCCCGCCGGCAAGAATGAAATGGGCGGTCGAACTCTCTACCGAATCCCCCTTGTACGACGGACATGGCGTTTACAACCCGGAGACGGAAGAAGAAGGGTGGCGGTTGCCCGGAGAGGCGGCGGTCGTGTTGCGGCCGGAGCCTCGACCGAAGAAGTGAGGGAAATTATGTTGGAACCACCCGTATCGTTGCCGGCCCGACGTCTAGTCGTCCGCGAGTTCGAGTCGCTGCGGGACCGGGAATGGCTGGTAACTAACGGCCTCGGCGGGTACGCCTCTGGCACCCTCGCCGGCGTGAATACTCGGCGATACCACGGCATCCTCATCGCCGCCCACCCCGCCCCACTCGGGCGAGTGATGGTCCTCAACCATTTGACGGACAATTTCCGCTTCCCCGACTGGTCGGCCGTTTCGGTCGGTGGAAATGATCGTTCCCCGCCGACCCCCGTCGAAGTGTTCGGCACCGACGTCCTGGCCGAGTTCCGGTTGGAAGCAGGGTTGCCTGTCTGGAGGTATGAAACCCGGGGCCACGTAATTGAGAAACGACTATTCATGCCATACCGGCGGAACACCACGCACGTGATGTTCAAACTCGTTGACGGCCCCGGGCCGGTCCGGGTAAAGCTCCGTCCCGCGGTTCATTTTCGCAGCTACGACGAGACGGTCGCCGCGTTGCCGACGGTGCCGTACCAATTTTCCGCCATCGAAGGACGGTACGAACTTTCGGACGGGGTCGGAAAGTTCCCGAAGCTCAGGCTCCTCGTCGTCGGCGAGTCGGCAGCATTCACGGTAGAAGGGGTGAAAGAGCCGAACGTTTACTATCGGGTCGAAGAGGATCGCGGGTACGAACGCATGGGATCGGTCTGGCATCCCGGTTCAATCCGGGTAACGCTGCGGCCCGGCCGGGACGTCGTCGTCACGGCCTCGTCGGAATCCTGGGAACATATTACGGCATTGGCTCCCGAGGCGGCTCATGCCGCGGAACTCGACCGCCGCGCCCGACTGATTTCGGCGGCCGCCCCGGCCGTGAGGACCGGACTGGGGGTCGATCTCGTCCTCGCCGCCGATCAGTTCATCATCACCCCGGTCGCGCGGGTGGAAGACTCGGCCCGCGCCCACGCGAGCGGGGACGAATCCCGGACCATCATTGCCGGGTACCATTGGTTTACCGACTGGGGCCGGGACACGATGATCAGCCTGGAAGGGCTGACACTGACGACCGGCCGAGCCTCCGAAGCCGGGTACATCTTGCGGACGTTTGCCGGGCACATCCGCGACGGCCTCATACCGAATTTCTTCCCGGACCACGAGCGGGAAGGGCTCTATCACACGGCCGATGCCACCCTCTGGTTCTTCCACGCCCTCGACCGGTACGTCCGCCTGGCTGGCGACGTTGAGACGCTACACCATCTACTTCCCGCCCTAAAGGATATTGTCGCTAAGCACCAGGCCGGCACCCGTTTCGGCATCGGCGTCGACCCGGCCGATGGGCTCTTAAAACAGGGGGCCGAAGGATATCAACTCACCTGGATGGATGCCAAAGTCGGCGATTGGGTCGTGACGCCGAGGCGGGGGAAAGCGGTGGAGATCAATGCCCTCTGGTACAACGCCCTTCGGCTTCTGGAATCGTGGCTCAAAGAAGTTGGGGATCAATCGAGCGGCGAAATCGGCGCCGCGGCCGACCGCGCTTGCGTCTCGTTCAATAAACGGTTCCCGTGCCCCAAGACGGGCGGCTTATTCGATGTCGTCGATGGCGAATCGGGCGACGATGACAGTATCCGGCCGAACCAGCTTTTCGCCATCTCCCTGCCGCACCCTGTCCTCGATAAACGACACTGGCCTGCAGTCATTCAGATTGTTCAGGATCAACTCCTTACTCCCGTCGGCTTACGATCCCTCAGTCCCGGGGATCCGGCCTATAAGTCCAAGTACTACGGCGACGTCTGGTCCCGCGACGCGGCCTATCACCAGGGAACCGTTTGGGCTTGGCTGATCGGCTCCTTCATCGACGCCTGGCTTCGAATTCACCCGGGTCGGCAAACTGATGCACGAAAATTCCTGTCCGGATTTGCTAGTCACATGAGCAAGGCGTGCGTCGGTTCAATCAGTGAAGTGTTTGATGCGGAAACTCCGTTCACGCCGCGGGGCTGCATCGCCCAGGCCTGGAGCGTCGCCGAAGTGTTAAGGTGCTGGGCCTTAACAGCGGAATGACGCGGCAATCGCAACTGTGCAGCAGGGTGCCAGAATTAAGGCAAACCTGTACTCAACGAATGAACTGGTTATTTTTTTCTCCCCAGAATGCTTGGATTGCAGTGATGCGATTGACCCTCCGGATTGGGCATGCGAATTGCATAATTTAAATAATTACAAGTAGGATGGTTGATTTCTGGTTGAACGGGCGACAACCGGAAAGAACCATCCTGCTTTGTTTTGCCCTGTACTTTCCGCAACAACCATGCACTCACGCGGCCAGTTGCAGCAGGCGTTCCGTGGCGGCGTGGATTTTCTTCGCGGTCGGTGCCGCGGCCAATACGGCCGATAATTCGTCCCGC
>DASXPC010000115.1:0-24297 GCA_036493815.1 Fimbriiglobus sp. | reverse complement strand
CGGCAACCGCATTTCCCACATAGAAGGCCGCGGATGGCATTCCCCCGTAGGGGCCGCCCTCCGTGGCGGCCCGGAACCGGCAACCGCATTTCCCACATAGAAGGCCGCGGATGGCATTCCCCCGTAGGGGCCGCCCTCCGTGGCGGCCCGGCACCGGCAACCGCATTTCCCACGCAGGTTGAGCCCTAGTCTGCAGGGTGGGTCGAGCGAGTCTTCGAGCGAAGACCCACCGACACAGGCAACCGCCTCCCCGATCGCCCAGTGGGTCGGCGCCCGCAAAGCCGGGCTTGACCCACCCTACCAAAACGTCAATAGGGTTATGCTAAACGGTTTGCAGGATCGCGACTGGCACCAAACGGTTCCGCACCGTCTGCCAGTCGGCGTCCAAACCGATCCCCATTTCCACTGTAAAGGGTCCGACCTTGGTTCGTCGCAGGGTCTCCACCAATCCGCCGCAGCCGAGGGCATGGCCCAGATCGCGGGCGATGGAGCGGACGTAGGTTCCTTTGCCGCAGTCGATTTCCACGTCCAGATACGGCCAGGCATAGGCCAGGACTTGAATCGCGTCGACGCGGACCGGCCGGGCGACGAGGGCGACGGCCTGGCCCTTCCTCGCCGTGGCGTAGGCCCTTTTCCCACCCACTTTGACCGCGGAAACCTGCGGCGGTATCTGCGCGATCGTTCCCACGAACCGGGCGAGTTCACGCCGAACAACCTCTTCCGGAACGGGCAACGAATCGTTCGCCGCGATCGTGCCGTCGGCGTCGTCGCTTGTGCTTGTCGCTCCGAGGCGGAAGCGGGATACGTACGTTTTCGGCATCGCCTGCACGCGGTCGGCGAGTTTGCACGCCGGGCCGACGCAGAGGACGAGGACGCCGGTGGCGAGCGGGTCGAGCGTGCCGGTGTGGCCGATCTTGGTGCCGCGGGGGAAGCCGCGTTGGGCCCAGTTCACGGCGTCGCGGGAGGTGATGCCGCCCGGCTTGTCGAGGACCAGGAATCCGTTCACGAATTCTCCTTTTGGCATTTCACTCCCACCCACCCCTCCCTCTTCAAGGGGAGGGAACGAAACCCTCGCGCTTGCCCAAAGGGTTCGAGTCGTGGTATCTCTGTGCCACAGCCATCCTCCTCGCCCGCGGTGCCGCGTGACCGTTCGAACGTGCGTGATATTCAACCCGGCCGCGGGCCGGGGGAAAGCCCGGAAACTGGTCGATGCGTACCGCTCGGTCGTGGCGCCGGACGCGGAGCTGCGCGTGTCCGAGGGGCCGGGGCACGCGGAGGAGTTGGCGGCGCGTGCCGCGGCCGAGGGCTTCGGCCGGGTCGTTGCGGCCGGGGGCGACGGTACCGTCCACGAAGTGGCCAACGGCCTCCTCGCCGCTTCGAACCCCGCCGTCGTTCTCGGCGTCTGGCCGCTCGGGTCGATGAACGACTACGCCTTTACCCTCGGCCTCGAATCGTGGGGGAAGCTCGCCGACCGGCCGCCGCTGGACGTTGTCGAAGTGGACGTCGGCGTCGCGGCGGCGGGTGGAAAGACGCGGCGGTTCGTAAACTGCGCGGGCATCGGGTTCAACGGCATGGTCACGATCGAGGCCCGCAAAATCCGCTGGCTCCGCGGCATTCCCCTCTACGCGCTCGGATTCCTGAAGGCGATGGCGAAGCACTACGCCACGCCGGGGATGACGGTGGACCTCGGAACCGGTCTCGCCGTTTCGCCGACGCTGGCGTTGAGCGTCTGCCTCGGCCAGCGGGAGGGCGGCTTTCCCCTGGCGGCGGCGGCCCGGCTGGACGACGGCCTGTTCCAATACATGCACGTCTCGAATTTGAAGCGCTGGCAACTGGTGCGATACCTTCCCGCGCTCATTACGGGCAACCTGCCGCGGGACCACCCGAAGATGACGATGGGGTCGTGCGGCCGGGTCGCCGTGAATTCGCCGATGCCGTTGTGCATTCACCTGGATGGGGAATTCCTCTGCCAGCCGAAGGACGCGGTCACGGCCGTGACGCTCGACTTGCTTCCCCGCGGGTTACGGGTCGAAGCGTACCGGCCGGCGATGTACGGCAAGTGGAAGTGACCCTCCACCTTGACCCTCGCCCGTTGAGGAGGAGGGAATTTTAGTTGTGGGGAATTTCGATCCGGCACCAGCCGAAATCCATGTACGTCGCCCGCGGGTTTTCGTTGTTGAAGATGCCGGGGTGCAGGCTGTAGATCACGAAGCGGCCGTCCTTTTCGTCCAGGACCAGCCCCGCCTGGCGGAGAACGCCCAAGTGGTGCGAAATGTTCACGATCTCGCAGGTCAGCAACTTGGCCAGTTCCGTCACGTTCTTCGAGCCGGTGCGGAGGCATTCAATAATGCGAATGCGGTTCGGCTCGGCCACGGCTTGCAGCAGGTCGGCGACGAGCTTCGCTTGTTTCGGATCGGTCATGGCGGAGTGAACTCACTGGCCGGAGAGGGAAAATGATTGAGCCGATGTTTTGCGATGACGTTCTTTAGTATATGAAATGAACGGGAAAGGGAGATATTCCGATTCTTGAATCCGTGCCGGAGTCGGCGGTCAGAAATGTTGGACCGTCACGACGGCCGGGCCAGCCGATTGCCCCGGCCACAGCCGACGGCTCCGCAAGGGGGCCCGTCGCCCCGGCAGTTCGTCGCCGGTGCCCGGGACGCGGCCGAACCGATCGCAGCGGGCAGGCCGAACCCGCGAACCACTCGATCGCTGTCGCACGACGGACACGCGACCCTCGCCGCCGCCGAAGCTGTGGGAACGACCTTCTCAAACGTTTGCCCGCAGGCGTCACACGAATAGGGATAGAGCGGCATGATGGCTATCGACCCCGTCGGCGCTTGTAGACTTCGCTGGCTTTTTGCAGAATCGCTTTCTCGTCGGCGGTCAAACTTTCGCGACCGGTTCGGGAAACCTTTTCCAAAACGCGGTCGAGCTTCGCCTCGAGTTGCTCGTCGACGTTTTTCTTGGGTTCCACGGCCTGGGCGACCCCGGCACCGACGGGGCCGTCGTCGAACGGCAGAAAATCCGAATCCTCGTCTTCGGACAGCACGCGAAGTCTGGCTTGGGAATGCCGGCGGCCGGGCGAGCCGCCGCCCAGACTGGCGATCCAATCCCCGACCCGCAGGCCGGCTTTTTCGTAGCCGAACCCGAACGTAACGCCGAGCAGGTCGTAGGCGAAAAACTCACCGGCCATTTTTCCGCCGAACCGCAGGAGCACGCCGAGGGCGAGAATGCCGGCGACGGCCGACCACGCGGGGACCGTGGCCACGAAAATGTTGACGGGCTGGCGCGCGTAACGGGTCCCGAACCAGGCCAGTATGGCGGTAAAACTGCCGAACGGGCCGAACCCTTTGACCGCCGGGTCGAGTACGTTCGTGATTTTCAGCAGGAACAGCCCGAGTTGGCAGAAGATGCCCGAAAGGAGGTAAAACGCCACCAGGTCCCGACCGCCGTCCATTTCCTCTTTCCGAATGCCGAACCAGTAAAGGATGACCAAACCGATGAGCAACGGCAGAAAGTATTCGGCTTCGCAGACGAAATTGGCCGTCAGTATGCGCCAGACCTGACCGTCCTGAACTTTCGGCGCGTCCAGGCAGAAGGCGTCGAATACCGGTCCGGGAGATTTGTTCTGGTCGCGGTTGGTGAAGAGCTGGACGAGAAAAACTCCAATCGTCACGGCCACGAGAACGACGGTCACCCGCCGGCCGATCCATTCGCGGAATCCGGATTCGTCGTCGTCGCGGTAGTATTCGCGGTCTTGTAACCCCATGCCTCTCCCCGTCGTCGGCACCGATAGAACCGGCACAACAAGTTTAGCAGGCCGGCCACCGGGAGGGAACTCTTTCGTCCCCGACTCTCATACCGATGAGAAATTCCCTCGCTTGACATCGTTCCGCAACGAGTTAAAACCATACCAGCACGCCCCTATCGTCTAGCGGTCCAGGACGTAGCCCTCTCAAGGCTAAAACACGGGTTCGATTCCCGTTAGGGGTATTGGAAAGAAATCTTTGCCAGTTATCCTCCTTCCTTTCCCGACCGGAAGTCTTCCCCGGACAAGAGTTTCTTTTCACCCTCGGCGTGCCGAGGGCGGAATTCGACCGAGGCATTTCTTGGCAGGTCTTGACCCCGGCGGTACAAAAAGGGGCGTTCGCGGGTCTCGCGGACCGCTGCTGCCCGCCGGCCGGAACGCGGGATTCGTCGAGGCCCTGTGAGAAATGAACCGCCGACACGCCCCCATGATTCTGCACAGGAGAAGTGTTGTGGCCCGGAACCGGCGGTCCGACCGATTCTTGGCCGCAGTCCACGACGCCACCCGGATCGTACTGGTTTCCCACATCCACCCGGACCCGGACAGCCTCGGAAGCATGTTCGGTCTGGCCCATCTGATCGAATCGAAACTCGACATTCCAACCGTGATGACGCGGGACGGCCTGATCAGTCGGGCGGAAAACCGGGCGATGGTCGACGTCCTCCACCTCGACCTGCTGCCGATCGAAGAGCTGGAATGGAAGCCGGGCGACGCGGTGGTCATGGTGGACAGCCAGCCGAAAACGGGCCGGCACAGCTTCGACGGCGAAATGCCGGTCACCGTGGTACTCGACCACCACGATACGCCGGGCGATTTGAGCGACGTCCCCTTCACCGACCTCCGTCCGACACTCGGGGCGACCTGTACGTTGGTCGCGAAATATCTGACGGAACAGCGAGTCGCACTGCCGGAAAAAGTCGCCACGGCCTTGCTCTACGGGATCGAAACGGAATTGACGGGCTACCCCCGCGAGGCCGGAGCGGCCGACGACGACGTGCTGATCAAGCTCTACCCCCTGGCGGATAAAGACCTCCTGGCGCAGATCCGCAACGCCCGACTTCCGCACAGCCATTTCGAATGCCTGCTCCAGGCGCTGCAAAGTTCGTTCCTCTATGATCGCCTGGTTATCAGTTGGGTGAACCCGTTGCCGCAACCCGAGCAGGCGGCCGAGGTGGTCGACTTCATGATCCGGTTCGAGAAGGTCGATTGGGCCGTGTGCGGCGGAGTGTTTGAAGACAAACTGATTCTTTCGATCCGATCCGCCCTCCCGCACGCCCGGAGCGGCGAAATCCTGCGGCAGGTCGTGGGGCGACTCGGCAAAGCCGGCGGCCACGACCGCCGGGCGGGTGGCAGCATTCCGCTGGCGAGTACCGCGGAATCGGCAATCGAGGACCTCCAGAGCGAACTTCGGAAGAGGTTCCTAAAAGTCCTCCGCATCGACGAGCAACGCGGCCAACGACTCGTACCGCTGCGGGAGATGCTGCAGAACTTGCAGACATAACGGCCTCCGTACGTGCGCGGTTTGGTGTTCTGCAATTCGTGAGTAGGCGAATTGTCTTGAACCAACGAAGCAGGAACGAAGCCCGAACCATGATGTTCAAAAGATAATATGTGTACTTAAATATAGTAATTTGCGTCGACTAGATAGTTGAAAAAGGTCGGTGTTTGGTCATTCGTAGAGCTACCATTTCTCATCGCTTTCGTCCAAGATGACCATTTTGCTAACATTCTGGCTTACTCAGACCAACTTTTGATCAACTTCTCAGAAGTTACCGATTCGCATTTGTGAAAAGTCTGTTTCAATGGGTGGAAGCCTCATGCCCTCTTTGGGTTGTTACGAGGTGTTACAGACGAATGTTTTTGGGAGTATTGGAAGGAATCCGAAAATCATCAATTCATCTTTATTGGCGCAAACACTTTAAGAATATTGATTTGCGGAATAATCGGAATCGTTTTGCCACCGGGTGGCATCGAACTCACATGTGCCGCAGACGTCCGTTGAGTAGAGAGAACTCGGGAGTCTGAAAAACGTATCGGGTAGCTGTTGATTTAGGGAAGACAGGACACCCTATAGTGTGGTGCCGAATCAGGACTCGGATGTAACGAATTGATCCGAGCCGGGTATGAATCCGAAAAGCCCTTCTCCAACCCCGGCCCGCTGCACCGGCTGGGAAGGAGTCATCATGGCACGACGCGAAGCCTTACTGAGATTGCATAAGACGTTACAAGCCCGGCGGAACGAGCTGCGCAAGCGGTTCGGCCGGGAATTGACGGACTTGCAACATAACGACGCTTCGAGCGATGCGGTCGACGCCGCGTTCGAGGCCACCGGCGAAGAACTGGCCTCGCAACTCGCCGAGTTGGAAGCCAAGGAACTCGTCCAGGTCGAGCGGGCGATCACCCGACTCAAGCAGGGGAAATACGGCACGTGCGACGGGTGTGAAACCAAAATTCCCATCCTCCGCTTGAACGCCTTACCGTACTCCACGCTGTGCATCAAGTGCCAGCGCGAGTCCGAAGGCGATGCGAATTGGCTGAACGACCGACTCGCCGATAACTGGGAATCGGTTCGCGACCACGACCCGAACGAAGACCGAACGGTCAATCTCTCCCGCCTGGAAATGGACTATACGAAATAGACGATTGCAAAAAAACTGGCAAGGCCCGCGGCTGGAAGCGACCGCGGGCTTTGTTCGTATTGTAGGGCCGGTCCTCCAATAATTCCCCGGGGTTGACCCCGCGTTCGTCCACCGCAATATCGTCGGGTGCGGGTAACGTAGTGAGTGGAACCGCCGTTCGTCGGGGAGGAAATGTATGGTCATGCGTATCGTGAAAGTGTCGGCGTTTTTCGTGTCGGCTTTGACCGGTGGATTCTTGGCCCAACTCATCTGGAACCGGCCGGTTCCGGTCTCGGCGGCTTGGGAACCGCCGCTCCCCGTGCCGGGGTTCGGGTCCGTACTTCCGCCCCCACCCGCGAGCCTCGATCGGTTCGAACGCGTTGCCGGCCATCTTGCGCCATCGGTCGTCGCCGTGGACGCCGTGAAGCCGTCGACTTCGGCGACGAAAGGAAAAAATAACGAAGAATCCGGGTCGGGCGTGCTGGTCAAAATCCCCGGCTACTCATCGACCTTTGCAGTCACGAATAACCACGTTGTCGCCGGGGCCCGGGCGGAAGAAATCACCGTCACGTTATCCGACGGCTTGATTCTCCGGCCGAGCCGAGTCTGGACAGATCCGGAATCCGACATCGCGTTGCTCAAACTCGACCGCGACGGCCTGCCGACCGCCGACCTGGGGGATAGCGACAAGTGCCGCACCGGTCAAATCGTCCTCGCGTTCGGAAGCCCGTTCGGGTTCAACCAGACGGTGACGATGGGGATCATTTCCGCCCGGGACCGCGGCCAGATCAGTTTGGGGAACACGATTCGGATCAAGGAATTCTTGCAGACCGATGCGGCCATTAACCCCGGTTCGAGTGGCGGCCCACTCGTGGACGTGGCCGGTCGCGTCGTCGGAATCAACACGGCCATCGCGTCCAACAACGGCGTCTATAGCGGAGTCGCGTTCAGCATTCCGATCAACCTCGTCAAACGCATCGGCAAGCAACTGCTCGAAAAAGGATACGTGACCCGCGGATACCTCGGCATGCAACTCGCCCCGGGCCTGGAACCGATGCAAGCCCTTAAACTTGGGCTCGAACGCGCGCGTGGGGCACTGGTGGAAACGGTATACCCCGGCAGCCCGGCTGCGGTCGGCGGGGTGCGGCCGGGCGACGTCCTGCTCCGACTCGAATCGGTCGAGATTCGCGATGAGAATCACATGATTAATCTGGTAAGCAGTCTGGCCCCGAATCAAAAGGTCAAGCTGACGATCTGGCGGGATCGGAAAACAATAGTCGGCGATGTGGTGGTTGGCGAGTGGACTCGGCCGAAATAGCCGAATCCAATCTCCGGGAGCGCGGGCGAAGGCCAATCCTCTTCGCTCGCACGCGCTCCCGTTGGCTTCTGAACTCAATCGTCGTCGTTCTGCCTCTTCCGCATCACAAAGAACGCAATGATGAGTCCAACGAGCACCAAGCCCATTACGACCATCACCCAAGGTTTTTGAAGAAAATCCATCGCCGTACCCTTTCTGTTGATCGCATGAGGAAAGGACAGGTCGGAGCAACACCCCTGTCGACCAACGGCAGGTTCGTCGCGGGGGCAAAATTCGCACCTGTTTTACATCGACGCGGAACCCCCTGCAAGACGCCAGTGGAAAAAACTCCAACCTCGACACGAGTGTCCTCGTATTTCTGCGAATGCCGGCTTTTCCGGCCCGATCGGAAGGGGTTCACACTTGAGCGAAGTGCCATGGAGTCCTAATTTTACCTTTTGGGTGTTCCGTTCCCTTTCGCCCGTGTGTAAGAGATAGACCGCCAATGAACGACGCGGTATCCCTCGTACGAAGTCGAAAACTCCTTTACCAGGACGACGTGGGCCACGACGCCTGCGGCATTGGCGGAGTGGCCGCGAAAGACGGGAAGGCGTCCCGTGAGGTCGTCCAGAAATCGCTGATGGCCCTCAAAGCCCTCGAACACCGCGGCGGCATCTGCGGCGACTCGGGTGACGGGGCCGGGATCACCTGTCAAATCCCGCAATCGTTCTTTAAGGAAGAAGCGAAGAAATTCCGGCTCGACCAGTCCCGCGAATTGAAGCCAGAAGATCGACTCGCCGTCGGCGTCGTTATGATTTTGGAAAACGACTTGGCAAAAATCGGCGAGGTGAAGAAAGCGATTCGGGAGGTACTTTCGGGCGGCCCGTGCACTTGGCTCGGCTTCCGTCCTGTCCCGACCAACGAAGACGCCCTGCCCCGCATCGCCCGGGAAACCCGGCCGGGGGCTATCGAACACGTCCTGCTCAAGGTGAATGGTGACGTTGCCGAGGCTGAAAAATGGCTTTATCGCCGCCGCCTTGAACTGAGATATCGATTCGCACGTCCCGGACTAAATGCTTTCTTCTCCAGTTTGTCCGCCACGCTCATCAGCTACAAAGGTCTGCTTACCAGTCCGCAGTTCGTCGATTTCTACGCCGACCTTCAAGCCGACGGTTTCGAGACGGGCATCACCGCCTTTCACCGCCGGTACAGCACGAACACGTTTCCGAACTGGAAACTCGCACAACCGTTCCGATTCACCTGCCACAACGGCGAATTGAATACCATCCGGACGAACCGCAACGCGGTGCATGCGTTTTCCCGCGGGTTGACTCCACCGCCGCCGGGCGGCGACTTGAATACGCCGCGGATGAGCGATTCGGCCAATCTGGACGAGTGGCTGGAGTATCTACTCGTCGAACGGAACTGGAGCTTGCTCCGTGCCCTGCGCCTTTCCATCCCGCCTGTTTGGGATACGGAAGCGGATGTATGGGGTCAGGACGCGTTCGACCTGTTCACCTATTGCCGGCGAACCTTCGGCAGCCTTTGTGCGTGGGACGGCCCGGCTGGGATCATCGGCACCGACGGCCGGGTGCTCATCGGCCAGGTCGACCGCATGGGACTCCGCCCCGTCCGCTGGTGTTCCGATCGCCGGGGCTGGCTCTACATCGGATCCGAGTCGGGCGTTTTCGGCCTCGATAATTCGACCATCGTCGCCAGCGGCCAGCTCCAACCGGGTGAGATGATCGCCCTCGACACGGCCACCGGTGACCGCCTCGACAGCCATCAGATTCTCGCCAGAACAGTCGCCGAATCGAATGCAGACTTCGGCGAAGTGAAGGAACTGAATCGTAAGCAGATCGTTATTCCCGAGGGTTTCGACTTTTCAAGACAAACCGATGACGCCGTCGGCGCGATGCTTTTGGAACGGAACTGGTCGCTCGATCATCTACTCCAAGCCTCGGGGTGGGATTTCGAACGGGCCGTGTTCGTGAAAGACATGGCCAAGCTCCGCAAAGAACCACTTTCGAGTATGGGCTTTGACCGCGTCCTGACTGTATTCAGCCAGTACCACCCGACGTTGTTCAAGTACCTTCAGCAGACGTTCGCCGAAGTGACGAACCCGCCTATTGATCCCTATCGTGAAGGCGGTGCGATGTCACTGGCGACGTACCTCGGGCGGTCGCCGTTGAAGGCCGGGATGCCACTGCCGGCGACGGGTGACGACGAACTGCCGGTCAAACAAATGGAACTTTCATCTCCCGTTGTCAGCGACGCCATCATCGAAGAACTCCGGCAGAACGAGGCACTCGGGTTCAAACTTCTCGATGCATCGTTCCCACTTTCGGGCGGCTCGGACGCATTGAGGTCAAGTCTCGTTGCCCTCCGTAGTGCGGCGGAAAAGGCGGTTCACGAAGGCTATCACGTTTTGTGCGTTTCGGACAAAGAAGCGTGCAAGATCGGGATCGACCCGATTCCTTCACTACTTGCGCTCGGGGCCGTTCACTCGTACCTCTGCAAACAAGGCCTTCGCGACCGCTGCTCCCTGGTCGTTCAGGCCGGGGACATTCAGGAAGGCCACGACCTCGCGGTCCTGGTCGCATTCGGGGCCGACGCCGTTCATCCGTACTTGATGCTGCGACTCGTCAAGGACGGACTTACGTACAAACATGCGGAGAGCAAACAGGATATTAGCCTCTCCGCCCGCGAAGCTCTCGAAAACCTGTTTGAGGCATTAGAAGACACGCTCAAAAAAATCATCTCCAAAATGGGCATCACGACGATCGAAGGGTATCGCGGGGCGCAATTGTTCGAGGCGGTTGGGTTCGGACCGGAACTCATGGAGTTCCTCGGCGAATTTCCGTCGCGGATCGGTGGAATCGGGTTCGACGACCTGGTTGACGACGCCAAATGGCGGGTGACCCAAGCGGAAAAAATGACCGTCCTCGGCCGGAACCGCGATTACATGGCTTTCAACGCGAAAGTGCGGATGGCCTTGCGGGATGCGGTAAAAGAAGCCCACCCCGAACCGGAACCGGGCGGTGGCGAACTCGCCTACACCGCTCCGCCCGGAGAAAAGGATGCGGACGCCCCGGGCCGGGTGGGCGGCAAATTCGCAAAGTTTACCGACCTCGTAAACACCCGGGTGCCGACAGTTTTGCGGGACCTGTTTACGATTCAGTTCGGTTCCACACCCGTACCTCTCGATGAGGTGCAGTCGGCGATCGACATCATCCGCACGAAATTCCGCGGGGCGGCCATGTCCCACGGAGCGCTTACCGGTGCCTCGCACATGACCATCGCCGCCGCGGTGAACGAACTCGATTCGTTTTCGAACTCGGGTGAAGGGGGCGAGGCCCGTTGGCGGAACGACATTCCCGAGCGGGCTTGGGGACCGTTCTGGGAAAAGGTCCGCTTGCAACGCCAAGCGAATCCGGGCGTATATACGCTCGGCGGGGAAATTCGCCGCGGCCGATTCAAGAGCCGTATCCGGCAAGTAGCGTCCGGTCGATTCGGCGTCGATGCCGAGTACCTCGTCAACGCCGACGAACTGTCGATCAAGATGGCCCAGGGGGCAAAGCCGGGTGAGGGCGGCCAGTTGATGGGCAAGAAGGTGACGGCCGAGATCGCGGAGATTCGGTTCGCGAAGCCGGGCACGGACCTGATCTCTCCGCCGCCGCACCACGACATTTATTCCATCGAAGACCTGGCCCAGCTCATTTACGACCTGAAAGCCGCCAAGCCGGGCATTCCCGTTTCGGTGAAACTGGTCGCGGTCGAAAATATCGGAACGATCGCGGTCGGCGTGGCCAAGGCTGGTGCCGACATAATCGAGATCGACGGCATCGACGGCGGCACCGGTGCCGCGATGGTATCCAGCAAGGAACACGCCGGTATTCCTAGCGAAATGGGCTTGGCCGAAGCCCATCAGGCTCTCGTCGTGAACGGCGTGCGCAAGGCGGTCAAGCTCCGCGTCGGCGGCGGTATCAAAAACGGGTTCGACGTCGTCAAGTACGCCTTATTCGGAGCCGACCAGTTCAGCTTCGGCCAGGGGCTGATGGTCTCGGTCGGGTGTATCGTTTGCAAAAGCTGCCACATCCCGAATTGCCCCACGGGAATCACGGGCAGCCCGGAGATTTTCAAAGGCCACCCCGAGCACACGAAAGCGTATTGGGTCGCCGTTGCGGAAGAAGTTCGACGCCTTCTCGCGAAGATGGGCTTCCGCAGTCTTGCCGAGGTTACCGGCCGGAGTGATTTGCTCGCCAAGCGGACCGACCTTTCCAACCGGATCGCCAAAGTGGACGTGTCGCGGTTTCTCCGGCCGGACATGGCAATGACCCGACTCGACGAGACGTTCCCGCAGGTCTACGGCCCGGCCGGACTCTGCCACGCCGACCCGCATCCGCTCAATGCCCGGATTCTGGCAGCAACCCAGGACGCCATCGAGTTCGGCCAGGATGCATCCTTGCTCTTCAAGGTGCGGAACGCGGACCGGTCCGTCGGAGCGACGGCGGCCGGCCTCATCGCCAAACTTTACGGCCGCGAGGGGATGCCGAACCAGAAAAAGATCAAACTCCGGTTCGACGGCGAAGCGGGTCAAAGCTTCGGAGCCTGGTGCGTCTCCGGCCTCGACCTCGAACTCCGCGGGTTCGCCCAGGACGGCGTCGCGAAGGGCATCTCCGGCGGCACCGTCGCCGTCACGCTCGACTATGAAGTGAGCGATTACGGCCGGGCAATCCAGAGCGTGGCCGGAAATAACGTCGGGTACGGAGCCACGGGTGGGTTCGTCTTTGTAGGCGGCCGGGCAGGGCACCGCCTCGGCATTCGCAATTCTGGGGCGACCATCGTCGCCGAAGCGGCCGGAAAGTATGCCTGCGAGTACATGACCCGCGGCCGCGTGCTCATCCTCGGACCGGTCGAAAACGAAATCGGTTCCGGTATGACCGGCGGCGAACTCATCATCTTCGACCCCGAAACGGAAGTTCCCGCCAAGCTCCATGCCAGAAGTGCCGTCGTGATCGATTGCAGTTATGTCGATTACGAGTGGATCCACCCGCTGATCAGTGAATACCATCGGCGAACTCTCAGCCGTCAGGCCGAGCACGTCCTGAAGAACTGGGCCGACGTCCGCCGCGGCCGAAGGCTCCGAAAAGTCCTCCCTTTGGCCGTCGCGCGGGCGATGGAAGACTTCCGGGCGGTGGGGACGAACGCGGGGTAGGCGAATCCTGCCTTCTATTTGGTAGTCATCGACACCGTAACCCGGAACTGATACGGCGACATCCGGCCGCCGAGGATCAGGACGTTATCCCCCTCTTCCAGCTTGGCGTAGCCCAGCACAGCCTTGCCGCCGATGGGCGTATCGTTCACCAGGCATCCGAGGTGGCTGCCGCGGTCGCGGGCGATCAGGCCGTTCTTCGACAGGGCGATCTCGCAGTGATTCCGCGACACGCTGAACGGCTTTGAATCGATCAGCCAGACGTCGTTCAGGTCCAGCGATTCGGGTTCCCGTGCCCCGGCCGTCCGCCCGATACGGAACGGCACCCGGGTGATGCGAATCCCCTCATCGGGAAGTGTCTTGGCCGCCTGCCGCGTCAGTGGGAGCAATACGACCGACCACCCGTCCGGCAGCGATTGTCCCTGGTCTCCGGTGGGGAGTTCGTAGGGGCCGACGTGCGGTGCCGCTTCACCCGACGGGTCGGCAGGGAGATGTGTGTCTCCTGCAGCCGGCCCCATCTCCGCGAGCCGGGCGGACAGCGTCCGGAGTTTCTCGAATAAACTCCTCAGGTAGTGCCGACACCGGGGTGGATCGGCGATCAACTGCCGCTCGAAATCGTCCCGCGTCAAGGGCGTCACACGGCCGTCCGTCACAGCCCGGGCCGTCAGTGCCCGCGGCCGTTCCTCCACCAGGCTCATCTCCCCGAACACTTCATCAGGCCCAATGACGTTAAGTCGCCGATACCCGTCCGGCGGTCCGGCCAGGATTTCCACCTGCCCGCTATGGACCAGATATGCACGGTCTCCGGGGTCGCCGGGTTGGAAGAAGAGGTGTCCGGCCGAAAATGCTTGCTCGTCCATTGGGTCGTCCCGGTGAATACAACTCCGCAATCCTAGGAGGGGGGCCAACGATTGTCATTGATGTTCAAGTTCTACCTTTCGTTTTCCCGGGGAATTCCGGCCCTCTCCCTGGAAACTCCCAGAACGCATGGCCTTCCCAGAAGAACTCGTCGACCGAGTAGTATTCGGCCTTGGTCGTGACCTCTCTGATTTCCGCCAACATGCGGCGAGACAGCGTTTCATACCAGCGGAAGTCTCGTTTGATGTAGACCCCCTCCGGGCACTTCTTCTTCGATTCCCAAATCGGTTCGCCCACCATTTCTCCAGCTCGTCACGCCTAGCCGGGCCACGGCGTGCCGGACCGGAATCGGCGTCGTCCACCGAAGTGTTGCGACGAATATTCGGTGCGATTCCCAGGGCCGGGCAGTCGGGTCGGCGTCCGCATTTCGCGACAAAATATCGGCAAGCACTTGGTCGGATCCCCCTTTTGTCGTCACAGACGGGCAGTGGCCACGATTACGTACTCGCGGTGACCGTGCATCGGCACCCTTCTATACACCCGTCACGCGGCCGGCAGCCAAGGTCGGTCGATGACCCAACCGGCCGAACCGGCCGAAGGACCTTGCGATGCGTCGCTATTTCCAGAGCCTTTTTGGAGAGCGGGCCGCTGCCGGCCAATCCGTTCGACGGGCCGTCTCGGGCATTCGTCTTGGTATCACCAGCCTGGAAGACCGGATCACCCCGGCCGACCTGCTCGTCTCCGCCGTCGGCACGCCGTTCGTGCCGGTGACGGCCGCGGGACAAGCGTTAACCGTGCCGTTCCTGGTTTCCAACGTCGGCACACCCACGACCAGCAGCTTTTCCGACCGTGTGGTCCTTTCTAATGACGCGACATTCAGTTCCGACGACGTGTTTCTCGGTGCGGTTCAACACGCGGGTGGATTGGGGACCGGTACGTTTCCGACCGCGATCTCGGGTGTTATTCCGGCGAAAACGCCGACCAGAATTCAAAACCTGATCGTCACGACGGACGCGAATAACCAGGTCGCCGAAACGTCGGAAACGAATAACAGCCGGTCGACCCCGATCGCTATCCTGCCCGCGGCGATGGCCGGATCGACTCAAGCCTTCGTCGGCCAGCTCCAGAATGTCGTCGGCGGACCGCTCATCCCGACCGCAATCACCTCCGCCGTCAATTCGACCACGATCAATTTCGGAATCTCGAACTCGGCCGAGTATCGGATCGGCGGCTTTCGCGTGACGAACGTCCAGGCCACGGTGTCCGTCAACGCCAGCGGGGACGTAAGGGCTACGGGGACCGCGAACCTCGAAGTGCCGACCGGCGGCGGGACGACGGTCGTCATCCCCGTGACATTCGCCGCCACCCCGGCCACCCTGGCGGTCTCCGGCTTCCGTTCGCTCGCGACGTTCCAGTTCGGAACCAATCCGCAGGTGACGGCCACGAACGCGACCTTGACGGCGAACTTATCCGTAAATTTGGCCACCAGGGCGGTGACGGGTTCGGTCCGGGTGACCGCCGACACCGTCACGGTCCGGTCGTCGGGACAAGCGATTCTCTCGGCGACGAATTTCCAGGCGACGATCACGCCGGCCGGTCAACTGTCCGCGTCCGCCGCGGCCGTGTCGGTCCTCGGCGGACGGGCGAATGGCACCACCGTCAACTTTACCTATTCCATGGACTCCGGCCGGATTACCGGATCGGTCGTCCAGGTGACCGGTGCGATCGGCCCGGTCTCGATGTCCGCGAAATCGGCGAACCTGGTTATCGCGCCGACGAGCACCGATCCACTCCTGAGCGTACAAACCGCGTCCGTTTCCCTCCCGGGGCAGAACACCCTGACCGTAACCGGATTCCGGGTCAGCCAGACCGGCCAGTTCCAGTTCGACGCCTTGGCCGGGCTGTCCCTACCCGGTCAGGTCGCAGGCGGGGCGCAGGTCAACGGCACGTTTTCCGGCGAAGTCCGATTGAGCGGGACGACGGTCGTGGTCAACCTGAACGGGAACGCGACGGCATTCGGCACACCGGTTCAGATCAGCGGCGACCTGACGGCGAGCTCGGCCGGGTTGTTTGGCGATCTGACGCTCCGCACGGCCGGCAACGGGACCGTCTCCGGCCTCGGCCAGAGCCTGGGATTCAGCTTCACCGGAACCGCCCACTTCCTGGTGAACGCGACGAACGCGGCTCGGACTCTCACGGCAGGGGACGTCACCCGAACGGTTGCGGCGAATGCCGGCCGGTTCGTGGCCGACGGGACCCTCGCGGCGAAGGGGTTCAACCTCGTCGGCGTGATCGAAATTGTTTCGGCGGCGAACAACTCCGCCCAGGTGTTCCTCGGCGTCAGCCTGAACCTCGGCCAGTTCGGACTCTTCCAGACCGTCGGCACCGGCTCCTTCCGGATCGTCAATGGCGGGTTGGCCGGCTCGATCGGCACGAACCAGATTTCCATCCCGGTCGGCGGTTTTGCCCTGATCGGGCCGAAAACGTTCGAGCTGAACACGTCCGCCGGTGTTGTCGACGGCATTGCTCCCGGGGCCGCACTCACATCCTCCAGCGGGCTCTCATTCGGCGGGTTTTCGATCGGCCAAGTCGTCCGCGTCGGATTCCGGGACAACCCCGGCACGACCAACGACTTCTACTTCGCGTCAGTCGGCGGTAACCTGTCGTTGTTCGATGGGTTCGTCACCGTTCGAATGGCCGGCGAAGTGCGGTCCAACGGGTTCGTCAATCTGACCGGGTCCACGGCCCTTACCATCAGCGAAAAAATGACGGCCGGGACCGGCATTTCCATGAACGGGACACTCGCCGTTAACTTGAACCGTGCCTCGGGCACCGGAACGGTCACCGCTTCGATGAACTATTCCGGAGGGATCTTCCTCTTCGGCGTTCCGCTCGGCGAAGCGATCGCTACCTTCGACACGGCGGGCCACGTGCACGTGAGTGAGGTCGTGGCCGGAATCACGATCTTCTCCGTGGATTTCACCCTGTAGGGGGTCCCGTCCGGAACCAAAAACTTGTCGGGGAGGGCTCCCAGGGCCCTCCCCGAATCGCTTTTTCCGTGGCCTCGAAATCGGCAAGTGATGCCCGTGCGTAGGCTGCGTTTCATCCGTTCCGTTCGAATCTCGGACGGGAATCGCGAAATTCATTATTCGATTGTCACAAACGACTTCGTGCCGCGAACGAGAAGGAGTTACGGGCGGCAATGGGCGGCTCGCGACACCCATGTCAGGTAGCCTGACCGGCTACCCGGAAAAACCAACTGCCACTTTTCGGCAAGTTTTTCCGGGACGCCCGGGCCCTTCGGTCACCGAGAGGATGATGTCATGATCGGTTTATTCGAGTGGCTGAACGGCACCCGGTTCAAGAACAAACCCGAGAGCCGAAGCACGCCGGCCCCGGCCCGTCGCCGGTTCGGCATCGAACTGCTGGAGGACCGGCTGGTACCGACCAACCTGGCCGACCTGGCCCTTGTTTCCGTGACACCGCCGTTACTCGTCGCGCCGAACCAGGATATCGCCATCAGTTACACCGTCAAAAACCTGGGAACGGCGGCCACCCCCGCGATCAACTACCTCGATGAAATTTTCCTGTCCACCGACAACACTCTCGACGCCAACGACGTCCCGATTGGCGTGGCGGTTCACAACGATTCCATCGCTGTTGGCGCCAGCGTAAACCGTTCGCTGACGGCCCACATGCCCACGAATACAGCCAACGGGATCTACCAGGTCATCGTCGTCACCGACCAGGGAAATACGCTTGCGGATGCCAACCGCAGCAATAATAGCGCCTCCGGCTCGCTCGGAGTAATCCAGACTCCCGTTACGGTCACCCAGGTCAACCAATTCGTCGGCCAGTTTCAATCGCTCCTCGGCAACGGCGTTCATTCCGAGGTCGGATTCAATAAAGGTGCGTTGACGCTCACCCTGTCGGCCGACTCGAACGCCGATCTCCATCTCCTCGGCTTCAAAGTCCAGCAACTGAATTTTTCGGCCAGTCTAGCCGGCGACATCGCCGGCACCGGCAGCGCCAAGATGCTCGTCAATCTCCCCGGAGTCGCCTCACCTGCCACGGTGGCAATAAACCTCTCTTTCAGTCAGAACAAGTTGACCGTCGACGGCTCTCTCGCGGTCGCGAACCTGACCCTCGGCGGGACGCCGTCGTTGTTGTTCGTTAAGAACGGCACGCTGACCGCCCATGTTGTAAGCGATTTTTCGGCGGGCGGGTCGACCAGCGGTACCGTAGGTTTGACGACGTCCGATACGGTGCTGCTGCCCACGACACCCGTCGCCGGCCAGAACACGATCGGCTCGGCCACGCTCACCGGCCCCGTCAGCGCAAAGATTTCGTCCCAAGGTGTCGTCACCATTCAAGGCGCAAGAATTTCCGCCACAGTTAACCACGTCGTAACCATCGATGCGACGGGAGCCACGGTGACGTTCGGCCCGGGCATTCCCTCGACCTCGCCGCTCGTGACGGTCTCGACGGCCACTGTCACGGTCCCGTTGTCCGGCAAGAATATGCAGTTGAAGGCGACCAACCTGAAAATCGGCCAGAACGGACAGTTCACGATCGATTCGGCTACTCTTCAGGCCACCGCCGGCATCGCCCAAACGCTCGGCATCGGAGGCGTTTTACCGTTCGACGTGAACACTGTCAGCGTCAAGGGGCTCAATAATGCACCGATCCGACTCGATCAATTCGACGTGCAGGTGTCCGGTAAATTCAATTTCTCGATCTTCGATTCCCTGCCGGCCCAGCCGATACTTCGGATCGGTGCCAGCGGCCCGATTACGAAGCAAGCCAACACGTTTAACCTGACATTCCGCGTCGAACTAGGCGCCGTCAAGATTCAGCAGACGGGCGCGATCACCCTGGGCTTCAGCGGTTTGCATTTCGACCCGCTTACGCTCGGTGCGACCGTCACACTCGGCGGGTTCGTGGACGGGCAATTCGTCACTACGGGGGCCAACGCTTTTGCTGCGACCTTCGACGTCAAATCCGCGGCGGACACATTGAACCTCGGGAATTCCGTGGCGGTCACGGGTGGTGTGACGACCGTTAACGGAACGACGACTCTGAGCCTCGACGGCAGCTTCACTACCGATTTCTCACTTCCGGGCGGCATCGTTCAGGTCAAAGGGGCAAAACTCAATTTCCATCTGGGATTGCAACTCGACACCGGCTTCCAACTGGTCGGCAAACCGACGATCACCTTGCAAGGGTTGAGCGTGGCCGAGACGTCGGTCAAGTTCGGCGGCGTCCTCACGATGAAGGCGAATAACGGCGTCGTTCACTTCAACGCCGCAGTGGGACAACCTGTCCTGACGGTCTCCGCACTGACCATCGGCGTGGCCAACCCTACGACGCCGGACGGGGCCAGTGCCGGCGTAACCGTCGGCGGCAATTTCGGCATCCTGGCCGACGGGTCGATCGTCGTCCTCTCCGGCGTCAATTTGCAAAGCTTCGGCTTCAATTTGCCGCCCATCACGCTCGGAGACAGTTTTGAGATCCACGGCGGCCTGACCCTCGCCATCCAGAAGATCAACAACACGGACGTGCTCGTCGGACGGATTATAGGCGGATTCAATTTCCAGGACATCAAGGCGGATATCGACCTCGTCGTCACTCAATTCGGTCCGGTGCTGGCGACCGTGACGGCCCCGCTAGCGGTTCCCATCGGACCGTCCGGCCTGGTCCTTTCGGGCGTTACGGGCGGAATCATCTTTGGTTCGACAATCCCCGACGTGCAGGACCCCCTGGCTCTCATCGGGCCGGATTCCGATCCGCGGTTTCAGGACCCGCTTAAACAAGCCAACGCCTTTCCCGGAGGTCTGGAGGCCTTTATCGCCAGCAAGGTGAGTGAGGCGATCACCTCCCACACCAACACGTTGCAGACCGGTTTCACTCTCATCCTCTCGGGTCAGTTCACGCACGTGGCGGCCCCCGGCACCCTCAGCGCCAACCTGACCCTCGGAACCAACGTCAATTTGACTCATGCGAGCGGTGCCTCGACGGGTGTCAAATTCCTTGGCTTTGGCGACCTCGTTCTCCAGGGATTCTCCGTCGGCGACGCCAAGGTCATTCTCGATTTGACCGATCCGTTGGCTCCCAAGTTGTCGGCCGGATTCCAGACGCCGACGCCGGGAAGTCCTCTCGCCGCTCTGTTGCCGAACAACGCGACCTTCGTGGCCCAGATCGACACCAAGGGGTTGGTGATCGGAACGGTGATCGGCGTGCGGACGTTCGTGGACCGCGTGGTGAGTGCCAGCCTCGCCTCGGCCCAGGGCTTCTTCGACGACGTGCTTAACCGGATGGCCGACCGAATTGTCGCGGACCCAACCCGGCCGCTGGGTATGGTCGTCCTCGACGCCAACGGCGACGGAATCCTGAGTGCGGCGGAGAAGTCCGGTCTCGCCAACCCGACGGCGTTCCGCCAGACGTTCCGCACCCAGCTCCAAAAACTACTACCCGCCAGTTTCAAGGATTTTTCCGTGGGAAGCGGTCAGATCCTTTCCGGGCAATTGGCGAAACTGGCCAAGACCGCCCAGGCGTTTCTCGGCGATTTCACCGACGCCGTGGCGGCGGCGATGAAAGCCGCTCCTTCGCAAAATTTCGCAAGTTTCACCGGCAACCTGGCCCAGGCGGTCCGCAACGTGTTCGACGCGACCAGCCAACCGCTGTTGGCCTTCGCCGGCATCATTCAAAAAGCCGTGGCCGATGCCGCGACCGCAGCGGGCGATCAAATCGACCCCTCACTACTCATCAGCGGCAAGATTCAACCGACGATTTTCGGCATCCCGTTCGGAACTTCCAAAGCGGAAGGAACGGTCGTTATCAACAAGAGTGGTTTGCTGGTTCAGACGACCTTCAACGTCCTGGATCTTATCTCCCTTTTCGAACCGGGAGCCCAGGCCAACATCCTGTTGAACTCCTCGTTGCCGGTCACGGATAAAATCACGGCAACGATCAAACTCCCCTTCGGCGACGTGTTCCCCGACCTGGCCAAGGGCAACCTCCCGGCACTCAACCCCGTCGACGGCAAGTTCCTGATCGGCCTGCAAGGTCAGGCTAGCATCGAAGGCTTCCAGCTCAACCAGGTTTCCGGCACAATTTTCCGCCGCAACGACGCCGCGGGGCTCGCGCAACTCGTGCAAATCGTCGATGCCAACGGCGACGGGATACGCGATGCCGCCGTGATCCCGGGTCGGATTCAAATCGCCGATACCGCGACGTTCAACAAACTGGTGGCCAACGGCGGCGTGCTGCTGGACGGCTTGTTGACCGTGCCGAAACTGATCAGTGATCCCGCCGACGTCATTACCCGGGTCGTTCCGCCGCTGCAAACGGCTTTGGGTGTCATCACCACGTCGGGACTCCCATCGCTGCAGGGCATCGGAAATACGATCCGCGGCCTGGTACAAGACCCGCAGAATGCCCTGGCCAACCCGAACCTATTGCAGACCCTGATTACGCAATTGTCCGGCCTGGGTCAGGCGGCCTCGGTTGCGGCCGCACAACTCCAAATCGCTCAAACGATTCTGAATGAAGTGACTCCTCTTTCCGACGTTCAGTTGTTCATCCCCAACCTGCTGGACGCCGGGGCCAACGCCAATGCGGCATACTTCACTGGCGATGTGACCGGCAAGCTTTTTGGCCTCCCGTTGACCAACGCCACAATCTCGGCCGCCAATGGCACGTTGCGAGTCAATGCCACAATCCCTTTGGTCGGCATGAGCGGCCAATTCGTCCTCGACCGGGGCTCCAATGGCCGACTCCGCGCCGGCGGCGAACTGACGCTCACCACCGCACAGCTTCAATCGACCCTTACTAATCTCGGCGTCCCGGCCGGACTGTTCAGCGACTTCACCGCCAACGCCAAGTTGCGGCTCTACTCTCCCGGCTTCGATCCGATCTCGACGGATGCCTTAAAGCAGACCGGCGGCATCGAGTTGACTGCCGGATTGTCGATCGTAAACCTGGTCAATAACACCAACTTCCTCTTCCGCATCACGCCATCGGCAACGGGAACAGTTCCCAATTTCGTGGCCAGTGCTCACGTCCCGCAACTGAACATTCCCGGCCTGAATTCCAGCCAGTTGACTCTCGGGAATTACGACCTGCATTTCACGAAGAGTGGCAACGCATTGTCGCTGCACGTCAATGGCGGGGTCAACCTTTTCGGCAGTTCCGCGAAGGCCGAGGGCGATTTGCAAGTAGGGTCCAACGGCGTGTTCGGGTTCGTGCGACTGACGAACTCCAACGGCACCGCGTTCCAGGCGGCCGGCGAGAACGGCTTCCAGTTCAACGGCGACTTCTACCTGCTCGTCAACACGACGGGCACGACCCAGTCCGTGACGATTAACGGTCGAACGCTGACCGTCGCCGTGAGGTCGGGACGGTTGCACGTCGAAGGCGGGTTGACGATGGCCGGTTACTCACTGACCGGCCGATTCGATCTCCTGGTGGGAACGAATGGCCTGGACGTGACCAGTGATGCCAGTCTGACACTGGGACAGTTCGGCGTTTTCCGAACGACGGATCATTTCACCATCAATTCGTCGGGCATTTCGGCGTCGATCGCACTCAGTAAGCTGACTCCTCCGAACCCACTCTTCGACGTCAGTGGGAACTTCGTCCTGAACATCAATGTGCAACACAACGGTGCCCCGAGCGTCGCGGTGAGTGTGACAAACGGCGTGTTACGGCTGGATAATGACTTCAGCCTAACGGGTTCCATGACGATTGGTGTCGTCAACGGCGTCTTCGAAATCGCGGCGTCGCATCTGCACACGAGCCTCTTCCATGGTGCGATCCAGGCCGATTTCTCCGGCACCGTTCGCTCGAACGGCCAAGTTAACCTGATCGCATCGACGGGATTCCAAAGCAACACGCTGGGGTTGAAACTCAGCGCCAATATCAGCATCCAACTCATTCGGTCCGCTTCGGGCGCGTTCAGCTTCGCCGCTTTCGGCGGCGGCTCCGCCTCTTATGTCATACCTAATGTTGGAGAATTTCCGGTGAGCAATGTCGCGGTCATGATGGACCGTTCGGGAAATGTGACCGTCAGCGGATCGTACACGATTCCATTCATCGGAACCTTTACCTTGAACCTGTCCTTTAAACTGTGATCGTACTTGTTTACCGTCCGACAGGAACCAAGATCGGCTTGGGTGCGCAGAGGGCGTTCTTGAGGTATTGGAACGGTTCGAGGAGTCGCTGGGTGCAGGTGCGGAGGACGGACATTAGCACGCTTTGGACGTGGGCCCCGGTTTCGGTGCGGTTGCCGCCCCAGACTTTGCGGTTGACCACGGCGGGTCGGATGGCCTGTTCGGCGCGGGCGTTGGTGGCGGGCACGCTCGGGTGGAGCAGGAAGCCGAACCAGTCGAGTGGGGAATGGTCGAGCAGGTGTTGGGCGAGCGTGCGGTTGGGTTCGTGGGTGAATGTGCCCGTCAGTGTGTCGGTCCAGTCGTCCATGAGTCGGGCGGCGGCGTCGACGCGGCCGTTCGTGTCGAGCCGGTGGCCCCGCCAGGCGCGACGGATCGCGAAGGCGCGGTCGATCAGTCCGAGCACGGCGTGGGGCAACGCGGCGGCTCGTCCCCGGACCGATTCGAGGATCGTGCGGCACCGGCGTTGGATGTGTTGCAGGCACATCTGGTGCTTCGCGTGCGCGAGGCGGTCGTAGGGGGACCACCCGTCGCGGACGAGCCAACCCGACCAATCGTCCCCCAGCACGTTCCGGATCGGTTCGAAACTGCGGGTCGGGTCGATGTGGTAGACGGTGGATCGGGTTCCCACGAACACGTGCAGCCAACTTTTCCGCCCGCCGACCCGCCAACTCGTCTCGTCGGGGGCGACGACCGGCGACCCGCGGACGTCCCGCTGAATCCGTTCGAACGCCGGGGCGACCCGCTTCGCCGTGCGGGCCATCGACCGGTAGACCGTCGCCCGGGCGATCGTCAACCCGTCGAACAACAGGCCCAACAGCCGCGTGCACTTGCCGAGCGACAGGCCGAGTTCCTTGTTCAGGATCGCCACCGCCGCGTGCACGTTCGGCCCGAATTGACTGCCCGCCGCCCCCACGGCCGACGACGTCTGCAGCGGGTGCCGACCCTGCACGGTCCGATCGCACCCCGCACACCGGCCGACCGCGACGTCGAATTGACGCACGAGAATGGTCTGCGGAATCTCGGTCTGGTACTGCGTGGCGGTGTGCGTTTCGACGAGATCCCGGCCCCGGCAATTCGGACAGCCGTCCGGCAACGGCACCGCGATCACCTCGTCGACGTGTTCCGGCTTCGCCCGGTGCCGGTGCAGACCGTGACGGTTCCCCTTCTTCCGGCCCGGCCGCTTCGCCGAACCGGACGGCTGCTCTTGCTTGCGGAACGGCGCCGCCGGCCGCTTGCCCTGACGCGTCAGTTGCTCGACCACGGCTTCGAGTTTGGCGATCCGCGCTTCCGCGGTCCGGCGGTAGGCGTCGAACTCGCGACGCAACGCC
>DASXPC010000114.1:0-6906 GCA_036493815.1 Fimbriiglobus sp. | reverse complement strand
ATCGAGTTTCTCAAAGGGCAGCGGGTGCATAAGATTGGCTGGTGGACGCGGCGGAAATTGACCCCGCTCGGGCTGGGCATGCACGATTCGCCGATCCGCGAGGACGTGCCGGCGTCGTTCGTGCAGGTGAACTTGTATTTGCCGAATTCGTAGGGTGGGTCGCGCCCGGCTTTGCGGGCGCCGACCCACCGGGTGGGACGGGAAGCGGTTGCCGGTGCCGGTGGGTCGGCGCTCGAAGACTCGCTTGACCCACTCTACGGTAGAGGGACGGGAAGCGGTAGCGGGTGCCGGTGGGTCGGCGCTCGAAGACTCGCTTGACCCACCCTACGGTAGTGGGACGGGAAGCGGTTGCCGGTGCCGGTGGGTCGGCGCTCGAAGACTCGCTTGACCCACCCTACGGTAGAGGGGTGACATGGCCGGTGAAGGATTACCTCCGGCTGTTACTCCCCCGGAGCCGACCCCGGCCGACCGGGGCCACCTCGGGTTGCTTTACTTCTTCCTGCGGGTTCAGCTTCCCGCCCTCCGTTTTGCACGGGACGCGTTCGATTCCCACCTCGTCCGGGCCTTCGGCGTTTACCTGCCCAAGGCGGGTAAGGCGGTGGCGTGGGCCGAGTACCTTGCCGGTCTTTACCCGCTCGATTGGGCCGTGTGCGTCGGCTGCCTGGAAGGGTCGAATGCCGCGTGGGACATGCTGTTTGCCGCCCGCACCGGGCGGAGCGACAACCTGCTCGTCGACGCTTTGCGGGCCCGGGCCGCCCGACTCTACCCGCGGGACGAGGAGAAGCAGGAGACGGCGGTGACGGAGTTTTGGAGCCACCTGCTCGTGCCGGACGGCGACGGCTCGATACCGGTGTTGGCCCGGTACGACGGACAGCGGCCGCTGGCCCCGTGGCTCATCCGCGTTTTCCAGAACCGCCACCTGAGCCACCTCCGCAAGACGCCCGGCCCGCAGACCCTGCCGGACGACGACCTCGCGGTGCCGCTGCCGACGCGGACCAAGGAAGACGACCGCTGGCACCAGGCGTTCACGCTCGCGGCCCGGGCGTGGCTGGCCGAGGTGCCGGACGGCGAGCGCATCCTGCTCGGCCTCCGCTGGAGGTACCGCATGAGTCAGCGGGACGTCGCCACGCTCCTCGGCGTTCACGAAGGAACCATCTCCCGGCAGAACGACAAACTCCGCGACCACGCCCTGCAGGCCATCGGCGACCGCCTGACCGCCGAAGGCTGGACCGGCGACGATTTGGAGCAGTTCATCCTCACCGAATTGGGGGGTGTGCTGACGGACGATCCGCGGCTGTCGGCGGAGGAGTTGAGGCGGTTGCTTCTGGCGAAGGGCAAAACGATTCCGACCGCGTAGTGAGGCCCCCAACTACCGGAACGACGCCCACACGACCGTCAATATCAGTGCCACCGCGACGATAACGATCCAAGTCAATCCCTGCCCGCCACGCGTCTCCGGGTCGTCTTCCTTCGTGATGAACATGTCGCACTTCGGGCACCGCTGGTGGTCCTCGGTAACGATGGCCCCGCAGTGGGGGCAATCGATCTCGGCCGCTTCGCCGGGAAGGAATTCGTCGCCCGGCGACCAGTCGGCCTCCGGATCGTACTCGGCGTCTTCGCCCGCGCCGTAGTCGTCCTCCCAGTCGTCGGGCGGGTCTTCGTGGTCGAAAGTCGTGCGCTTGGCCACGGGGATTTCGGGTTGGCCGGAGGAACGGGACTTCGGTAGTTATCCACCACGCACCGGCCGTGTCAAGAGTCGGTGTTCTCTCCAACGGGGGGCAGCTATGGACCGTCGGGAATGGCTGAACGTGCTGGGCGTGGGCGGGGCGGGGATCGCGGCGGGGGGGATGTGTTCCGCGGCCGACGGTCACGCCGACCCCAAGGCGAGCAAGTACATGGCCGCCATGAGCGGGTTTCAACACCACTTCTGCGGCATCCACGTCGCCAAGAATAACCCGAAGTTCCAGATCATCACCCAGCACTACTGCCTCGTGCACACCGAAGACCTGGGCGGGAAAGTCCACCAGTGCCTGCTCTTCGACTCGCACGAAAAGGACGCCAAGCTGCTCGGCGTGGAATACATCGTGGCGGACGCGATGTATCAGAAGCTGCCGGCCGAGGAGAAGAAGTACTGGCACCCGCACCCCTACGAAGTGATGGGCGGCGGGCTGATCGCGCCGGGGATGGACAAGAAGGGTGAGGACGAGTTTATGGGCGTGATCATGAACACGTGGGGGAAGACCTGGCACACGTGGCCCGACCCGAAGAGCGAGATGCCGATTGGGCCGCCTTTGCTCATGTGGTCCCTCGGTGCCGACTCGCAGGTGGATCCGAAGATCATCGCCGAACGGGACCGGATTTACGGGAGCGACACGGCGAAGATCCGCGAGGAGCGGGCGAAGACGTTCGGGTTCGAGATGCCGAACGTGCCGTTTCCGAAGATGGACGAACCGGGCCGGCGGTGGACGGCGAGCGGGCCGGACGAGCCGACGAAGAGGAAGTAGCCGCGTCAGTCTTTTTTCAGCGAGTTGAACACCAGCCCGGTCAGGAGTTTCGGGTAGAAGTAGGTCGATTTCGCCGGCATCGTTTCGCGATTGCCGGCGATCTCCTCGACGTGACCCATCGACACGGGCGGCACCAGGCAGGCGAGCTGGCATTGCCGAGCGGCGACCGCGTCCGTCACTTCGTTCAAGGTATGCACGTATTTGCAAGCCGGGCTGCCGGCCAATAACGTGTCCAAAACCAGCTTGTGCAGGATGCTGACCGCGAGGCCGCGCCACGCGGGCGAGTGGTCCGGTGCGAGCCGGTCCATTGCGGTTGTGGACTTCAATCGCGCGACGAGCCACTTGCCGTCCGCCATCGTGCCGAAGCCGAGGACGGACTGGGAGCCGTCCATTTCCACGTCTTCCCAGCACGCGCGGGGATCGGTCGAGACCGAGACGACTTCGAAGTGGTCGCGGATCGCGGCCTGAAGTTGTTCCGTCGTCAACGCCGGGACTCCGCCGACGAGCCGGTGCGTCGGCAGGATGATGAGGCCCGGGTCGCTCATGCCGACGAGCATCATCAGGCAGAAGTTCGGGGCGGCCTCGTCGTCCGCCACCTCGCCCGCGGCTTTGCGTTCCTCCAGGTATTTCAATCCGGTTTCGTAGCGGTGGTGCCCGTCGGCGATGAAGACCGGCCTCGGCCCCATGAGCCCGACCACTTTCGAGATCGCCTGCTGGTCGGTGACCACCCAGAGCCGGTGAATCACGCCGAGCGGGTCGGTCGCTTCGGTGGGCGGGGCTCCGCGGAGCAGGGGGGCGAACGCGGCGCCGACTTCGCCCGCGTCGTCGGGATAGAGGCCGAAGATCGGCGAGACGTTGAACCCGGTGGCGCGGTAGAGTTTGAGCCGGTCTTCCTTGGGGCCGGACATCGTTTGTTCGTGCGGGAAAATCCGGCCGGTGCCGAACGGTTCGAGCCGCACCCGGGCGAGGAACCCGCGGCGAACGTACGTTTTCCCCTCGGCCACGAACTCCTGCTCGTACGCATATAGGCTGCGGGCCGTGTCCTGCGTCAGGGCGTGGGCGACCTGCCATTCCTTCAACGCGTTGGCCGCCCGGGTGTACTTGTCGCCCGTGGGTTCGTCCTTCGTCAGTTCGACCCGGACCGCGTTGAACGGGCTCTTGTCGTAGAGCAATTGCTGCAGGGCCGGATCGATCACGTCGTACGGCGGGGCGACGACGTCGGACAGCGATCCGACTTTTCCCAGATCGTAGCGGAACCCGCGGAACGCCCGGACGTCGGCCATGAATTCGCCTCGCGGAGGGAATCGGAGGGATTGTTTTAGAATGAATTGCCGTCGTGAGAAAGGGCGGGGGTGTAGTAGAATACTCGGCGACTAGGGAGGATCAGACGTGGCACAAATGACGATTGACCCGGCAACCATTTCTCAGCTTCTCGGAGCGAAAGAACGGGTGCAACTATTGGACAGGGACGGAAAAATACTCGGGTACTACGAACCGCCTATGTCGGTGTTCTGGTTAGACGATGTTTCGGAAGAGGAACTGGATCGGCGCGAATCGGAGCCGGGTGGTCTGACGACAGCCGAAGCGATTACCTATCTCAAATCCCAAAGGCAGTCGTGTACAAAGTCGTCTGGCTCCGCGGGGCGTTGAGTGAAGTCAACCGGATATTGGACCTCACAGCCAATCATCAGTCCGTGTTCGATGCGATGGACGAAGTTGACGCGTTGCTGTCCCACAACCCCGGAAAGGCAGGTGAATCCCGGGAGGAGCTAAGTCGCAGGATCGCCGTCGTTCCACCGCTCGTCGTGGCGTATCGCATCTTTGAAAGCCAGAAACTCGTGCTCATTTCCCGCGTCGGCTTGACGCGGGTCTAGTCTCCTCCGATTTCTCATTTGCTTCCGCCGGGCGAAATCGGATCATGGCGGGGTGGGCAATCGCCCCCGTTCCTTTCCCGAAAGGATGCCTTTATGAAGAAGTTGTTGCTGATCGCCGCGTTGGCGTTGGCCGCGAGTCCGGCCTATGCCGCGGCCCCGACCGAGGGGATGGCCAAGGGCACCCCGGCCCTGAAATCCGTTTCCGCCCTCGCGTTCGGCCCCGGCGGCGTGCTGTTCGTCGGCGACCCGCAGGCGGCCACCATCTTCGCCATCGACACCGCCGACACCAAGGAAGCCGGCAAGGGCGACGTGCTGGTGGAAAAACTCGACGAGAAGATCGCCTCCATGCTCGGCATCGAAAAGGCCAACCTGTCCGTAACAGACGTCAAAGTCAATCCGGCGTCCGGAAACATATACCTCTCCGTTTCCCGGGGGCGGGGGAACGACGCGATCCCCGTCCTGCTGAAGCTCGACCGGACCGGGGCGATGTCCGAGTTCTCCACGAAAGACGTGATGTATTCCGGGGTGAAGCTGCCGAATCCGACCCAGGGGCGTCAGCGGCAGATGGCGATCACCGGCATGGCCTACGTCGACGGCAAGCTGGTCGTCGCCGGGTTGTCGAACGAAGATTTCGCCTCCACACTCCGTACCATCCCGTTCCCGTTCAAGGAAGCGGACAAAGGCACGGGAATCCAGATTTTCCACGGCAACCACGGCCGGCTCGAAACCAACGCCCCGGTCCGGACCTTCACGCCGTATAACGTCAACGGCACCGAGTACCTGCTGGCCGCCTACACCTGTACCCCGCTCGTTCAGATCCCGATCTCCGATCTGAAGCCCGGCGCCAAGGTGAAGGGCAAGACGATTGCCGAATTGGGCAACCGGAACAACCCGCTGGACATGTTCGTCTATCAGAAGGACGGTAAGGACTACCTGCTGATGGCCAACAGCGTCCGCGGCGTGATGAAGATTCCGACAGAAGGGATTACTTCGGCCGCCTCGATCACGGCGCGGGTCGGCGGCGAAAAAGCCGGGCTGGGGTTCGAGACGATCAAGGAACTCCACGGCGTCGTGCACCTCGACAAACTGGACTCCGGCCGGGCACTGATCTTGATCCAGGATCCTCCCCCCGCTGCGTTCGGCCAACCCCCCGTGCCGGCGAGCAAAATTACCCTGACGCTGAAGTCCATTCCGCTGCCGTAAGTCCGTTCCGACGTTGAAACGAACCGTGGGCGGTCGAGCCGCCCGCGGTCGGTTGAGGCGTAATGTCGCAGTTTGAATTTGTTCCCTCCCCCGCAAGGGGGGAGGGAACAAGACAAACAGAGGCACTTCCGGTCGAGGCAATCCCATGGTTCCGTTTGTCGGCCTCCTCGTCGTTCTGGTCGCCGACCCGGCCTCGCCGACGATTACCCTGCACACGCCGAAACCGGGCGATGCTCCCGTCGTGCGACTGGCGGGATTGTCGAAGGAATCCGTCGCCGGGTTTGTCGAATCCAAGCCCGATGCCGCCAAGTGGCAGGCACTCTTTCGCATAGCCGTGGCCGGGGGAACCGACACCGCCGCCCGTCCCGCCATGCTCGGCTCTTACCGCGTCGACGACGGGGCCGTCCTCTTCACCCCCCGCTTCCCGCTCGTGCCGGGAACGTCGTACCAAGCCACCTTCGACCCGAACCGCCTCCCGGGAGGCGCGGGCGGCAAACCCGTTTCGGTCATCCTGTCGATTCCCAAGCCCGACGCCCCGCCCGCGGCCGTCACGACGGTCTATCCGTCCGCCGGCACGCTCCCGGAAAACACGCTTCGACTGTACGTCCATTTTTCCGCACCGATGTCCCGCGGCGACGTTTACCAGTACTTCAAGCTCGTCCGCTCCGACGGCACGGTCGTCCGATACCCGTTCCTCGAACTGGGCGAAGAACTCTGGAACCCCGACCGCACGCGGTTTACGCTCCTGTTCGACCCCGGGCGGATCAAGCAGGGGCTCGTGCCGCGGCAGGAAATGGGGCCCGCCATCGAAGCGGGGAAGTCCTACACGTTCGCGATCGACAAGGCCTGGAAGGACGGCAACGGGCGGGAAATGAAGGCGTCGTACAAGAAGACGTTCAAGGTCGGCAAACCGGACGACACGCCCATCGACCCGGAGAACTGGAAGCTGACCGTTCCCGCATCCGGCGGGGCGGGGCCGCTCGGGGTCGCGTTCCCCAAGCCGCTCGACCGGGCCCTGCTCGACACGATGGTTTGGGTGACCGACGCCGCGGGGAAGAGGGTCGAGGGTGCGATCGCCGTTTCGGATAAAGAAACGAAGTGGGCGTTCGTCCCCCGGAAGCCCTGGGCGGCGGGGAAGTATCGCCTCGTCGTGGACACCAATCTGGAAGACGTCTGCGGCAACCGCGTCGGGACGCCGTTCGAGATCGACGTGTTTAAGACGCCGACTTTACGGTTGGAGGTGAAGACGGTGAGCCGGGCATTTGCGGTCCGATAGATTCCGTTAGTGCGGTGGGTCGAAAATGTGTTTCGGAGGAGCCGCGGGC
>DASXPC010000113.1:0-20192 GCA_036493815.1 Fimbriiglobus sp. | reverse complement strand
AAGAAGAACAAACCGCAGCTCGAAGATGAACTGAAGGAGCAGGCCCGGAAGGAAGCCGACCGCCGGCTTGCCGCCTATCGCAAGGCCACGGGACTCAAGTCCGAAGACAAGTTCAAGGAAGCCCTGTCCTATCAGGGACTGACGCTGGCCGGGCTGCGCCGCCAGATCGAACGGGACGCCATGGTGGACATGCTCATCGGCCAGCAGTTCCGGGACAAGGCGAAGACCGTGACGCTCGCCGACGTCCGCGACTATTACGACCGCTACCCGGCCGAGTTCCGGACCGAAGACCGGGTCAAGTGGCTCGACCTGTTTATCAACGTGCGGCGGTTCCTCACGCCCGAAGAGGCGAGGGTCCACGCCGAAGGGCTGCTCGCGAAGGCCAAAGGCGGGACGGACTTCGTCGCACTGGCCAAGGCGTACGATCAGGGGGACAGCAACCTCCGCGGCGGGGAAGGGATTGGGCAGAAGAAGGGCGAGATCAAGCCGAGCGAGCTGGAACCGAAGCTATTTGCCATGAAAGTCGGTCAGGTGAGCGATCTGATCCCGGTGGCGACGGGGTACCACATCGTAAAGGTGGTGGAGCGGGCCGAGGCGGGTCAGCGGCCGTTCGACGAGAAAGTCCAGGCCGAATGCCGGGCCAAGGTCACGGCCAAAATCGTCACCCGCGAAAAAGAAAATCTCATCGACGAACTCTGGCGGAAATACCAGCCGGCGGTGGTCGAGGAATGACCCGTTCCGAGTTCCAGCAACTTTCCGACGTCCGCCTGAAAGAGGCCGAGGCGCTGTTCGCGGCCGCATTTTGGGGCGGGGCTTATTACCTGGCCGGCTATGTGTTGGATTGAATGCAGGCATTTCCAGCTTGATAACAGGGCTCATTAATATAACGGGGAAGCCCCGGTCGGGGAAACCGGCCGGGAGGACGATCCGGCTGCGGACACGTCGGTTCGGCGATTCTTCCCGGGGTTTTGGCCATGATCGTTCGCCGGCTGCGGGAGGGATTGGGCTGGAGGTCCAAGCTTTGGCGACGGAGGTTGTTCCTCCTGTTCGGCTTTCGCCACGGCCATTCCCTCCTCCGCGCGTTTCATCGCCGCGAACCCGTCGAACAACTCACCCTCTGGAACGGCTCGGTCATCGTTCACCCGCCGGGGCGGACCGGACTGCTCGAAACCGTTCTGGAAGTCTGGTGCGATCGGGTTTACACCCGGAATTTCTACACCCCCCGGCCGAATGACGTGGTCGTCGATGCGGGGGCCAACGTCGGGTTGTTTTCGATCTGGCTCGCCCGCCGGTGCCCGCGGGCTCGCGTTTTTGCACTGGAACCGTTCGCGGAGAATTACGCGACGCTCGAAAAAAACCTGGCCGCAACACGGTGCGGGAACGTGAAGCCTTTGCACCTCGCCCTCGGGGCTACGACGGGAACGGGAACCATGGTATCGACGACCGACCGCTCGCTCGACCACCAGTTCGAACGGAGCGACCGCCCGGACCCGGACGGCATACCGGTAATGTCGCTCGAAGATTTCTTCACCCGACACGGGATCGCGACAATCCACTTCCTCAAAATGGACATCGAGGGGAGCGAATACGACGTGTTCTCCGCCGTGCCGGATTCGATCCTGGCCCGGATCGATCGGCTCGGGATCGAGTATCACGATAATTTACGGCCCGGCACGCTGGCCTTGCTCGAACGCCGACTGTGTCCTACGCACGACGTTCGGGCGCGGTCGGAATACGACCGGGAGTACGGCATGTTGTGGGCCGTGCGGAAACGGTGATCGGGGAAGGCCATGCTTCGCGAAGAACAGATCGACCTCCGCCGGCGGCGGGCGAAGGCCGGCCGATTCCTGATTCACAACCTCGGCAAAAACCGCGTCCACTCCGACTTCCGCGTCACCAACCCCGAAACCGGCGGCGCCTATACGGTCTCCGTCCGCGGGTTCGACCTGGGCGACAATGCCTGCACCTGCCCGGATTTCAAGGCCAACACCCTCGGCACCTGCAAGCACGTCGAAGCCGTCCTCGAATCGCTGAAGGAACTCCCCGAACAGGTCCGGCGGAAGAAGGCGACGCCCACCCGGCCCGAAGTCGTTCTCGATTACGGCGACCCGGTCCGCCCCGCACTCCGCCTGCCCAAACGGCGGTCCGAACGGCTCGCCGCCTTCGCCCGCCGGTTCTTCGACGACCGCGGCCTTTGGTCCGGCAAGGGGCGGTTCGAAGACCTCGTCCCCACCATCGAAGCTCTGACGGAAGAAGTGGCCGTCCGCACCGACGCGCTCGATTTCGTCGACCGCGAGATCGAACGGGTCGAGATGCGGTCGCGGGAAGACCGGTGGCTGGCGGAACTCGACGCCGGTACGTTTGGCCCACCGCTGCTCGCCGTCCCGCTTTACGATTACCAGATTCGCGGCGCACTCTTCCTGGCGTGCCGGGGGCGGAGCATCCTCGGCGACGACATGGGACTGGGCAAAACGATCCAAGCCCTGGCTGCGGTCGAACTGCTCGCCCGCCACCGCGGCATCGGCCGGGTGCTCGTCGTCGCCCCGGCGTCGGTGAAGTACCAGTGGGAATCCGAAATCCGCAAGTTCACCCCGCGGGCGGTGCAGATCGTCGAAGGATCGCCCGAGGAACGGAAAACGCAATACGCGACGCCGACCTTCTATCGGCTGGTGAACTACGAACAGGTCGTCCGCGACCGCGACGCGATCAATGCCTGGGCCCCCGATGTCGTCATTCTCGACGAGGCCCAGCGGATCAAGAACTGGCAGTCGAAAACGTCCCGCGCGGTGAAGTCACTGACGAGCCGATACGCGATGGTGCTCACCGGCACGCCGCTGGAAAACCGACTGGAAGAGCTTTACAGCATCGTTGCGTTCGTCGACGAACGCCGATTCGGCCCGGCATTCCAGTTCCTGCACGACCACGTTTCGGTGGACGCCAAAGGCAACGTCACCGGCTATCGGAACCTCTCCGCGATCCGGGAAAAACTTGCCCCGGTCTTCCTCCGGAGGACGCGGGCGGAAGTGCTCGGGCAACTCCCCCCGCGGACCGACAGTACGGTGGTTGTGGACCTCGCCCCGGAGCAGCGTGGCCGGTACGAGGAACAGGCGGCGGCACTCGCCCGGCTGTTGCGCAAAGGATTCCTGTCCGAACTCGACCGCACTCGGGTGCTGGCAACACTGGTCAACCTGCGGACGGTGTGCGACAGCACGTTTCTGGTGGACAAGGAAACGCACGTGTCGCCGAAGCTGGACGAGTTCGCCGAGCTGGTGCCGGAACTCTTGCAGGACGGCGGGCACAAGCTGGTGGTGTTCAGCCAGTGGGAGACGATGATCCGGGAGGCTGCGTCCGTTTTGGACCGGTTGAAGGTCGGGTACGCAATCCTGCACGGCGGGTTGTCGGGTCCGGATCGGCAGGCCGTGCTGACACGGTTTCACGGCGAGCCGAGTTGCCGGGCGTTTTTGAGTACCGACGCCGGGGGCACCGGGCTGAATCTTCAGGTCGCGGATACGGTTATGAACCTGGAGTTGCCCTGGAACCCGGCCGTGCTCGAACAGCGGATCGCCCGGGTCCACCGGATGGGGCAGAAAAACCCGGTGCGGGTGGTGAACTTCGTTACGCGGGGGACGGTGGAAGAGCGCGTGTTGCGGACGTTGGAGTCGAAACGGGACTTGTTCGCGGGGGTATTCGCGGGTGAGGACGACGACCTGGCGTTTTCAGCCGTGACGCAGGAAACCGTTCTGGACGGTCTCCGCGTTTTGCTCGGCGAGAAGCCGGACGACCCGCCGCCGACCCCGCCGGCGGCGGACACCGCATCGGTGTTGGCCGAAGCGGCCGTGCGGGTGATCGAAGCGGCCGTGGAAGGCTTGGCCGCCCAGCCCGTACCCCCGCCGTTGCGGACGCGATTGGCCGGGGCCGTCGATCGCCTTACCTCCCTGATCGGGCCGGAACGGCCCGCTTAACCCATCCGTAACCGGCCAACGCGCCGCTCCGGGCATTGGCGGGGAGCCGAGCCTCGCACGATTCCAGGAAGCGATTCGCGCCGGGAACCAGAATCGAGATGCGAACCTTTCGGTCGTCTTTCGCGGCGGCGACGAACCACATGTTCGCACGCGAATACGTTACCGACGCCACATCGCTCCAGGGGATTGCACACCGTCTTCGCCACGGCGAGCGGCATTCCAATCCGTTCGCGGTTATGCGTAACCGGTAACGGATGGCGTCCCATGTCAAGGCGGCCCCGACGGCGAAACAGACGCCCGCTAGGATCGCGAAGAATGCGTAGCCGAATTGTGTTTTGGGGGGTGCGGCGAGGGCGAGGCCGGCGATAACCGCCGGCAGGCCGAGGAGGACGAGCAGGCCAAACGCCAGGAACGTTCGGCCGTGACGAAATGTGGTGGTGCTCGTCGTCCGATCGATTTCCGGTTCGCCCGCCCGGGCCGCGGCCAGGAGGAGCCAGAAGGCCCCGACCGCACCGAGGCCGACGAACCCGACGAAGAGCCAGGTCATGGTGTGCCTCGGGCGGCGGTCGCCAGCGATCGTTTCCGCTGGCGGTAGTACTTCAATCCGGGGACGAAGAAGGAGACGGCCGAGACGACTCCGAAGAGGAGGTGTTCGAATGAGGGGAACTTGGCCATGCCCACGGCCGTGGCGAAATAGGCCGCGGTGGTCAGATAGAACCGTCCGGACAGCGTGCCGGCGGTAAAGAAGAATACCATGCCGCCGATGATGGCCAGCACCGGAGAGAGGGTCAGCACCGGCAAATTCTGGACGACTTCAATGACGAACAGGCCGATACTGGCCATGACCCCCGCGGCCCAGGCGTGGGCGATCTGCCGTTCGACGAACAGCACCGGCCCGGCCCGACGTCGGAGCCGCCAGAAAATCGCCCCCCACGTCGCCAGCCCGGTCCCCCACACGGCCAGGTAGTAGATGTGGGAATTCACGTTCGACCATGCCATGACTTGCGTGATGAGGCAGAGCAGGAAGATGACTCCGCTGTGCAGCATCCAGAGCCGGCCCCAGTTTTCGAGGACGCCGGCGTGGTGCGTTTCCCGGAGGAGGCGGGAGAAGAAGTAGCCGAGGCCGCTCGGCCTCGTGGAGACGGCCTCCCCGGCGGCATACGCGTCGAGGTCCGTGGCCAGGTCCGCTGCCGAGGCGTAACGGAGTTCCGGCGGTTTCTGCAGACACTTCAGACAAATCAGTTCCACGTCGCGGTCCACCGACGGGTTCAAATCCCGCGGCGGGATCGGCTCCTGTTCGAGCACCTGAAGCAGGGTATCGACCTGCGTGGTGGCCCGGAACGGCGGCCGGCCGGTCAGCAGTTCGTAGAGAATTGCCCCGAGCGAATAAACGTCCGCCGCCGGGGTCAGGTCCTTCCGCCCGGTCGCCTGCTCCGGTGCCATGTAACTCGGCGTACCGACCACCGCCCCGGTTCGCGTCAGCGATTCCGGAACGTCGGTCCGCTTGGCCAACCCAAAATCCGTCACCTTGGGAACCAGTGCGGAGTGCGGAGTGTGGAGTGTGGAATCGAATTCCGGTTTTCCGCTCTTGGTTTTCCACTCCGCATTCCGCACCCCGAACTCCGCGCTCAACAAAATGTTGGCCGGCTTCAAGTCCCGGTGCAGCACCCCATGTTCGTGGGCGTGTTGCACGCCCCGTGCGACGGCTGCGACGAGCGACGCCGCCTGCCGCGGCGGCAACGGCCCTTCGGTCGAAACGAGTTGCGAAAGCGTTCGTCCGGCCACGAATTCGAGGCAAAGATAGGCCTGTCCGTCGACCTCCCCCACCTCGTAGACGGTGACGACGTTCGGGTGGGAGAGTCTCGCGGCCGCCGCCGCCTCGGCCCGGAACCGCGACCGGTCCTCCTCCGTCGCCAGGTGAGCTTCCCGCACCATCTTCACCGCCACGGTCCGGTTCAGCGAAAGTTGCCGCGCTTGATAAACCACTCCCATTCCGCCCCGGCCGAGTTCGGAAACGAGTTCGAAATCGCCGAACCGGCGGGGCAGGGCCGTCGGTGACGACGGGGTGTCTTTCGGATCGTGATAGGGCAGGGTGACGGAATCGGACGGCGACCCCCGGGCCAGATCGGCGTACTGCGCCACCGCCCAGAGCTCCTTCAATTCGTCGGCCAGATCGGGATGCGCCGAAGTCACTTCTTCCAAGTTCGCAGTCCTTCCGACACGCACGGCGTCGCCCAGCGCGGCGATCAGCCCGGCCAGACGTTCGTCGCGGTCGGACGGGGCGGCTGTCACGTCATTCGTCCTTCGATGGTTCGCTATCCGGCACCAGAACCGTCCGGAGTCGTCGCAGGGCCCGCAAATATCGCATCGACGCGGCGGCCTCGGTCAGACCGAGGACGGACGCCACTTCCTGGTTCGAGAGTTGCTCGGTGTGCCGCATCAGGATGATTTCGCGGTCGTCCCCGGCCAGTTCGTCCACCGCCGCGGCGAGCTTTCGCTGCAACTCGACCCGGATCGCCTCGGTCGAGGGCGTTCGTTCGGAATCGATCAGATGGGCGAAGAGCGAGGCGGACGAATCCTCCGCCCAGGCCGGGCCGTGGATCGGTTGCTCCTTATCGACGCTCCTCCGCTGGGCCAACCGGTGCCGTCGGTGCGTGTCGATGATCTGGTCCTGGGCGAGGTGGCGGAGCCAGAGGGCGAACGGCATGTCCGGCTTTTTGAGATAATCTTTCAGTCGTTGCGTCGCCTCGATGAGCACGTCCTGCACGATGTCGGACGCGTCGACCCGGCGGGCCAGCACCGGATCGAGCCTGAGGCCGACTGTCCGCCGGAGCGGTTCGCGGAATTCGCCCAGCAGGTCGTTCACCGCTCCGGACTCTCCGGCCTTCGCGGCGGCGAGCAGGCGGTCGGTCTGGTCCGGGTTGGGCCACATGCCGTCAGTTTATCCTCGATTCGAGGGGATCGTGAAGAATGCGTCCGCAGGGGCGGAAAAACCGGGAAGGTGCGGCTCGGCCGTGACGATTTGCGACTGCGAGAAGATGGCCGCCGGGTGGTCGGGCCGGTACACGGTTATCGTGCGGAGCGTGGGCTGAATCACCCAGACATGGGGAACTCCGCAGGCCAGGTAGTCCTGAACTTTCTCCACCACTTCGGCATCGGTGTTGTTCGGAGAAAGGATCTCCACGGCGACCGTCGGAATGCCGTCGTAAAGCGTCGTCGAACCGAATTGCACGGACGAGACTTTCGGGTCCACATAGGCCACGTCGATTCCCACGGTCGAATCCGGGTTCTTCCGGATAATGAACCCGACTTCCCCGCAACAGACTTCGCCCCGAGGTTCCGGCTGCGTTTCCAGCCACCGGTCGAGAAGGGCCGCGACGCGGGCCATGGTTTTGCTGTGCAGGCGATTACGCTTGGTCATCTCGGTTTCCCAGACGGTCCCACGAATGAGCCACCGGCTTTTGCCGTCCTCGGGAAGATCCAACAATTCTTTCGTCGTCCAAACTTTTCCGTTTCTCGTTGTACTCATGGGACCTCTCCCCCCGTCAACAGGCGGAATGCTTGCCGTATTTGACCGGAGAATAAACCCGGGTTGGGCCACATGAGGAAGATTCTAGCGGAAGAACGCGGCCACTGGATATTGCCGCAGCGTCTCATACCCAATTCCGTATGACTTGGTCCCCGCCCGCCGGCACGTCCGCGCTGATATTCGACTGCGACGGCACCCTTGCCGATACGATGCCGATCCACTTCCGGGCCTGGACTGCACTCCTTCGCCCCCGTGGCATTCCGTTCCCCGAAGACCGGTTTTATGCCCTGGGCGGCATGCCGACGGCCCGGATCATTCGCCTGCTCACGGCCGAGTGCGGCGTGCCGGTGCAGGACGTCGATGCGATGGTTTGGGAGAAGGAGAAGACGTTTCTGGACGAATTACACGGCGTCCTTCCGATCGTCCCCGTCGTTCGCATTGCGGAACAGTTCCGTCACCAGTTACCGATGGCAGTAGCGTCGGGCGGGTACCGCGACGTGGTCGGCAAGACGCTCGACGTCATTCGCGTGCGGGACTGGTTCGATGCGGTGGTGTGTGCGGAAGACACGCCGCGGCACAAGCCGGAGCCGGACGTGTTTCTGGAAGCGGCCAAGCGACTTGCCGTCCGGGCCGAAGGATGTGTCGTGTTCGAAGACACCGACATCGGCCTTGAGGCGGCACGCCGGGCGGGCATGCACACGGTGGACGTGCGGCCCTGGCGGGTGTGAAGCCGGGGAATCTGGGCGAAAACAGCCGGGCAGGACTTGAGCAATTCTGCTCGCCCGACCGATTTTCCCGTCTTCAAGTCCTTGCGATTGACGGCCGGAGCATTGGTGCCGCAGGCCGATCGCCATAAACTATGCCCACCCGAGGGACCGTGGCCCGATGCGTCGAGAGTTGAAGGACAAGGTCGTTCTTTTAACCGGTGCGTCCCGAGGCATCGGCCGACGGATCGCGGATCGGCTGGTGGCGAAGGGGGCCAAGGTCGGCCTCGTCGCCCGTTCGACCGACGTTTTGTCTCAAACCGCGTCCGAACTGAAATCCGCCGGCGGCGACGTGCTCGCCCTTCCTGCAGACCTGACGAAGCCGGCGGACCGCGACCGGGTCGTTGCGGAGACCATCGGGCGGTTCGGCGGGTTGGACGTTCTGATTAACGGGGCGGGTGTGGCTGCGTACGGGCCGTTCGCCACCGGCACCGAAGATGTTCTGCGTACGATCATGGAGATCAACTTCTTCGCCGTGGCGGAAATGATCCGGCTCTGCCAACCCCATCTGTTGAAGAGCGCGACGACCGGCCGCCGGCCCGCTATTCTGAATCTGACGAGCGTGGTCGGCCGGGTCGGCACGCCGGGCGTTTCCGAACACTCGGCCAGCAAATTCGCCCTGGTCGGCCTGACCGAAGCCCTCCGCGGCGAATTCGCCCGCTACGACATCGACGTCCTCATGGTCCACCCGGGCCTCGTGCAGTCGGACGACCTCGACCGCCACCTGCTGCGGGACGAACCGATGCTGGCGTTGAACTTTCGCCGGGCCACGCCGCCGGAGGCCGTGGCGAACCGGATCGTTTCAGCGCTGGAATCGGGCAAGCGTGAAGCGACCGTCGGCCGCACGGCCTGGTGGGCCTGCTTCGGCAAGCGGATGGCGCCGCGAATGGTCCGAATCGTGATGCGGCGAAGAGTACGTCGTTTCGCACGATCGATGGGAAAATAGACCGATGTGCGGCATCGCGGGGATGATCGATCTCGGGAAGGACCGCCGGCCGGCGCCGCGGGACCGCGTCGCCGCCATGGCGCGGGCCATCCTCCACCGCGGCCCGGACGAAGATGGGTTCCTCGACCGCCCCGGCCTCTCGCTCGCTAACCGCAGGCTTTCCATCGTCGGCCTCGCCGACGGCAAGCAACCGATCGCGAATGAAGATCAGTCGGTCTGGACCGTTTTTAACGGCGAGTTGTTCGACTACCCCGAAACGCGGAAATTCCTCGAAGGCAAAGGCCACGTCTTCCGCACGCACACCGATACCGAACTGCTCCCGCACCTGTGGGAAGAATTCGGTGCGGGGATGTTCGACCACTTGAAGGGGCAGTTCGCGTTCTGTCTCTGGGACTCCCGGCACGACGAGTTCATCCTTGCACGGGACCGGGCCGGGATCTGCCCGCTCTACTACTCCGTCCGCAAGCACGCGGGCACCGACTGGCTCGTGTTCGGCTCGGAAATCCGGGCGTTATTCGCGTCGGGCCTGGTCGAGCCGAAGGCCGACCCGGCCGGCCTCAATCACATCTTCACCTTTTACGCCATGCCCGGCCCGGCCACGGTGTTCGACGGCGTTTCGATCCTGCTCCCCGGCCGATACCTGCACTTCAAAACCGGTTCGGCATCTCCCGAAACACTCGTTCGGCAGAAGACTTACTGGCAGGTGACCTACCCGGACAAAGGGCAGGAGGACTACGGCCGGGACGAGAAGGCGGTGGTGGACGAGTACGAACGCCTTTTCGTCGCGGCGGTGGACCGCCGGTTGCGGGCCGACGTGCCGGTGGTCTCGTACCTTTCCGGTGGTGTCGATTCGTCACTCGTCGTTGCCGTGGCGAACAAGGCACTGGGTCGGCCGATCCCGACCTTCACCATCGCGGTGCAGGAGAAGGGGCTGAACGAAGAGGACGTCGCCCTGCAGGTGGCGAAGCACCTGGGCTGCGAGCCGATCGTGGTGCCCTGCGGCCACGCCGACCTGCGGGCCGGCTATCCGGAACTGATCGAGACGGCCGAGTACCCGGTTGTCGATACGTCCTGTCTTTCGCTCATGGAACTGGCGAAAGCGGTCCACGCCCGAGGATACAAGGTCGCACTGACCGGTGAAGGGGCCGATGAGTGGCTGGGTGGGTATCCGTGGTTCAAGATCAACCGACTCCTTTCCAATCTCGGCAATACCGGATCTCTCTGGCTCCGCAAGGCCGTGGTCAAGCTCACCGGCCAGCCGAGTTTCCCCAAGTCCGCCGTCCGCCACGCCCAGCAGGCCGTCGGCGGGCACAACGGCTGGCTCGACGTTTATGGCCTCATGAGCCTGAACAAGCTCCGGTTTTTCGGCCCCGGCCTCCGCGAATTCACCCTCCACTCCTCCTACGACGACCTCGAACTCCCTCCCGAACTGCACCGCTGGCACCCGTTCCACCGCGAAATGTATCTCGGTGCTCGGGTCAATCTTCCCGGCCACCAACTCGCCGGGAAAGGCGACCGCGTGGCCATGCACTCCTCGGTCGAGGCCAGGTTCCCCTTCCTCGACGAGGACTTGATTGCGTACACTGCCCGGCTGCACCCGCGGTGGAAGCTGCGGAGCGTGCGTAAAGACAAGTGGGTGGAACGATTGGTGGCGGCCCGGTGGCTGCCGAAGGACGTGGCCTTCCGCCGGAAGAAGATGTTCCGCGCGCCACTGGACAGTTGGTTCCGGCCGGGCGAACGGAGCTCGGCCGATAGCTGGATCGACCAGGTCTTGAGCCGGGAGTCGATCGAGAAGACCGGGTACTTCGACTACGCGGGCGTGGCCGCGGCCCGGGAGAAACTGAATGCGATGCGCGGCCTCGGACGTACCGGCCTCGAAATGGGACTCACCGCCGTGACCGCGACGCAACTGTGGCACCACATATTCCTCGGCGGCGGGCTGGCGGGAATCCCGAGTCGGGCGGGACAATGGAAGACACCAAGCCTCGATGCGGCGTGATGAATTGGTAGGGTGGGTCAAGCGTCGCTTTGGACGCGCCGACCCACCAGAACAAACAAGGGGTGGTTGGCGGTGGGTCGGCGCTCGAAGACTCGCTTGACCCACCCTACAAGAATTGAAACATGATTTATTCTCTTCAAAGCATGGTCCACGACCGCGGCCGATACCTTCCGGGCGTGCTGGCGGTGGCGTTCTCGGCCGTGCTGATGGCCCTGCAATGCGGCCTGCTGATTGGCTTGTTCCAACTCACCTCGATCCCCGTTGATTTCGCCACCGCCAACACCGCATCGGACATCTGGATCGGCTCCCAGGACGTGCAATCGATCGACCTCGGCCGACCGATTCCGATCAGCGACATCGCCCGCGTCGCCGACCGGCCCGGCGTCGGCATGCCCGAAAGCTACATCGCCGCGTTCGCCATTTACGTCAAACCCGGCGGTGGCACCGACCTCTGCTTCCTCCTCGGCACCGCCCTCACCGAAAATGCCGGCGGCGCACCCGCTTTCCTGACCCCGAGTCTCAAGGCCGCCCTCACGATCAAGGGCGGCATCGTCATGGACGCCTCCGACCTCGAACGGATGCAACTGAAAGCCGTCGGCGATCGGGCCAAAATCAACGGCAAGGACGTCACGCTCGTCGGCACCGTCACCGGGATCAAAAGCCTTGCCGCCCCGTGGATCTACTGCTCGGTCACCACCGCCAAAGACTTGCTCGGCCCGCTATTGCCTCAGGACCACGTCACATTCCTAATTGCCAGGTGCGACAGTCCGGAGCGGGCGAAGGACGTCGTGGCCGAGTTGAACGCGAAATACCGCACCGGCGAAGAGTACAAGGACATGACCGCCTTTACGGCCGAGGAGTTCAGTCTGCGGTCCCGGCTGTATTGGCTCTTTCGGACGAAGGCCGGAATCGCCATTGGATTCGCCGCACTGTTGGGCCTTTTGGTCGGTGCGCTCGTGACGATGCAGACGCTCTATGCCGCCACCATGGCCAGTGCCCGCGAATACGCCACCCTCCTCGCCCTCGGCGTGCCGCGCTGGCGGGTCGGTCTGACCGTCATGGTGCAGTCCTTCTGGGTCGGCTTGTTCGGCATCCTCGTCGCGTATCCCGTGGTGCTCGGCATGGCGACTTTGGCCCGGCAGGCCGGCACGCAGGTCGTCGTCCGCTGGGAAATCACCGCCGGAGCCGCCGTCATCACCATGGCCACCGCCCTCGCCGCCGGGCTCGTCGCCTTGCGGTCCGTCCGGCAATTAGAACCCATGAGCCTCTTGAGATAGTGCGGAGTTCGGAGTGCGGAGTGCGGAGTGAACACCAAACACCTGGGGACGTAGCATGGTCGCAAATGATCGTGAACAGCTACGGCCGCGGACGAAGGCATTTGCTCTTCGCGTGATCAAACTCGTGGACGCGTTGCCGACCCGGTCGCGAGCGGCCAACGTCATCGGAAATCAGTTGTTACGGTCCGCGACATCCGTCGGGGCGAACTACCGGGCTTCGTGCCGGGCGCGGTCCACGGCAGAATTCTGCTCGAAAATGGGCATTGTCGAAGAGGAGGCCGATGAATCCGTTTATTGGATTGAACTCCTGGTTGAATCCGGGATCATGCCGGCCGAGCGACTTCAGGCTTTGATGGACGAAGGCAACGAGATCGTTTCGATGGTGGTCGCTTCCATCCGAACGGCAAAACACAAGGGGAACAGTCGTTCTTTGACTCCGAACTCCGAACTCCGAACTCCGAACTCCGTATCCCCATGAATTCGCCCTCCGAAGAACCGTCCGTCAAATGCGTCCGGCTCGTCCGCACGTTCGGGGATGGCGTGCAGCGGCGGGCCGTCCTCCGCGACGTGTCGTTCGACCTCTACCCGGGTCAGCTCGCCCTGCTCATGGGGCCGAGCGGGTCGGGGAAATCGACACTATTGGCCGTGCTTTCGGGCCTGCTGAACCCCGATTCGGGCCAGGTGCTGGCGAAGAACGGCCGGGGGTATGAGGACGTCTGGACGATGTCGCAGAAGGGCCGGGAGCGGTTCCGCCGGGAACACACCGGTTTCATATTCCAGGGGTACAATCTCTTCCCGGCCTTGACCGCGAGCCAACAGTTGGAGATTGTATTGCGGTGGGGCGCGGGGGCGGGCGGGGGCGAGGCCCGGCGGAAGGCCGGGGACATGCTCGAACGTCTCGGCCTCGGCGGCATGGCGAACAAGAAGCCGGCCCAGCTTTCGGGCGGCGAAAAGCAGCGGGTCTCCATCGGCCGGGCGCTGGTGAAGGACCCTACTTTCCTTTTCGCCGACGAGCCGACCAGCGCCCTCGACTGGGAGAACGGCCAGCACGTAATCGCCCTCTTGCGGGATGCGGCCCACGCCCGCGGGGCGACGATCTTCGTGGTTTCGCACGATCACCGCATGCTCCCCTATGTGGACGTGTGCTATCACTTGGAAGACGGCCAACTGGAGGAGCGGGCGACCGCCACCGGACACCAGACATGAGTCTACCGCGACGCCGAAACGTCATTCCCCTGTTCGTCGTCCTGGCCTGCGTCGCTCTGACGCTGGTCGCGGCGAACGGGTTGATGCACCCGGACCCGACGAAGCAGGCGGGCGGAAACCCGCCGGCCGTCGGCCGCGGCCTCGTCGTCCAGGGCACCGTCACGTCCGAACCACCCCTCGCCTACTACGGCCTGCCCGAAACCATGCAGGCCGGCAAAATCCGCAAGATCGTCGACGAAAATAGCGACGTCCAAGCCGGGACCGTCCTCATCGAATTCGACGACACCCTTGCCGTGCTCGAACTCGGTAGGGCCAAAAATGGCGTCGAACTCGCCGAGACCAAGCTCTTGGAGGCAAAGTTGCAGGAAACGCTTTACACGTTCGACGTCGCCCTTCAGAAAATCGCGGTCCAAGCGGCGAAAGAAGATTGGGCAAGCGCAGTCGAAATGAATAAACGCGCCCAGGACAAGTTCGACCGTTATCTGAAAGGGCCGAATCCTCAAAACGGCCTCCCCTTTACCGACGAACAGAAAGCCCAGGAACGGAAAGACAACATGGACCTGTTCAAGTTGGGAACTGCCGTGCGGAAGTTGGCGACGAACTACGAAGTGGAAGGGAAGAAGATGGAAAAGCTGAAGGCGATGAAGCCGTCGCTCCTGACGAGCGAAGCGGAAAATGGGTTGGCGGTGCAGAAGGCGGTGTTGGCGAAAGCCAAGTATGCGGCTGAGGCGTGCGTGGTGAAGGCGGCCGGGCCGGGCGTCGTCGGGCCGGTGCTGGAAGGAAAAGGTGCCGTGATTTATCCGCAGAGCCCGGCCCCGGTGGTCGTCATCCCGAACGGGCCGCGGTTCGTCCGGGCCGAGGTCGAACCCGAGTTCGCATACAAACTGGCCGGGTCCGAAGGCAAGGCCGTCGTCGTCTACGACAACAACAACTTCAGCCTGACCTACGCCGGCACGGTCAAGCGGATCGGCCGGGCGTTCATGGCGAAACGGAACCAGGGGATCGAAGCGTTCGGCGTCAACGGCACCAAGGTGCTCGAAGTTATCATCGAAATCACCGACTCCGCCCCCGCCGGAAAACCCCCGCTCCTCGTCGGCCAGCCGGTGCGGGTCAGCTTCCCGTGAACCCCGCCCTCGCGGCAGGGTTTGCGATAAATCCTTATTGCTAACATGGCAATCGTCCCGCCCCCACCGGTAGGCTGGGGGTATGAGACGCTTATTCCCCGAACTCGACGCCATGCCCGACGCGGCCCATTCTGCCGAGCCGACGCCTCCCGGCCTCTTCGCGGACGTGGTCTTCGACCGCCCGCTCGACAGCGCCTATACCTATGCGGTGCCGGCCCACCTCGCGGCCACGCTTGCGGTCGGCATGCGGGTCGACGTCCCCTTCGGCCGCGGGGACCGGGGTACGCCGGGCTTCTGTGTCCGCCTCTCCGATCAGGCCCCGCCGCGAGCCACCAAAGCGATCGCCCGCGTCCTCGACGACGCGGCTTTGGTGGACGACCACCTCATGCGGCTCACCCGCTGGATGGCCGACTATTACCTCTGCGGCTGGGGCCAGGTGCTGCACGCGGTCGTCCCGGCCGGCGTACGGGACAAGGCCGGCACCCGCGAGGCCGCCTTCGTCGAAGCCGTATCCCGGGATGCCCTGCCCGACCCGCTGCCGACCGTTACGCCCAAGCAGAAGCAGGCCCTGGACAAGCTGCGGGCGGAAATCGAACCCGTCGAACTTGGGGCGTTCGCCCGCTCGGCCGGCGTCGGCCCGGGCGTCGTCGCCGGCCTCGTCGCGAAGGGATTGGTCCGCAAATTCTCCGAACGAGTGGACCGGTCACCTACTCCACTCGGCAGAGAGGGGTATGACGTAAAGGACGACACGCGCGACAACGCTCCACTCGTCCTCAACCCCGACCAGGACCGTGCCTGGACCACCATCCTCCCGGCCCTCTCGGCGAACGAGTTCAAACCCTTCCTTCTGCACGGCATTACCGGCAGCGGGAAGACGGAAATCTACCTCCGGGCGATCGACGAAGTGGTGAAGCGGGGGAAGGAGGCTATCGTCCTCGTCCCCGAAATCTCGCTGACGCCGCAGACGATTGAGCGGTTCTGCGGCCGGGGCGGTACGGTGGCCGTCCTGCACTCGCACCTGACCGACGCCGAGCGGGCCGCCGACTGGCGGCGGGTCGCCTCCGGGCAGGTCAACGTCGTCGTCGGCGCCCGCAGTGCCGTCTTTGCCCCGACCCGCAAGCTCGGCCTCATCGTCATCGACGAGGAACACGAGACCAGCTTCAAACAGGAATCGACCCCGCGGTACCACGCCCGGGACGTGGCGGTGATGCGGGCCCGGCTCGAAAATCTGCCGATCCTCATGGGCTCGGCGACGCCCGCGCTGGAAAGTTGGAATAACGCCAATCGCGGGGCGTATACGCTGCTCGAACTGCCGACCCGGGTCGAATGCCGGCCGCTGCCCGCAGTGCAACTGGTCGATCTGCGGCACGAGCCGAAGACGCCGGGCAAGCACTTCGCCGTCAGCCCGACGCTCGAAAAAGGGATGAAAGCCGCCCTGAACGCCGGCGGGCAGGTGATGCTGCTACTCAACCGCCGGGGGTTCAGCACCCACGTCCACTGCCCCGCCTGCGGCCACGTGGCCCAGTGCGTCCACTGCGACCTGGCCCTGACGTTCCACCGCGGCCGCAACGCGATGGTCTGCCACTACTGCGGCTGGGAAGCCCCGCCGGTGCACCAGTGCCCCGCCTGCGGCCAGGGGGCGATCAAGTACCAGGGCCTCGGCACCGAAAAGCTGCAAGCCGAGGTCGAGGACAAGTTTCCGGGCAAGGTCTGCCAGCGGATGGATTCGGACACGATGTCCAAGCCGGGCAGCCACCGGCGGGTGCTCGACGCGTTCCGGGACGGGCTGATCCACATTCTCGTCGGCACGCAGATGATCGCGAAGGGGCTCGACTTCCCGAACGTCACCCTCGTGGGCGTTATCAACGCCGACGTGGGGCTGCACATGCCCGACTTCCGGGCGGCGGAGCGGACGTTTCAGTTGTTGACGCAAGTGGCGGGGCGGTCGGGCCGGGGCGACAAGGGGGGCAAGGTGATGATCCAGACGTTTACCCCCGAGCACCCGTGCGTGGCCCTGGCGTCGAAGCACGACTACCTCCGGTTTGCGGCCGAGGAACTGGCCGTCCGGAAGCAGCACGCCTACCCGCCGTACCAACGGCTGGCGCGGCTGATCGTGCGGAGCCAGAAGGAAGAGGCGGCGTCGGGCTTCGCCGATGCGTTGGCCGCGGCGTTCAAGCGGGCGAACCGACCGGCCCCCGACCGCGCCGCCGTCCGCGTCCTCGGCCCGGCCGAGTGCCCGGTCTTCCGGCTCAACGATTACTACCGCTTCCACTTCCAGGTCCAGTCCGCCAGTTCCGGCGTCCTGCACGAAGTACTTCGTGAAGTCGTTGCCGTCGCCAAACCGCCGCACGGGGTCGAATTTCAGGTGGACGTCGACCCCTACAACATGATGTGAAAGAACGAATGCCGTTACCATAATCCGACGTCATAGCTTGACAATGCAACTTTTCACACAGGCTTCACGACGATAGGGCCGTAAAAAACCCGCTGGTGCTCGAGATTGAAATGCACGTATCCGCCCACCATCGATTTCGTCTTTCCATCGCATTGATATTCGAGCATTAAACGGGCAAGATGAACGCCGCCGTCGCCGGTATTACGAAAACCCTCCACCATCACGATGCCAAGACCGTTGACTGTCCCCCGCAATTCCATTTCTGCGTACTCATAACCCTGTGTGACGCACCGGAAAGTTCCGGCGATGCCGATTCGGTCTCGCACGAACTCACCTTCCCATTCAAAAGTTCTTTCGGGGATGTCAACTCCCAGCCGGTTTTTCCCGGCGTTATCGGTGCCGATCGATCTCCATTTCCCTATAATAGCGCGGAGGTAGTATTCCGGCGTTCCGGGTTCTACTGGACCATCCTCCGAGTCTTCTCCCAAAATTACATCCTCAGACGAGCATCCAAGTTCTTTTGCGATTTTCGCCAGTATCTCCTCCTGAATTCTCTGTTTTCCTCGTTCCGCGTTTTCAATTGTACGGACATTGTGTCCGATCCGTTCGGCAAGAGCTGCCTGGCTCAAGGCCTTGTTTCGACGCAGAGATTTGAGTTTTGGCCCATTCGGTCGCACCGTTTTGCTTAACCGCTTCTCGGCAGAATTCTTGGAAGCCATTGCAACCTCAAAAAACCACAAGTGGGCCACATGCGGGCCGCTTTGGGAGACGGCAAAATCCACATCGACTAAACTTCGATCTAGAAACTCATTCGACAGAAGAAAGGTCCAAACACGCCTTTTTCCCTTAACAAATGGGACGGGAAATTAGCAGCGGACTTCAAAGGTTCGAAAATTGGAATCGGGCACACGCGAACAGCCAAGGACGGAAGCCTTGGAATGATCCAGGAGGATCAGCCAATGAATACATTGCACATAAGCCGCACATTATAAATGTCCAGGCCGCATCGGTCCAACAATTCCTGTTAGACCATGATGGCCAAAGTGGAGGTGTATCATGTTACTTAGAATGGCCTTTCTGTTGCCATCGATCCTTCTAGTTTTCAGTATGAATGCCAGTGCTCACGACGGTCTCGTAGGAAAATGGAAAGGCGAAAACAGCGACGTTCACATGAGATTTGAGGAAAGCAAAAAAAAAGGGAATGTGTATGAAGGTACATGGAAAGGTCATTCGCATACAGGCCATGACGAAGGCACTTATCATCTTAAAATGAAAAATGCGAATGAAGGGCACCTGATAATAAAAGATAAAAACGGCAAAGAGCTTTTCCATGGAGATGTGGATTTCAAACATAGAGACCATATTATGGAGCTGGGTGGCCATAAGTACAAAAAGGAATAATTAAGGCCTTATTTGTGCGGGAGCATCGTTTTTTTGATATTGAGATTGCCGGTTATCGCCTTTTGAATAACCGGCTCTTCGTTTCCCGATGTAGTCTGACATCCCCGACCTCCGGGATAGGTAGCGCTCCTGAATCGGCCACTCGCCGAAATTCAGATTTGTTTTCCCAACCCGGTCTTAGTATCCGCAGGTCGCTTGACACCTCATTCCCACCCGAAAATGGGACCGAGAATTATTTTTTTGTATGCGTCCGGCCCGATGTCGGATCATTTCGGTGTGAATCCGTTCCCGCGACTCTTGCAATCGGCCGGCGAAGCCGTGCCGGACGCCGTGCTCGTCCGCCGGTTCGTTGCCGAGCGGGACCACGCCGCGTTCGAGTTGCTGGTCCGTCGGCATGCCGACGCGGTCTGGACGGCCTGCCGGCGAATCTTGCGGCACGACGCCGACGCCGAGGACGCCTTTCAGGCGGCGTTCCTGGCCTTGGCAAGGAAAGCCGGGAAAATCCGCGAGACCGGGACGTTGGCCGGTTGGCTTTACAAGGTTGCGGTGAACGCGGCCCTGAAGAGCCGGGCATCGCGGCCTAAAGAGGTCCCGCTTGCGGAAGTGGAATTGCCGGCTCGCCAAGAGCAGGTCGGCCCCGCCCACGAGGAACTGGCCCGGCTTTCGGACAAATACCGCTTGCCGGTGGTGCTGTGCGACCTGGAAGGCCACACGCATGCCGAGGCCGCGGCCGTCTTGGGCTGGCCGGTGGGGACCGTTGCCGGACGATTGAGCCGGGCCCGCGACCAGTTGAAGACTCGTCTCCTCCGCCGGGGCATCGTCGGCCCTGTTGTACTCGCGGCCGTCGTGGCGGATTCGTCCCTTGCGGGCCGAGCCGCCGCGGTCGCCCTGGGGTCGTCCGCCGCGTCGCTTACCGTTTCCACCCTTACCGAGGGAGTGCTTGCCGCCATGTCTACATTCAAGTTGAAACTGACCGCCGCAGTCGCCGCGAGTTTGATTTTTGTTGCGGGAACGGGGACGTATTTGGCGATGGGGCAACCTCCAGCCCCGAAGGCCGAGAGGAAAACGCAAATTCCGGTTGTTGCGGGTCAAGGGAGCGTAGTATCGGCTCGAAAGGTTCAGAAGCTAAAGGACGGACGGCTCACGGCTTATCCGGAACTCGTCTTCGAGTTCTCCAAAGAGTACAAGACCCCAGAACCTGGGTCATTTGGAACGAAACCGGCCGAACATGACGGCACCCCTGAATCGGACATTCTTCAGCTTCGTTTGGAACGAGTTCGACAACTCAATAATGTCTTCCGACTCGATTATGAAGTTATGCAGGTAGGGAACTGGGACGTTCCATTCCTCAATCAATACCTCGAAAACCTGGATACACTTCAACTGGCGACGAAGGAAGCGTATCCCAGTGCCTCGGATCGCATTTATTGGTTACGTAATTGTTTGTAGTAACCGTTCACAGCCCGTCAAATTGATCTTGCGCTTTTTCTGTCGTTCGGCGACGATTGGGCATGGGGATCGTCGTCACGGACGAGATGATGGCGTCGTGGCCGCCGGAGGCCCAAGCCGTTGTTCGGCTGTTGTTGGCC
>DASXPC010000112.1:0-10579 GCA_036493815.1 Fimbriiglobus sp. | reverse complement strand
CCGGGGCCCACGTCCAAAGCGTGCTAATGTCCGTCCTCCGCACCTGCACCCAGCGACTCCTCGAACCGTTCCAATACCTCAAGAACGCCCTCTGCGCACCCAAGCCGATCTTGGTTCCTGTCGGACGGTAAACAAGTACTTAAAGAGTTTCCGCTTAATCACATTCACGGGGGGTATGTACTAGCGCCTTAGCGCCTTGCTATCGTGTCCTATGCGTGCCCCTTGAAAAACACGACTGCCAGCGGCGGCAGGGTGATGGCCGCCGAGTACGGCCGGCCGTGGAATTGCATGGCCTCGGCATGTACTCCTCCGCCGTTCCCGACGTTACTGCCGCCGTAGCAGGCCGCATCGCCGTTCAGCATTTCCGTCCAGTACCCCGGCCCGGGCAGCCCGACGCGGTATCCGTCGCGGACCACGGGCGTGAAGTTACACACCACCACGACGAAGTCATCGCCCGATTTCCCCTTGCGCAGAAACGTCAATACGCTGGCGTCTGAATCGTGGCAGTCGATCCATTCGAACCCTTCCGGCCGGTTGTCCAGCTCGTGCATGGCCGGCTCGGATTTGTAAAAGTGGTTGAGGTCGGCCACCCATTGCTTCACCCCCTGGTGCGGGGCCCATTGCAGCAGGTGCCAGTCGATCTGGCCGTCGTGCCGCCATTCCTGTCGTTGGGCGATTTCACCGCCCATGAACAGCAGTTTCTTCCCCGTCATGCCGAACTGGTAGCCGTAGAGCAGCCGAAGCCCCGCGTATTTCTGCCATTCGTCCCCGGCCATTTTGTCCCAGAGCGGCCCTTTGCCGTGGACCACCTCGTCGTGCGACAGCGGCAGGCAGAAGTTCTCGGTGAAGGCGTAGAGCATCCGGAACGTGAGTTGGTTGTGCTCGAATTTGCGGAAGATAGGGTCGAGCGAGCAATACCGCAACGTGTCGTGCATCCAGCCCATGTCCCACTTGTAGCCGAAGCCGAGGCCGCCGACGTAAGTGGGCCGGGAGACCATCGGCCAGGAGGTCGATTCCTCGGCGTACGTCTGCACGTCCGGGTACCGGGTGTAGACCTCGTGGTTGAACCGGCGGAGGAAGTCGATCGCTTCGATGTTTTCCTTGCCGCCGTACCGGTTGGGGATCCACTCCCCCTGTTTCCGCGAATAGTCGAGGTAAAGCATCGACGCGACGGCATCGACCCGCAGCCCGTCGGCGTGATATTTATCCAGCCAGAACAGGGCGGAACTGAGCAGGAAACTCCGCACCTCGTGCCGCCCGTAGTTGAAGATGTAGCTGCCCCAGTCCGGGTGGTAGCCCTGACGCGGGTCGGAGTGTTCGTACAGGTGGGTGCCGTCGAAATACGACAGACCGTGGCCGTCGGTGGCGAAGTGGGAGGGGACCCAGTCGAAGATGACGCCGATGCCGTGCTGGTGCAGGACGTCGATGAGGTACATCAGGTCCTGCGGCGTCCCGTACCGGCTGGTGGCCGCGAAGAATCCGGTGACCTGATACCCCCACGACGCGTAATACGGGTGTTCGGTGATCGGCAGCATCTCGACATGGGTGAACCCCATCTCGACACAATGGGCCGCCAGTTGCGGGGCCATCTCGCGGTACGACAGCGAACGGAACCCGTCCTCGGGCACCCGCTTCCACGAGCCGACGTGCAGTTCGTAAATGCTGATCGGGGCTTCCTGGGCGGACTTGGCCTTGCGGCTCGCCATCCAGTTCGCGTCGTTCCAGGTGTAGTCCATCGGCCAGACGACCGAGGCCGTTTTGGGCGAGACTTCGCCGGTGAACGCGACCGGGTCGGCCTTCTCGGCGATGTGATTTCCCCCGTGCGACCGGATCTGGTACTTGTAGCACTGGCCCCGGGTGGCGCCGTTGGCGAACCCCGCCCAGATGCCGGAACTGCCGACCGGGGCCAGCATGTTCGCCGCCGGGTTCCAGTCGTTGAACGTGCCGATGACCGAGACGCATTCGGCCCCGGGGGCCCAGACGGCGAAGTGCGCCCCCTCGACGCCATCCCGCGTGTCCGGATGGCAGCCGAACTTCTCGTACATGAGGACGTAGCTCCCCTCGTTAAAGAGGTGAAGTTCGTCCTCGGTGAACCACTCGGTGGCGGGGGCGGGTTTGGTTCGGGCTTTAGTCTTTTTGGCGGGCATAGGTAAAGATTGCCGATTCGCGGCCGGCAGGCCAAGCAGGATTGTTCGGGGTTATCGGAAGATGAGGAAAGGTGTAGCGGTCGAATCGAAGAAACGGGTTGGGTCGTCACGCCGTCTCCATCTCCTCCCACGCGACGGCCAGCGAGTCTTTCGCGTTCGCCGGCAACGGCACCCGGGAATACGCCACCCGGGCGACCAGCCCCGCCACTACCACGGACGATTCCAGCCGGGGGTATTCCTCCGTCAACCGGTCCACGAACTCGCGGGCCGTCTCCCCCGGCAAACGCCCCGCCCCGCGGTCGGCCCCCCAGCTTTCGAGGGCCGCGAACGTGTACCCGACTAGTTCCTCCACCGGACGGGATGACGACGTTCCGTCCTGGAACGGGTTCGTGAACGCACCGAACGGCGGCACGTACGGACCGGCCTCTTCTTCCTCGATCAGCTCTTTGCCACCGACCTGCGTTCGTTTCTTCTTCTTCTTCGCGAACAGGTTCTTCCACCAGTCGAGCAGACCGCGGGCCCAACTCGTGAACGGGGCGAGGAATTTGAGGATGAACAGGAAGAGGCCGACGACCGCAGCGATCGCCACGACGATCCAGACGATCCACTTCACGCCCGTGGCGACTTTCTCCAGAGCTTCGCCGAGTTTCGTCGGGCGACTCGAATCCTGCCCGTCGCTGCCGTCGTTCTCCGCATCCCCCTCGGCTTTGTCGCCGGAGTCCTTTCCGTCTTCCGGATTCCCCTTCTTATCCGCGTCGTCTCCCTGCTTGGCGTTCGGGCCGTTCTTTTGTTGGTCGTCGCCGTTCTTGCCTTTCCCGTCCCCCTTGCCGCCCTGCTTGTCTCCCTGTTTCCCGCCCTGGTTTTTACCTTTTCCGCCGCCGCCCCCTTTCTGCCCGGCCGAACCGCCCGGTTTTCCACCCTTGGCATTCCCCTTGCCGTCGCCCGCTTCTTTCTTCTGCCCGCCCGCGCCTTCGCCCTTGCCCGCGGCGTCGTCCTTTTTCATCGCGTACTTCGACGCTTTGCGTTCCTGCTTGCCGATCTTGCCGATGTCGACGAGTGGCGTTTCCGAATGCGGCCGGGGCAGCACGGCCCCGAAAACGAGGAACGCGACGATGAGCGCCGCCCCCAGGCCGAGCCAGCCGGCCGTCATGGCCGGGGGGATCTTCGCCCCGCGGTCGAGCAGATATTTGCGAAGGCCGAGCAGGCTCGTGGTGACGAGCAGGCCGAGCCCGCTGCCGACGAACGCTGCCATTTGCAGAAAGGTGGCCCGCCGCCGCGCCGTATCGTCCACGGGGATGAGCGACTGGCCGAGGATAAACAGCGGCACGGCAGCCAGCCCGAAATAAATCACCCACGTGCCCGGCGTGTGCGGCTTCTTCTTCTCCTCTTCCCGGTACGCGTCGTACCGGTCCACCCAGGCCAAAAATCCCACAGCCGGCTTTTTTTTCTTCTTCGGGGTTTCGTCTTCCGGCGGCCCCTTCGGTTCTGGCGGGGCTTCCATCGATTGCAGCCCCGTCGCCGCCAGCAGACCCCGCCCGCCCGCTTCCCGTTCCTCGTCGAACTGGGTGCAGTCCCACGTCAGCTTGTTCGCGCACCACCAGATCAGCACCATGAGCCCCAGGTTGATGACCGGGCCGATCGCCCGCATCAACCCCGAATTGAATTTGATGTAAGTCAGCATCGCGAGGTACACCACCCCGCCGAGGGCGACCGTGTAAATCATCGCCTTGTGCCGGCCGAACTGGATCGAAATGCGGGCGATCAGTACCGCGCCGAACACGAAGAAGAACATCGTGTAGAGCACGCGTCCCGAGAAGTCGCCGCCGTATAGCACTTCGACGAGAAAGAAGACGAGACTGCCGACCATCGTCATGATGAGGGCGGGCGAAATGCAGACCGCCGCGAGGTCGATGAGCGGGGTGCCGTCGCGCTCGGCGGGCATGGATGCACTCTCGAATGGCAAGCCCATCGTAACAGACAGACGCGATCCCGGCGAGCCGCGACGTTACTTGGTAGTGTCTCAGTTTGAAATCTTTTCCTGATACTGCTTTACGGCCCGTTTTTGTTCGGCTTCGTCCCGGTCGATGAGTTCTACTAGTTCTTCCATCGTCCACCAGTGATCGACAATCCCGGCCTTGAGGGCTGGCGGCATTCTCAAGGTCATATGACGACGGATGAAATTGTAGTGGAAGAAGTGGAGGGCTACCGCGTGTTCGTGGTTGGCGAGTTTCTTGGAGAACCCGTTCGTCAACCGGGTAAACCGCCGCATTCCCATTCGCATCGTGAGATTCTGACGTTCGACATGGGAAGTGCAAACCAGCCCTTCGATGGGAGAACCCATCATCGGCTTCTTGTCGATCCCGCAGCATTCGGCCGGGCTGTAACGGGCTTCGTCGGGACGAGCTTCGCCATAAATCTTGTGCAGAACCGCGTAGTCCACCTCGGAACCAAACCCGTCTTCCATCGCTTGAACGTAGGCTTTCAAGCCGTCCGTGGTGATTTGCACCCGGTACTTGAGCCGGCTCGCCAAGTCTTTCACGAATGCGCGGGCATAATCCCCGTCCCGAAGACCGACAAGGTAGGACGGAATCAGCTTTGTATCGGCGTCGATTGCAACCCACGTCCAGACACTCCCGATGCCCGGCACACCCACCAGTTCCGGGGGCAGGTTCTTATCCTTCGTGTGGACGAATGCCCAAATTTCGTCAAGTTGGAGGTTCCGGCAGGGCACTCTCCGCATCATACGGTCCATCGCCTTCGCACAGGTCCGGCCTGCGTTTTCCAGCAACTTCGTGACGGTATTGATCGACACACCGTTGAGGCGTGACGTAGAGCGTAACGAGCATCCTTCGATCAGGGCCTTGAGGATGGAAACGCGGGTTTCAGTGGGCAACTTGTTCATACTGAATATTATGCGTAGCGCTTTGTATTTAGTCAAGCTAAATTGTCTTTGTGCTCGTTTTTCAAATCCGAACATGGACAGACAGAGAAAAGATGGGTAAGGTTCGAGTCTTCCGGCAGTTAAAAACTAAAGAAACGCAAGTACAGTTTGACTACCAGTTTAGAGAAAGCTAAACTTAAGTGAGCGACCCAATTGCCTTCACGGAGATTGCTGCCCAAGGTCTGTGGGGAACGGTGGAATATGTCGCGGAAAAGCTCGACAAAATCGAAGCGAAGAGTTTTCTGGTCTCGCGGGAACGAAAAATCCTCGCCAAATTTTTGGTGCTTTTCGCGCAAGTTGCAAACGGTGGACCGGCTTCTTTGCCGAATAAGCGTTTCAAGAAAGAGATGGATGAGTTGTGGGCATTCAAGTGGGAGTTCAAGAAAGTCCAATATAGGCTTCCTTGTTTTTTGGACGGGAATAAGTGCGTTATTACGCACGGCTTCGTTAAACCAGGTGCCCAAAAAGGAATGGGCGAATGGCCGAATGCCGAAATCGAAAGAGCCAACAGGCTTAAGGAATGGTATTTTGAGGCAAAAAAGGCATCACTGAAGAGGAAGAAATGAAAAAAACACACGTAGAAGAGTTTGTTGACAACAGCGATAATATGCGTCTTTTTCAACAGGAACGTGCTATTTATGAAATAACAACGCACCTAGAAGAATGCATGCGTGTGATGTCAATAAGTCGTTCCGATCTTGCAAAAAGACTAGGAAAATCACGTGGCTGGGTAACTCAATTATTGGATGGAGATGCGAACAAGACCATTCGAACTGTTGCCGATGCATTTGCTGTCATCGGCCTTGAATTCAAGGCATATAGCAAGCCCATACAAATTTCTAATACCGATCCGGGATCCATTACCAGCAACTCAAGCCCACTTCCAGTCGAAGTGAGTTTTTCACCTTCTGGGGAGGCGAGTTTTAAGTTTGGGTTACCTTCCAACACAAAAGTAGTGGTATCACAACTTGTTGCGTAAAGAGAAGGATAACATGAAAATCACTAAGCAGAAAACCAATGGACCATTTCTGGCTGCGGCTTTGTTTTGCGAAACTGCAATTGAATCGAAAACAGGAGCAATGAGTATTATCAATGTCTACGATAGCCTTGATCTTACTCTGACTTTGGACGCACCAAAAGATATTCCATCTGAGGGCAATAGGCTTCCAATTCTGATAACGATTTTCTTGTCATTTAGAACTGGCGATGCATCAGGAGAGCACACCGTTGGGTTTTCTATCGTCTCTCCTTCTGGAAAAAGAAATGAACCTATTGAAAAAAAGGAACTGTTCTCCGTTGAGCCAAACGGAGGTCGCAATCTGGTATTTAGACTTAACTTGATGGCAGCAAGTGTCGGGCTGTTTTATGTTGATGTATTCTTAAACAAGAAGATTATTACCAGAATGCCGCTGTTGGTTAAGCTGACTAGGCCGCAAGCTATCGAGGATCCGACACTGGCCATCCAAGGCATTGATAAAAAAGCCCTAAAAAAGCCTAGTAAACCCTAGTTCGTCCATCTTGCTTTGGCTGCTTTTTTTGCATTTTCGGATAACTTTTTTTTGCTCATCCCCTTTGCCCGAGCCGCTCCGCCCTTCCGCCCTAGGGCCACGGCAGCCGGATCTTTCCCGGTCCCCGGCGGAACAGTCTTCTCGGATTCGCCTATCGCTTCTTGGAGCGTCCTGAACGCCGATTGGTTGGCGTCTTCGCGGCCCGGTCTCTTACGTGGAGTCTTTGCCATACACCGACGATACTCTATCGGGGAGATTCAGGCAAGATTTGGAGACCGTGCAGTATGGATGGGAAACTTCAAACTGAGACACTACCCGTTACTTTGTTTTCTCCCATTCTTCAACCGGGCCGGCTTGGATTCGAAACAGCGGATGCGGCACCGGACCGGTGGTGCGGAGACAACTCTTGTATTTCACCGGGTCGCGGGTTCGCAACTTCCGCTTCAAATGACGCCATTCGTACTGCAATTGACCCGTCGTGGCGGCGATCCGACCGCGGCCCGGTTTCCGTGCGATTCGGGTGACGTCGAACGCGTATCCCCGGGTGATCGCCTCGGCCCGGATGCCGGCAAGGTAAGCCGCGATGGCGGCCTGCGGATCGGTCGACGCCCGGAACCGGACGAGTTGCGGGTGGTGCAGATACCCCTTCGTGGCCCCTCGCAACACGCTCTGGGCCAGCAACGCTTCCCGCCACACCGCGACCAGACCCCGGGCGTCGAGATAGCGAGGGTGCAGGGTCCAGAGTCTCATGGCCGCTCCGCCAGCGCGACCCCGATCATCGAATCCCGCGTGGCCAACGGGGCGAGTTGTTCTTCGGTCCAGCCGTCGGTGCCCTCGGGACGCAGCGGAATGACCAGGTAACGCATGTCGGCCGTGGAATCGTGGACCCGCACCACCGTTTCCGCGGGCAATTTCAGGCCGAATTCCTTCAGCACCGCCCGCGGCTCCCGCACGATCCGCGACCGGTACGCCCGGCTCTTGTACCAGTCCGGCGGCAAGCCGAGCAGCCACCGCGGGTAACACGAACAGAGCGTGCAGCAGACGACGTTGTGAATCCCGGGCTCGTTCTCCACCACCACCAGCTTGTACGCCCCGTGGTCGAGACCGACTTCCTCCGCGGCCTTGTTGCCGTCGGCGAGCATTCGCCGTTTGTATTCCGGATTCGTCCACGCCCGGGCGACCATCTTCGACCCCATGCCGGCGTTCCGCCCGTCCATGTCTTCAATCTGCCGGCGAATCTGGTCCGGGGTGAGGATGCCCTTTTCGACGAGCAGTTCCCGCACCGCCACCTCCATCGCCTGCCAGTAAGTGGTCGGCGTATCGTCGGGCAGCGTCGGATGAGGATGGGCATGCGTCATGCGTCGGCCTCCAACCAGTGTTGATACACCTCGACGTCCAACGTGTCGTCCGCTCCCCCGCCGTAATCGGGCCAGACGTTTCGCTGAAAGAACCGCACCCGATACAGCGGCTGCCGCGGCAGCCCGCTCCGGGCGTACGCCAGTTCTTCCGGGTTCGCATATTCGCCGCACAGCCGTTCGACGACTCCGGTGCATCCACGGAGGTAGTACGGCGTTCGTACGTGCCCCGGCGGGAACGCCCGGCGAACCCGGACCCGGTCGCCGGCAACGAAAACGGCTGGTTTTTCCGTCGTCGCCATCACGAAGCCCCCGTTTTTCCGGAAGGGACGGCAAGGGCCCTTGCCGGCCAGTAGGTTTCGCCTGCATTTTCCATTAGGGGCGCAAGGGACGAACCACCCCCCCTTTTGGGGGTTGACTGGACACTTGGTTTTCAGGACACCTCTCATAATTCCCCCCGCTCCCGGCGGGCCTGGACGTCCGCGATCTTCCGGCCCAGTTCATCGACGGTAATCACGCCCCGCTGGATGAGCGTCTGGGCTACGAATGCATCCACCGTTCGTAGTAGGTCATCGTGTCGTAAGCGTCGGGGCCGAGGGTCTCGATGTTCCGCCGGAGCTCGTCGACGGTCATTTGCCGGCAGTCCTTCTTCGAGAGAAGAATGAGCAGGGCGTCGACCCGCTTCTCCCACGGGGCGTAGTCGTGCTCGGTCTTCGCGACCGGCCCGGCCGGGAGACCGCCGAGGTCGTGGACGCCGCGGGGGATGGAGGGAAGAGTCATGATGGGGATTGTACGACTCAACCACCCGGCGGCCTTTGGTCGGAGCAGTGGCCGGGATTCGAGGATTCGGCTGTGCTCAAAGGCCAAGGCCCGCGCGAACCTTTTGTATTAACGGCTTGTCCTCGCGAAGAAGGAGACCATCGCTTAAAACGTGAAAAGAGATACGAATTCAAAGAGTGCCGTCTCCGTCCCCGTACTTAGAATGGGTGGCAACCAGATTCCCGTTACAGGCTTCTGAACCTGCCGAACGGCAACAGCCTGAACAATGCACCGAGTCTGCCCATGGCAAGTGATATGTCGGAAAACCAAGCAACAACAATACACAAACGCTTCATCCATGAGCAGTCGTCGACACAGGACTATGTTCGTTTCGTTCAAGCAAAATCCTCAATTCACGATCGGAATGTCGAAGAAATCAACCACATTCTCGCCGTAAACGACCTCGACAAGCTCCCGAGCCGCGAACCGAATTCACCGCGGTCGACACTTTCATTGGCAGAAATTGACTTGCTCATCAAGGCGATCGGACCGGTCAGGAAAGTGGTGACCAAGAAAATACGATCCCTCCGCAAAGCGACGACGCCAATTCCTTCCGGCATTGTGAACTCAGACCTTTGGGAGCATGCGAGCTTGATCGGTGAATGGGCCGACTACATGGTCGATTACTTGTCTGATGAGCCCAGTGAGAAAGAGATTGCCAGGGCGTTTAAGCACGCGGTGCGAGAAGCCGGCCGGGATGACAACGAGGTTAAAGGCGCCGTTCTGAAAGACGTCGTACGTGAGGGGATAGACCGCGCTGTTGCAGTGAAGTGGAATCACCGGCTTGAGAATCTGATTTACACCCAAGAGCAATTCGAGAAAATCGAGCTTTTGGCTCGGATCAGTTCACCGGTCGATGGTATCCATGTGACACGGCAAGGATTTATCTTGCTCATGACGGCATTCGATGCTGCCGTGTTCGACTTGGTACGGGTAGGAATGCACGCCCAGTTTTTCAAGCACATTGGCTATTTCGGACAGAATGAGAAGATCACCTTTGCAACGCTGGCCGAGGCCGGCAACTTCGGGGAAGCGAAGTGCCGTATCATTGACGACCAGTTGAAGAGGCGATTCGTAAAGGACCTGCTCGCCATTCTTCAATCCATGAAACTCCCACTATTGACTCTAACACCCAAATACAACATGGGGCATCTGTACGAGGCTATTCAGCGAAGGAACCTGCACGTTCACAATCGCGGTTACGTGGACGACAAATACTTGGAACTGAACGACAGCGGCAAGCCGCAACACAACATTTTCAAATTGAAACGAGACGACTACGCTCCAATCGACGCAGTCTATTGGGAACGCGTGAACGACGTAACTTTGGATTGCATCGACCACATCGTCTTGTGGGCAGAAAAGTGTGTGAGGGATGGCGACGAGGAACGATGATGTCCCGTGGCCTTCATCTCGATCATCGGACCGTCCGGAACTGATAGGCCGTGGGATAGCCCGCCCGGCCGAGCCAGAATTCGGCGTCCGGCCGGCGGGTCCGCAACCGCGTGACCGCCGAATAGTCGTCCTTGTCGAGCTCGAAGTCGCCCGAATCGACGTCTACGGCAATAAACTTGCTTTCGTCTGCGGGCACGAGGTGGGGTTTGATTCGCCCCTCGATCATCTCTTCGCCGAGTCGTTCGATCTCGTCGTCATTCCGGGGAGTCGTGGCAACCATGGGTGACCTCCAGTGATTCGCAGCCCACTCGTTACTATATCCGTATTCCCTGTTGTGGTCGGGTCTCCTGACCCGACCACCGGCCCCGACCGAAGATCTCCGATTTTCGAAGAGGAGACCTCGGTCCCGCGGGG